>JAGWTE010000013.1 GCA_028869095.1 Burkholderiales bacterium
GCCATCGCAAAGTTGGACAGCGTCAGCATGATGAAGGGCTGGCCCATGGCCCGCACGACTTGTGACCACAGCAGCTGGTCATAACCCACGGTTGCGTCCATGTAGCCGTTCATCAGGCAGGATGCACCGAACAGACCGAGCCCGATCGTGCACATGATGCGGTTGTCAACCTTCGACGACAGTGCCGCAGCGATGGGCATGATGAAAAGCTGCGGCAAACCGGCCCACATGATGACCTCGCCGATCTGCATGGGCGTGTAGTTGGCGATCTGGCCGAGGAACAGAGGCAGCAGGAAGGACGAGCCATACAAGGCCATGCCCGTCACGGCCGCCAACACGGCTGCCACGAAGAAGTTGCGGCGCAAGTACAGGCTGAGATCAACGAAGGGCTCATCGCGCAATATGGTGTTGGCCACCCACCCAACCAGCCCTACGATGGCCAGCGTGGCAAAGGTGCGGATGAAGCCGGACTCGAACCAGTCTTTCGAGTTGCCTTCTTCCAAGAAGATGGTCAGGCTGCCCAGTCCGATGGCCATGAAGCCAATGCCGATCCAGTCTGCATGGGCCAGCAAAGACCAGTTGCGACGCTCGTTATCCAGCCCCCACAAAACGCCCAACATCAACAGCACGCCAGGCACCCAGTTGATGTAGAAGATGGAGGGCCAGCCGTACAGCTGAGACAAGTAGCCGCCCAAGGTGGGGCCCAGGGTGGGCGCGAGCGTGGCCGTGAGACCGAACATGGCCATGCCCACGGCGCGCTTGGTGGGCGGCAGTTTGGCCATCACGAGTGTCATCGCCATGGGAATGAGCGCGCCGCCCGTGAAGCCCTGCAGCATACGGAAGACGACCATGCTTTGCAGGTTCCAAGCCCAGCCACACAGCGTTGAACAGACAAGGAACAAGGCCGTCGTGCCGACCATGTAGGTGCGCAGGCCCAGCACGCGTGCCAACAGGCCCGTCAGCGGGATCACGACGATCTCGGCGCACAGATAAGCGGTCGAGATCCAGGAGCCCTCTTCCTGCGTGGCTGACAAGGTGCCAAGGATGTCCTTGAGCGACGAGTTAGTGATCTGGATGTCCAGCACCGCCATGAAGGCGCCCAACAGGCCAGCCATGACAGCGATCCAGGCGCGCAGATCAACATGCTGACCTGGCGCAGCCAGCATGGGCATGGGCGCGGCTGGCGATCGAGATGGGGTGCGCGTCATGAGGGCTTTTCGGAGGTGTCAGGCAAGTCGTTGGACGGCTCAGTGTTGTGTGCCAACAGATTGGCGCAAGTCGATTTCGACGATGGCCGACATGCCCGGCACCAGGCGGCCAGCCAGACGCTGCAGGTCGGCATCGGCAAAGGTCAGCTTGACGGGCACCCGCTGCACGATCTTGGTGAAGTTACCCGTGGCATTGTCGGCAGGCAGCAGAGCGAACTGGTTGCCCGAAGCCGGCGAAAAGCTGTCCAGCTTGGCCTTGAGGTGCTCGCCCGGCAAGGCATCGATGGTCACGTCTACGTCCTGACCTGGCTTGAGGCCGGCCAGCTGTGTTTCCTTGAAGTTGGCCGTGATCCAGACTTTGTCCTCGACGATGGCGGCGAATTGCTGGCCCGGCTGGACACGCGCACCCACCTCAATGCTGCGCTTACCCAGACGGCCGCTGACTGGCGCCACGATGCGGTTGTAGCCGAGCTGCAGTTGGGCGTCGCGGGCCTGGGCCTGCAGCACTTTGATCTGCGCCTTGAGCACCTCGCGTGCCGACTGGGTCCAGCCAACCTGCGCCTGCGCAGCCAGGGCGGCATCCTTGCGTGCGGTCACGTCGGCTTGCGCACTGGTTCGCGCAGCCACAGACGCATCCAGTTCAGACTTGGCCACCGCCTTCATTTGCTTGTTGTAGAGCTCGGTGTAGCGCTGGGCGTCTTGCTGCGTGCGCAAAGCTTGGGCTTCAGCCTGAGCCACCTGGGCTTGTGCGGCGCTTGCGCTGGCCCGGGCCTGCGCGGCTTGCGCATCGGACTGGATCACCTGCTGCTCGACCGACGCGATCTGAGCCTGAATCTGCTCCAGCTTCACCCGTTGATCGGCCGGGTCCAGTTCTGCAATCAGCTGGCCTTCCTTCACAACTTCGTTGTCATCGACCAGCACCTTGGTCACCACGCCAGCGATGCGCGAGGAAATCGGGTGCACGTGCCCCGCCACGTAGGCGTTCTCGGTCTCGACGAAGTTCTGGCTGCGCCAGTACATGCGCCCGCCAAAGCCCAGCCCGACCAACACGAGTGCGCCCAACACGAAGAAAACGCGCGACTTACCCGGCGCCTTGTCCTTCGGAGATTCCGCACCAGCCGGTGCAGAGGGCACTGCAGTCAGCTGCACGACTTCCGTCTTGGCTTCGATCTTGGCCTGGTTGTTTTGCATGGCGGCACGCTTTCGAAATGAAATGACTTCGGCGCATTATTCTGGCTCTTTTGCGTCACGTCAAGAAATGAAACGGTTTCATTTCATTAAATGATGGTTTAAAGTTCACGTCCATGCAAAAAGCCACCGATTCAGCCAAACGGCGCGCTGCGACCAACAAATCATCCGAAAAAGCGACACAGAAGACTGCTGCCCACAAAGGCGTCAGCAAGGGTGTAGGCCGCCCCAAGGCGGCTGAGGTAGAGGCGCGTCTGACAGACCTGGCTCAGACGGCAGGCCGCCTGATCCTCGAGAATGGCTACAGCAGTGTGAGCCTGGAGATGATCGCACGCGAGGCGCGTGTGGCTGTACGCACCATCTACACAAAGTTCGGTGGCAAGGCTGGCATCTTGCAAGCTGTGATGCAGGCCAAGCGCGCAGAGTTCTTTGCAGACATGAACATGGACCTGGATCCGCGTCCATTCAGGACCGTGCTGGACGAGTTCGCAAGCCGACTCTATCGCCTGTTGACTTCGCCTGACTGGGTGGCGCTGCAACGCATCCTCGCGGCCGAGGCAAACAGCAACCCCGAGTTGATCGACACCTTCTTTGACAACGGGCCCAACGTCACCCGCGAGGCCATTGCACGCTATCTGGGAAGACCAGACGTGCGTGCCCAATTGCGAGAGGATGTGCCCCAAGACCAGTTGCCCGTGTATTTGATCAACTGCATCCTCGGTGACCAACACTCGCGAGTCTTGCGCAACCAGCAGGAAGGCACCCCAGAACAATGCGAAGCGGCGCTGCGGCAGCGCATGGCGTTGTTCTACCGCTCCGTATTGCGCTGAGGCTGCGCCGCCTCAGGACACGATCAGTTGATCGCGCCGATAAGGCTGATGCTTGTGCGGATAGAGGGCGGCTTGGGGTCGATTCCGCCCGGTCGTCTGACGCCGGACGGGCCATTCAAAATTGGATCGCCCCCCGGCCGACTTTTGCCCCCTTCACTCCCACTCGATGGTCGCAGGCGGCTTGGACGACACGTCATAAGCCACGCGGTTGATGCCGCGCACTTCGTTGATGATGCGGCTGGAGACCTTCTTGAGCAAAGCGTAAGGCAGTTCAGCGGAGTCAGCGGTCATGAAGTCGCTGGTTTCGACAGCGCGCAGCGACACCACGTATTCGTAGGTGCGACCATCGCCCATCACGCCCACGCTCTTGACGGGCAAGAAGACCGTGAAGGCCTGGCTGGTCAGGTCGTACCAGCTCTTGCCCGTTGCGGGGTCAATGGTCTTGCGCAACTCTTCAATGAAGATGTGATCCGCACGCTGCAGCAGCGACACGTACTCAGGCTTGACTTCACCCAGCACACGCACGCCCAGGCCAGGACCAGGGAAGGGGTGGCGATAGACCATGTCAGCAGGCAGGCCCAAGGCCACGCCCAGCTCACGCACCTCGTCCTTGAACAACTCGCGCAAAGGCTCCAGCAACTTCAGGCCGAGCGTTTCAGGCAGGCCGCCCACGTTGTGGTGGCTCTTGATGGTCGCCTTCTTGGACTTGGTGCCACCGGACTCGACCACGTCGGGGTAAATTGTGCCTTGCGCCAGCCACTTGGCGTTGCTCAGCTTCTTGGCCTCTTCCTGAAAGACCTCGACAAACTCACGGCCGATGATCTTGCGCTTTTGCTCGGGGTCGGTCACGCCTTTGAGGTGGCCCATGAACTGCTCTTGCGCCTGCACATGCACGACCTTGGCGTGCAAACGGCCCGCGAACATGTCCATCACCATCTGGCCTTCGTTGAGGCGCAGCAAGCCATGGTCCACGAACACGCAGGTCAACTGATCACCAATGGCACGATGGATCAAGGCTGCAGCCACAGACGAGTCCACACCGCCAGACAGGCCCAGGATGACCTCTTCATCGCCCACCTGTTCGCGGATCTTCGCGACGGCTTCTTCGATGTAGTTGCCCATGATCCAGTCACCCTTGCAGCCACTGATCTCGCGCACAAAGCGGGTCAGCAATGCATGGCCTTGCACCGTGTGCGTGACCTCGGGGTGGAACTGCACCGCGTAGTAGCCCTTTTCTTCATGGGCCATGCCCGCGATCGGGCAGCTGGGCGTCGAGGCCATCAGCTTGAAGCCCTCAGGCAAGGCCGTGACCTTGTCACCGTGGCTCATCCAGACCTTGAGCATGCCGTGGCCCTCAGCCGTGGCGAAGTCCTGGATGCCATTGAGCAGTTTGGTGTGACCATGGGCACGCACCTCGGCATAACCGAACTCGCGGTGGTCGCTCCATTCGACCTTGCCGCCCAGTTGCACGGCCATGGTCTGCATGCCGTAGCAAATGCCCAGCACGGGCACACCCAGGTCCCACACGGCCTGCGGTGCGCGCAGTTGGTGGTCTTCGTAGGTGCTGGCGTGGCTGCCCGACAGGATGATGCCCTTGGGCGCGAACGAGCGGATGAACTCGTCGCTCACATCGCTGGGGTGGATCTCGCAGTAGACATGGGCTTCGCGAACGCGTCGGCCGATCAGTTGGGTGACTTGAGAACCGAAGTCGAGGATGAGGATCTTGTCATGCATGAGGAATCAACCTTCGAAAAACCAATCAAGCCACGGCACGCTGCCGCTGATTGAAGAACGAAATACCGAGGAACGCAGCGATGGCCTGCAGCGCTGCACACAAATAGAACGGAGCCCCGACACGCCAGTCGCCATGCGGGTAATGCGACACGGTGGCCAAGACCGGCGCCCCCATCAGCGGCCCCAAGATGGCCGCCACGCTGCTGATGGACGACAAGGCGCCCATGCTTTCTCCCTGCCGGTTGGCTTCAACCGCATTGGAGATCACGCTTTGAATGGTGGGGTTGACCACGTATCCGAACAGATTGGCCACGATGACGGCGTACATCATCCAGCCCTCCGGCACAGCGCCATAGGCCGCAAAGGCCAGCGTGGATGAGATCAAACCGATGCTGGCCAGCTTGTTGACCGGTATGGTCTTTTGAAACTGACGCAGCAAACCGCCCTGCACCAGCATGGCCATCACACCCACAGCGAACAGCGACAGGCCGTTGTCACGCGGGGTCCAACCGAATTTGAACTCGGTATAGAGCATCCAATTGCTGTGCAAAATGAATTGTGCCAACGTGGTCAGCCCCATCACCCACAGCAAAGGCTCTACCCCCTCCATCTGCCGCAAGCGCCCCAAAGATGCAAAAGGATGGACCTTGCTGAGCGTGAAGGCGCGGCGGCGCTCTGATGGCAAGGATTCCGGCAACACCAGCCAACCGTAGGCGGCGTTGATCAAGGACAGCGAGCCGGCCAAGAAAAACGGCCAGTGCAGGTTGTGGGCACCCAGCAAACCACCGGTGATGGGCCCAAGAATGAAGCCCAGACCGAACATCGCCCCCAGCATGCCGTAGTTGCGAGCCCGGTCTTTGGCCTGGGTGACGTCGGCCACGTAGGCATTGGCCACGGCGATGTTGGCGCACAAGGCACCGCCAATCAAACGCACGACCAGCAAGACCCAATACTCGGTGGCCAGCGCCGTCACAAAGAAGTTGAGCGCCATGCCCACCAGGCCCAACAAGAGCACGGGCCGGCGGCCATAACGATCAGACAGCGCACCCAGAATCGGCGCGCTGAAGAACTGGGCCAAGGCGTAAACAACCTGCACGGCCCCAAAAGCCAGCGAGGTGCTGGCCCCAGAGCTCATGAAGCCACCAACCAGCTTGGGCAAGACGGGCGACACGATGCCGATCGACATCATGTCGAGCAGCACCGTCACCATGATGAAAGGCATGGCCGCCTGGCGGCCGCGGGTCGTGCTCATTGGCTGATCCTGGCCACACTGCCCAGGAGTCAATGCCCTTGCGGGCATCACTCCATGCGGTAGTTGGGCGCTTCCTTGGTGATTTGCACGTCGTGCACGTGGCTTTCGCGGATACCGGCGGCGGTGATCTGGACGAACTCAGCGCGGTTGCGCATGTCGTCCACCGTGCCGCAACCACAGTAGCCCATGGAAGCACGCAGACCACCTGCCATTTGGTACAGGATGGTCAACACGGAACCCTTGTAAGGCACGCGGCCTTCGATGCCCTCGGGCACCAGCTTGTCGGCGTTGGGGTTCGTGGTCTCGTCGTTTTCCTGGAAGTAACGGTCAGCCGAGCCGTCCTTCATGGCGCCAATAGAGCCCATGCCACGGTAGCTCTTGTAGCTACGGCCTTGGTACAGGATCACTTCGCCTGGCGCTTCTTCGGTACCGGCAAACATGCCCCCCATCATCACGGCGCTGGCGCCTGCGGCGATGGCCTTGGCAATGTCACCCGAATAACGGATGCCGCCGTCGGCGATCAGCGGTACGCCCGTGCCTTGCAGCGCGGTGGCCACGTTGTCGATGGCGGTGATTTGGGGCACGCCTACGCCCGCGATGATGCGGGTGGTGCAGATGGAGCCAGGGCCGATGCCGACCTTGACGCCGTCTGCGCCGGCTTCAACCAGAGCCAAAGCAGCCGCGCCGGTGGCAATGTTGCCGCCGATCACGTCCACTTGAGGGAAGTTTTTCTTGACCCAGCGCACGCGCTCGATCACGCCGTGGCTATGGCCGTGAGCGGTGTCCACCACCAGGGCGTCCACACCGGCCTTGACCAGCAACTCAACGCGCTCTTCCGTGCCCTCGCCCACGCCCACAGCGGCACCCACGCGCAGCTTGCCGTGCGAGTCACGCGCTGCATTGGGGAAGCTGTTTTGCTTGGTAATGTCTTTGACGGTGAACACGCCGCGCAGCTCGCCCGCGTCATTGACCATCAGCACGCGCTCCAGCTTGTGCTTGTGCATCAAGGCCTTGGCTTCGGCTTGGGTGGCGCCATCCTTGACGGTGATCAGGCGATCACGCGGTGTCATGATCTCGCGCACAGGGGAGTCAAGACGCGTCTCGAAACGCAGATCGCGGCCCGTAACGATGCCCACCACCTTGCCGTCATCGACAACAGGGAAGCCAGAGATGCCGTGCTGATTGGACAGCTCGATGACATCGCGGACCTTGACGCCGGACGAAATGGTGATCGGGTCGCGCAGGATGCCGGACTCGTAACGCTTGACGCGTGCGACTTCGGCGGCCTGCTGCTTGGCCGTCAGGTTTTTGTGGATGATCCCCATGCCGCCCTCTTGCGCAATGGCGATGGCCAGGCGCGATTCGGTCACGGTATCCATGGCAGCGGATACCAGCGGCAGATTCAATTGAATGTTACGGGACAAACGGGTGGCCAGCGATGTGTCGCGGGGCAACACTTGAGAGTACGCGGGCACCAACAACACGTCATCAAACGTGAGTGCTTTACCAAGCAGGCGCATGAACAGGCTCCAGACGCAAAAGCGGATTATACGCACAGGACGCCCCATGTGCGAAACCGCCGAGATGCGTGGCAGATTGGACATATTCCCGAAGATCGCCATTTGTTGGCAGGGATACACTGCGCTGCATGAAGAACGTGCGCCCACTGCCCTCCGTGCTTGTGTCCACGCTGATCGCCAGCGCGGCTTTGCTGACTTCACCCACGTCCGCTGTTGCCGGCATGCAATGGAAGTGGAAAGACGCCGCGGGCGCAATTCAGTACAGCGATCGCCCGCCCCCTAACGGCACGCCTGAAAAAGACATCCTGAGCCGCCCCGCTGCAGCGAGAGCCGCAGCAACGGCGACCGCCAAGCCCGCCGCCGACCCAAGCACGCCAGCCGCCTCGGCCAGCGCCGCATCCAAGCCCGAGGGCAAGGCCACCGACCCAGAACTCGAAGCCAAGCGCAAAAAGGCTGAGGACGAGAAAAAGGCGGCGCAAAAGGTCGAAGAAGAAAAGGCCGCCAAAAACCGTGCTGAGAACTGCCAGCGCGCCAAGAGCTACCAGCGCACGCTCAATGACGGTATCCGCATCTCGCGCACCAATGCCAATGGCGAGCGCGAAATCCTGGACGACAAGGGCCGCGCTGATGAGCAGCGCCAGGTCGAAGAGATCATTCGCAACAACTGCAATTGATCCCAAACCGGGGCCAAGCGCCGACCTGGCTTGATCAGGACTTGCGCTGCCCCCACTTGGGCCGCTTGTCGCCGTTCACGCGGTAACGCACACGCCGAGCCTCTTTGGGATCCACCTGCAAACCGCGATACAGCTCGATGCGATCGCGCTCACGCAGCACGTGATCCAACTCGGTTCGCCGCCCCCAAAGACCGACAAACCATTGGCCTGAGGCAATCAGGTCCCAGGTCGGCCCTCCCGGTTGATCAAGCAATCCGCTTGCTTTCAGAGCTTCACGCACTGTTGCACCGGCTGCCAAGACCACGTTGCGACGAGAAACCAGCCTGGGCGCCATACCCACAGCCACTTCCACGTTCACAGGGTTTGGCGCCCCAGCCCCTTTGAGCGCCGCCGAGTCAGCGAGGGCCATACACCTGCTCCGCCCGTTTGACGAAAGCATCCACAAAGGTGTTGGCAATGCGGTCAAACACAGGGCTGACCACCATCTGCAACGGCCGGCTGGAGAACGCGTAGCGTAGCGAAAACTCCACCTTGCAGGCGGGAGAATCAGCCGGTAAAACCGGCGTATCCCCCGCTTGCCCCGGCTTTTGCAGAGGCAAAAAGCGCCAGATGCCTTCCAGGTGCGAAAACGGACCATCCACCAGTTGCATGGTCACGCTTTCATTGTCGACGTTGATGTTGCGCGTGGTGAAGGCGTGCCTGACCCCGGCGATGCCCAGGTGGAGCCTGGCGGTCACCCCATCCGGATGTGTCTGGATCACCTCAGCGCGATCGCACCAGGGCAGAAACTTGGGATAGTCTTCGAGGCCGGTAACCAGCGCGTACATTTCACGCGGGGAATACCAAAGCAAGACTGACTTTTGAACGTGCTTCATAGAATGTCGCTATTTTAAGGAGCACGGCACGCCAAAAGCGTGTCATCCGGCACACTGAGCAACATGACGATCGCAGAAAACCGAAAAGCCCATTTCAACTATCACATCGAGGAGCGCTTTGAGGCGGGCATCGTGCTGGAAGGCTGGGAAGTCAAAGCCATTCGCGACGGGCAGGTTCAACTGACGGACGGCTATGTGGTGATCAAGGATGGCGAGTTGTTCCTGATCGGGCTGCGCATCAACGCCCTGCGCTCTGCCTCGACCCACGTGCGCCCTGACGCCGATCGCACCAAGAAGCTGCTGATGCAGCGCGCCCAGATTCGCCGCCTGATTGGCAAGACTGAACAAAAAGGCTACACCCTGGTCCCTTTGAACCTGCACTTCAAGGGCAGTTATGTGAAGGTGGACGTGGCGTTGGCCAAGGGCAAGGCCGAGCACGACAAGCGCAACACCGTCAAAGAACGCGAGTGGGAGAGAGAGAAGGGCCGCTTGATGCGGCACAAGGTGTCGTCAGGCGGGAAGGACTGACAAGGCCTGATCCAGGTCTGCCAGCAGGTCTTCCACCCGCTCCAGGCCGATGGCCAGGCGCACCAAGGTGCCTTGTGGTGCCCCCTCCAAAGCACGCATGTGCTTGAGCTGATACGGCACAGCCAGACTGACTGGACCGCCCCACGAGTAGCCAATCTTAAACAGCTTGAGGGCATCGACAAAGGCATCGACCTGTTCGCGAGCATAGCGACTGGCCAAGATCACCGACACCAGGCCGCCCGCTGCGCCACCAATCTGCGCCCAATGGGCATGCCCCGGGGATTGGGGCAAAGCGGGATGCAAAACCTGGCTGAATTCCGATCTTTGAGCGAGCCACTGAGCCACTTGACGCGTCGCGGCGTCATGCGCGGCATAGCGCAGGGGCAGGCTGGGCAGGCCACGCAAAATGGCCTCGACGTCATTGCCACCCACGCCCAAACCCATGCGCATGTGCGTGAGCTTGATTTGCTGGTGCAAGGCATCGTCACGCGTGACGACCGAGCCCATGAGCACGTCGGCACCACCAGAGGGGTATTTGGTCAGCGCATGGATGGAAACATCCACGCCCTTGGGCAAGCCTTCACCGGGGTCCAACTCAAAGGCGGAAAACGCCAAGCCGGCGCCCCAGGTGTTGTCCAAGGCCACCGTGATCTTTGGATGCGCACGAGCCACCTTGAGCAAACCGATCAGATCGGGAAACTCCAGGGTGACTGAGCCAGCGGCTTCCAGCCACAGCAAGCGGGTCTGGGGCGTGATCAGGTCAGCCAGCAAGTCGGCCCGAAGCGGGTCGTAAAAGCGGTGTGTGATCCCCCAGGCGGCCAACTCATGCAGCGCCAACTCTTTATTGGGGCCGTAGGCGTTGTCGGGAATCAGGACCTCGTCACCGGCCTTGAGCAAAGCCATGTCGACCAAGGCAATGGCCGACAAGCCACTGGGCGCCAGCACGGTTTGCAAACCGCCTTCCAGCGTGGCCAGGCGCTCTTCCAGGATGAAGGTGGTTGGGGTGCCATGCAGCCCGTAGGTATAGCCGCTCTTGTCCTTCCACTGCCGGGCACGCAAGGCCGCCGTGTTCTCAAAGATCACGGTGGAGGCCTTGTGCACCCCCGGCATCACCGAATGAAACCCGCCTGGGGCTTCATAAGGGTGATGGATCAGGTCGGTGGACGTGGGCAGCTTGCTCACAGGGCTGGCACCGTTGGCATCAGATCGGCAAGCCGATCAGGTCGTGCCCTTCCACGGCCACGATGCGGGCCTTGGTGAACTCGCCCACCTTCAAGGTCTTGCTGGCCTTTTCGGGTGGTAACAGGCGGACAGTGCCGTCAATCTCAGGCGCATCCGCGTAGGTGCGCCCCACCCCGCCCTTGCGGCCCAGCGCAGGGGCGCTATCGACCAGCACTTGCATGGTGGCGCCCACGCGCTTGGCCAGCTTGTTGATCGACACCTCTTCGGCCACAGCCATGAAGCGGGCACGGCGTTCTTCACGCACCTCGTCGGGCAAGGCGCCTTCCAATTCGTTGGCGGGTGCGCCTTCGATGGGCGAGTAAGCGAAGCAACCGGCCCGGTCGATCTGCGCTTCACGCAAGAAGTCCAGCAGGTGCTGGAACTCTTCTTCCGTCTCACCGGGGAAGCCGGCAATGAAGGTGCTGCGGATCACGATTTCCGGGCAAATCTCGCGCCACTTGCGAATGCGGTCCAGGTTCTTCTCGCCATTGGCAGGGCGCTTCATGCGCTTGAGCACATCGGGATGCGAGTGCTGGAAGGGCACGTCCAGGTAAGGCAGGACCAGGCCTTGCGCCATTAGCGGAATGATCTCGTCCACATGGGGATAGGGGTAGACGTAGTGCAAGCGCACCCAGGCGCCATGCTCTTGCGCCATCTTGCCCAGTTGCTCGACCAAGTCGTACATGCGGGTCTTGACGGGCTTGCCATCCCAGAAACCGGTGCGGTATTTGACGTCGACGCCGTAGGCACTGGTGTCCTGGCTGATCACCAGCAATTCTTTGACGCCGGACTCGAACAAAGCCTTGGCTTCGGACAGCACTTCGCCCACATTGCGCGAAACCAGATCGCCACGCATGCTGGGGATGATGCAGAAGCTGCAGCGGTGGTTACAACCTTCGCTGATCTTCAAATAAGCAAAGTGCTTGGGTGTGAGCTTGATGCCGGCCACGCCGCGCGCTTCTGGCACCAGATCGATGAAGGGATCATGAGGCTTGGGCACGTGGGTGTGCACCGCGTCCATCACCTCTTGCGTGGCGTGGGGGCCGGTCACAGCCAGCACTTTGGGGTGCACGCCTTTGACGAGGTTGCCGCCGCCGGCATCGGCCTTGGCGCCCAGGCAGCCAGTCACGATGACTTTGCCGTTCTCGGCCAAGGCTTCGCCAATGGTGTCCAGGCTTTCTTTGACGGCGTCGTCAATGAAGCCGCAGGTGTTGACGATGACCAGATCGGCGCCGTCAAAGGTCTTGGAGGTTTCGTAACCCTCGGCGCGCAACTGCGTCAGGATCAGTTCGGAATCCGTAAGCGCTTTCGGGCAGCCTAGCGATACGAAGCCAATTTTGGGGGCGGGGCCGCCGGCCACAGCCGCGGAAGAGGAATTCAGTTCGGAGCTCATGGGGCGACATTGTCCGGGAAATCCGCCCCGGCGTGTGCTGCAAGGTATTTCACCAACTGATAAAGTCACCTCATGAATGCCAACGCCTACCGCTTTTGCCCTCAATGTGCGCAGCCGCTGCAGGATCAGGACCATGGCGGCTTTCCGCGCCGTGCCTGCGTCACCCCTGACTGCGGATTCGTGCATTGGGACAACCCGACCCCGGTGGTCGCCGCCGTCGTGGAACATGAAGGCCAGATCATCCTGGCGCGCAACAAGTTGTGGCCGGTATCGTTTTATGCGCTGATCACGGGGTTTCTGGAGCGATCTGACCCCAGCCCGCACGAGGCCATTCAGCGCGAGGTGAAAGAAGAACTGGGGCTGGACGCCCAAGGCGCCCACTTCATCGGCCACTATCCCTTTGCGCGGCAAAACCAGATCATCCTGGCCTATCACGTGCCCGCCACGGGTACGGTCACACTGGGTGATGAATTGGCGGACTACAAGCGGATTGATCCGGCCCGGGCGCGTTATTGGCCGGCGGCGACGGGGCTGGCGCTGCGCGACTGGTTGGTCCAGCAAGGCCATCAACCTGAGGCGATGGAGTTGCCCAAGCTCTGAGGGCGCAGAAGCCTCACCCCATCGCCAGCCACCCAGCCAGCTCTGCTGCTGATCGCACACCCAATTTGGAAAACACGCGGGCCCGATGCACCTCCACCGTGCGCACGGCAATGTGGAGTTCATCGGCAATCACTTTATTGAGTTTGCCCGCAGCCACGCGTGTCATGACTTCACGTTCTCGGTCGCTGAGGCTGGCCAATCGAGCCTTGCGTTCCGATTCCCGTGCATCGTTCACGTATGTCGCTGCTTCAACGGCCAAAGCTTGCTCAATGCGATCGACCAGCGTGTTGTCACTGTACGGTTTTTCCAGGAAATCGAAAGCATCTTTTTTCAAAGCTTCGACCACCATGGGAATGTCACCGTGTCCGCTCAAGAACAACACGGGATTGCGGACATCCAAGGCCTTCAATTCGTCGTGTAAACGTAACCCTGACATGGGTTCCATGCGCACGTCCAGGACGAACACGCCCCGAACGGGATGGCGAGCATGCCCCAACGCATCCAACAAGGCGGGGCCGCTGTCAAATGCGTGGACCAACAAGCCACGAGAGCCCAGCAAGAAGGCCAAGGCGTCTCGCACCACCGCCTCGTCATCAACCAGATAGACCTCACCCACGTCCTGAATGTTCATCACGACTCCTCAGCAACTGGCAATGAGAATGCAAACGCCGCCCCACCCAATGGGCTGTCTTCCACGTCCAGCACGCCATAGTGCAACTCGATGATGGAGCGGCAGATGGCCAAGCCCATGCCCATGCCGTCTGATTTGGTCGAATAAAACGGCGCGCACAACTGATCGATGGTCTGCCCGTTCAAGCCCGGCCCGCTGTCAGCTACCACCACTTTGACAAAGCCCGATTGAGGACTTTGTCCGCCCTGAATGTGAATGCGCCGGGGGCCCGCCTGATGCGCCATGGCATCCACCGAGTTACGAATCAGGTTGATGAGGACCTGCTCCAGCAAGACCGCATCGGCCTGCACCTTGGGCAGACCGGGGTCCAGTTGCACGCCCCACTCCACCCCTTGCTTGGCCAACTCGCGTTGAAGCAAGGCCATGGCGTCGCCCACGATGCGAGTGAGGTCGCAGGCCTCCAACTCGGGCTCGTGGCGGGTCAAAAACTCGCGGATGCGTTTGACAATGCGGCCGGCGTGAGCCGCCTGCTCGCCCATGCGTTGCAAGGGTTTAAGCAAGGTCTCGTTGACCGGCGCCTCGCGCTGCAAAGCATTGAGCAAGCCTGTGTTGTAGCTGATGATCACCGACAAGGGCTGGTTCAACTCATGGGCCAGGGTCGAGGCCACTTCGCCCAGCATGGTCAGCCGCGCATGGTGAGCCATGGTTTCCAGTTGCTTGCGCTCGCGCTCTTCCAATTGCTTGCGCTCGGTGATGTTGACGATGGAGGCCATCCAGCCGATGTGCTGCCCAGATGCATCCACCAAGGGCGCCTCGTAGACCATCACATCCACCACCGTGCCATCGCGATGACGCCAGCGCGACTCATACCCTTCACGCGGCGCCTGCCCGGCCATGTTGCGCCGGTGGCGGGACATGGTTTGCTCCAACTCATCGGGCAACCAATAGGGCATAGGGGGCAAGATGCCCACCAGTTCATCTGGCGTGTAGCCCACCATGTCAGCCATGGCCTTGTTGACGTAGACCAGACGGCCATCCAGATCGCGGGCCCGGATGCCAATGGCCAAAGAGTCTTCCATCGCCTGGCGCCAAGCCGCTTCCGTGCGCCAGGCCACTTCGGCGCGCGACACGCTCTGCATCTGACGCCTCAGCATCACACTGGTCAGCAGCACCAAGGCCACAAAACCGCCCATCAAGGCCACCGGCAAGGTTCGCCACCACGGGACGATGACCGTGCGGGCCGTCAACTCCAGCCAGGCGTTGGGCATGGTCACCCCCAGCGAGACGCGGTACCACGCCTGCCTGGACGTCCGCTGCGTGTCCACCGTCGACGCGATCACGTCACCGGCCACGTCAACCAGGCGGATGTCGTATTTGCTGGCCAACCACCAGGGCACTTTTTGGCGCAAAACAGACGCCGCCGAATAACGGGCGATCACCGAGCCTTTGACCTGGCCTGCACGGTCCAATACCGGCACCATCAAATGCCCAGCCAGCCCGCCATCGTCCCCCGAGCTCTTGACCACGTCCCGGCGCAGGGTGTCATCCAGCGGAGCCGTCGCCACGATGCGCCCGACCTGGTCCAGCCAGGTCACGTTGACCCAAAACCGCCGCAAGCCGTCCAGCACCATGGCCTCGCCCGCAAAGGACTGAGGCGAGATGGTTTGCTGCCCCATGCCATCGGCCAGGATCTTCAACCGCGAGGTCTCTGCATCCAGCCGACCGCTGATTTGCGCCTCCAGAGACAGCGCGTCCGTGATCATCTCGGCTCGCTGCGCCTCCAGATCGGTGCGCTCCACGGCCCGCAACCACAGCATCACGGCGCCCACAAAGACCAGAGAGAGCACCAAAGGCCAGGCCCACAAGCCTGGCAAAGCCGTCACCATGCCCCCCAGCAAGCGCAAGCGCGGCTGCGGTGGCACGGCCAAAATAGGACGAGGCGGGGCGGATACGGGTTGACTCACGTCACCAGTCTAGTGGGCGAGCCCCATGTTCTTCCTTGGGAAAACTGCGAAATGTGGAACTCCACAATTCCGGGCAAGTAGGCGAACACCAACAATCCACTCATCGACATCCAAGATGGAGACATTCAATGAGTGCACGCCTGACCTCCCCCATCCTTCGCCGCGGTTTGCTGGCCTTGGCCACCTCGTTGGCCCTGGCGCCCATGGCCTTCGCCCAGTCCCCCATCGTGATCAAGTTCAGCCACGTGGTGGCGGTGGACACCCCCAAGGGCAAGGCTGCCGAGTTCTTTGCCAAGCGTGCGGCAGAGTTGACCAAGGGCCGCGTCAAGGTCGAGGTTTACCCCAACAGCCAGCTCTACAAGGACAAGGAAGAGATGGAGGCCCTGCAGTTGGGCTCCGTCCAGATGTTGGCGCCCTCTCTGTCCAAGTTCGCACCGCTGGGCGTGAAGGAATTTGAGGTCTTTGACCTGCCCTTCATCTTTGATGACTACACCGCTCTGCACAAAGTGACCCAAGGCCCCGTCGGCCAAGGCTTGCTCAAGAAACTGGAGTCCCGGGGCATCACAGGCCTGGCCTTCTGGGATAACGGCTTCAAGGTGATGTCAGCCAACAAACCACTCAAGTCCGTCGCCGACTACAAGGGCTTGAAGATGCGTATCCAGTCATCCAAGGTGTTGGATGCTGAGATGCGTGCGTTGGGCGCCCTGCCCCAAGTGCTGGCCTTCTCTGAAACCTACCAAGCCCTGCAAACTGGCGTGGTCGACGGCACCGAGAACCCGCCCTCCAACCTCTATACCCAAAAGATGCATGAGGTGCAGACCAATGTCTCTGTGACCAACCACGGCTACCTGGGCTATGCCGTTGTGGTCAACAAGAAGTTCTGGGACGGTCTGCCTGCCGACATCCGCACAGCACTGAACAAGGCGATGGTGGAATCCACCAAGGTGGCCAATGACGTTGCATTCCAGGACAACAAGGACGCCTTGGATAAGGTCAAAGCCTCTGGCAAAACCGCGATTTACACCCCATCGATGGCCGAGCGCTTTTTGCTGAAGAAAGCCCTGGTGCCTGTGCACAAGCAAATGGCCTCTCGCATTGGCGATGAAACGCTGCAAGCCATCTACAAAGAAACCAACTTCGATCCCAGCAAGTTGTGATGTCTGTGGGTTGAGTTGATCGAACCCACGCCCCGTCGTGGGTTTTTTTGTACCAAGGAGTGACCACCATGAAGTGGCTTGATCATCTGGAAGAGTGGCTGATTGCCAGTTTCATGGGCGCAGCCACGCTCATCATCTTTGTGTCCGTGCTGCATCGATACATAGTGGGCATCCATTCCCCCATACAAGATTGGCTGCTGACACTGGACTTTGCCTGGGCGCAAGAGGCCACCATCTACCTGTTTGTGTGGATGGCCAAGTTTGGCGCGGCCTATGGCGTGCGCACCGGCATCCACGTGGGGGTGGACGTGTTGATCAACCAACTGTCTCCCTCCAAGCGCAAGTTCTTCGTCATGTTTGGCCTGCTGGCCGGCGCCCTGTTCACCGGCACCATCGCCACCATGGGCGCACGCTTTGTCTGGCACAACGGCGCGGACTACGCCTTGCACCAATTCCTGCACCTGGACATGGGCGACCTGATTGAAGGCCCGACCACACCTGATCTGGAATGGCACACCTGGATCATCTACATGGCCATCCCCTTAGGGTCGTCATTGATGTGCTTCCGCTTCCTGCAAGTGGCCTGGAACTTTGTCCGCACGGGCGAGTTGCCGCACCACGACCACGGCCACGTTGACGGCCTGGACGAAGAACCCGCCAAGGCTTGAGGACCACACCATGAACGGCATCATCATTTTTGCAGTGCTGCTGGCCTTGATGCTCACGGGCATGCCCGTGTCCATCTCTCTGGGCCTGACCGTGCTGACCTTCATCTTCGGCTTCACCCAAGTCCCCGTTGAATCGGTGGCCTTGAAGTTGTTCACCGGCATCGAGAAGTTCGAGATCATGGCGATCCCCTTCTTCATCCTGGCCGGTAACTTCTTGACCCATGGCGGGGTCGCCAGACGAATGATCAACTTCGCAACCAGCGTGGTTGGGCATTGGCATGGTGGCCTGGCTTTGGCTGGGGTGCTGGCCTGCGCCTTGTTTGCCGCAGTGTCGGGCTCGTCTCCCGCCACCGTGGTCGCCATTGGCTCGATCTTGCTGCCTGCGATGACCAAGGCCGGCTTTCCCAACAAGTTTGGGGCCGGGGTCATCACCACCTCAGGCGCGCTGGGCATTTTGATCCCCCCCTCCATCGTGATGGTGATGTACTCGGTGTCCACCAACACCTCTGTCGGTGCACTGTTCCTGGCAGGCGTCATCCCCGGGGCCGTCCTGGCATTCATGCTGGGCTTCACGACCTGGTGGCGCGCCCGCAAGTTTGGCTACCCACGTCAGCCCAAGGCGTCCATGGCGCAGCGTCTCAAAGCCTTTCGCGAGTCGTTCTGGGGCTTGCTGTTGATCGTCGTGGTGATGGGCGGTATCTACACCGGCCTGTTCACGCCCACTGAGGCGGCTGCCATGGCGGCGGTCTACGCCTTCTTCATCGCCGTCTTCGTCTACAAAGACATGGGCTTGAAAGACGTGCCGCGCGTGCTGCTGAACTCCGCCAACATGAGCGCGATGCTGCTGTACATCATCACCAACGCGGTGCTGTTCAGCTTCGTGCTGGCCAACGAAAACATCCCCCAACAACTGGCTGACTGGCTGGTGAGCATGGGCTTGGGCCAGATCGCCTTCTTGCTGGTGTGCAATATCTTGCTGCTGGTGGCAGGCAACTTCATGGAGCCCTCGTCCATCGTGCTGATCATGGCACCGATCTTGTTCCCGGTCGCCACCAAGCTGGGCATTGATCCGATCCACTTCGGCATCTTGATCGTGGTGAACATGGAAGTGGGCATGTGCCACCCCCCTGTCGGCCTGAACCTGTACGTGGCCTCTGGCATCACCAAGATGGGCATCACCGAGTTGACGGTGGCCGTGTGGCCTTGGCTGTTGACCATGCTGGTGTTCTTGGCCCTGGTCACCTACTGGCCACCGATGTCGCTGTGGCTCCCTCACTTGCTGATGAAGTGATTGATCTGCTTATTTTTTAAGCAAAATCAGAGTGACTATCGATAACCCTAGGGGGTATTGATAGTCATTCTCGTTTCACCCACCAAAATCCCTGAAAAGTTGCACTGCCTTACAAAAGTGCCACTGAATTGACATCAAACATTGCAAATGTGCGTTTTACACTTTTGCAATGACCACGTACTACGACACCCCTCCTCGCTGGCCCACGCTGATGATCGCCATTCACTGGCTGACAGCGTTCATCGTTCTGACCGTCTTTGCGCTGGCTTTGAGCCGCGAATTTGTCGAGGTCAAAGAGACGCGCCAACTCCTGCTTCAGCTCCACCGCTACGCCGGCATCATCGCCTTTGCACTGGTTTTGGTGCGCATCCCGACCCGGATCACCAGCAAGGCACCCGATCACGACTTTTCTGGCCTGACCAAGCTGGCCGCCGCCGCCGGACACGCCGCGCTCTACATCGCGCTGGCTGCCATCCCCTTGCTGGGATACCTGCTGACCTGCGCCAGAACGGGTCACGTGGACTTTTTGGGTGTGCCCTTGCCCGTTTTGCTTGAACGGGACCGCGATGTGGCTGAGACGCTGGAGCTCTATCACTCCTACGCGGGCTGGGCCATGCTGACCATCGTCGGCCTGCATGCGCTGGCGGCCTTGCTCCATCACCACGTCTTCAAAGACGACGTGCTGAAAGCCATGTGGCCGCGCAACAGCCAAAACGGCTGAGCCTCCCCTTCGCCCCGACTTCTCGCCCCCACCTCTCGCACGCCCCCACCGCCAGGGGCGGGCTTGCGCTTGCCCTTTTCCTTTCAACCACTCTGGGTCCATCTCTATGCACAAACCATTTTCATGGCGTCAGCCATTGACTGGGTTGACGCTTGCCGTCACCACCTTTTTGGCAGCCACCTCGGCACACGCCCTGCCCAGCTACGCGCGCCAGACCGGGCAAGACTGTGCCGCCTGCCACATCGGCGCCTACGGCCCTCAACTGACGCCGTTCGGCATCAAGTTCAAACTGGGCGGCTATGTCGACTCAGATGGCAAAGACGGCAAGATCCCGCTATCTGCCATGGTGGTAGCCGACTACAGCCGCTACAAAAATGATGCGGGTGACACCACCACCAAAACGGGTCTGTCAGAAGCCTCGATCTTTCTGGCCGGCAAGCTGACCGACCAGATTGGCAGCTTCGTGCAGGTCACCCACGACGGCACCGAGCACCACACCTCGATTGACCAGGTGGACGTGCGTTACGCCAACAACCTGACGGTGTCTGGCAACGAGGCTTTGGTGGGCGTCTCGGTCAACAACAACCCGACCGTGCAAGACCCGTTCAACACGCTGCCGGTCTGGGGCTTTCCGTACACCTCATCGCCTTACAGCAACGCGATCGGCGCCGAGTTTCAAGGCTTGGGCAACGTGGAGCACCGCGTCCTGGGCGTCAACGCCTACACGCTGCTCAACAACAGCGTCTACGGCGAACTGGGCCTGTACAACACCCTGTCGCCCAGCATCCAGTCACGCCAAGGTCTGGGCAAGGCCGATGGACAAGACCTGGGCCGCCTGAACAATGCGCCCTATTGGCGTGTAGGCTACATGCAAGACTTGCGCTCCAGCGCCTGGTCTGTCGGCATGATGGGCTTTGACGGCTCGCTGAAAGACCGCCAAAGCGGGGACTTGATCACCAAGTTCAAAGACTTTGGCGTGGACGCGTCCTACCAGTATTTGGGCAATCGCAAACACATTGCCACGGTCAATGCGAGCTACATCCGCGAGCGGACGACCGATGGCAGCGACGTTCGCAACACCCAGAAGGACATGCGCATCAGCACGTCCTACCACTACCTCAACACCTACGGCGCAACGGTCGGCCTGTTCAAGGGCACCAGCGCAGACCAGACAGCCGGCAACCGTGGCCTGATCTACCAAGTGGACTGGACACCTTGGGGCAAAGAGTCTTCATGGAATGCGCCTTGGGCCAATCTGCGAGTCGGCTTGCAGTACATCGCCTACAAGCGCTACGTTGAAGGCAGCACGGACGAGATCAGTGGCATCACCACCTATGCCCCCCTGAACAAGCCCAGCGACAAAAACACGCTGAGCCTGTTTGCCTGGACTTCGTTTTGAGGATGCGTGATGAAAAAGTACCTCCCCCTCTTTGCTGCCTGGGCCGTGTTGCATCTGTTCTGGGGCAACGCCCTGGCGGCCGGTAACGCCGACCGCGGCGGCGATGTGTTTGACAGCCAATGCGCTGAATGCCACAGCGTCAAGGCGGGTAAAAACAAAAAGGGCCCCAGCCTGTTTGCCAGCATCGGGCGCAAAGCCGGCACCGTGCCTGACTTCGTCTACTCAGACGCCATGAAGCAAAGCGGCATCACCTGGTCGCCAGACAAAATCGAGGCCTACATCGCCGCACCCAAAACGGTGGTCCCTGGCGGCAAGATGAAATTTGACGGCAAGCTGACGACACAAGAGTCTGCCGACTTGTTGGCATTTCTCACCACGCTGCACTGAGCCATTCGTTAACAAATAGCATCCTCGCGGTGCGACACCGGCCCCCTGCTCCCCAGGGGGCTTTTTTATTCCCAACGCGGGGTATCCCTGACATACAATCGCCGCTGCCAGGAGAGAGCCAGGCCACACACCTGTGGCCTATCGAGGCCGCCGAAGGCGCAGGGCCAATCAACGCGAGTTGACCGCCCGAACGCTCAGGCAAAAGGACTGGCAAACACGGCTGCCGTGCGCAAGCGCGCAGACGTGATCCTCACTGGAGAGAGTCCGGAGGCTTGTGCAAATCTTGTACATGACTTGTACACGAGCGAGCCGGACCACCGAAGGGGCAAGCCCACAACGCGTCGGTCTGACTGATGCGAGGGGTCAATCTCTCAGGTAAAGCGGACAGAGAGGGCAGCACCGGCACGGTGTCTCTGCATGGCAGGGAAACCGGGTCGGATCCACTCAGATTGCCCTCTACTCTGGCCTCGCCGCCAGCGCTAGCCATGTCCGCTGACTCGTCCGAAATTTTGCTCAAGACCCCGCTGCACGCCCTGCACATCGAACTCGGTGCCAAGATGGTCCCCTTCGGTGGCTATGACATGCCCGTGCAGTACGCCTCTGGCATCCTGGCTGAACACAAACACACCCGCGCCGCCGCTGGTCTGTTTGACGTGTCCCACATGGGCCAAGTCCTGCTCAAGGGCGAAGGCGCCGACGCCGCACTCGAATCCCTGGTGCCCGTGGACATCGTTGACCTGCCTAAGTTCAAGCAACGTTACGCCCTGTTCACCAATGATCAAGGTGGCATCCTGGACGACCTGATGGTCACCCGCCGCGAAAACGATCTGTTTGTGGTCGTGAACGCTGCCTGCAAGGTGCAAGACATTGCCCACATGCAAAAGCACATCGGCAGCCGTTGCACCGTGCAGCCCTTGCCCGACCAGGCTTTGCTGGCCCTGCAAGGCCCACAGGCCGTGACCGCCCTGGCCCGCTTGAATGCTGACGTGCAAAAGCTCACTTTCATGACCGGCGGCCACTTCGTGCTGGACGGCATTGACTGCTTCCTGACCCGCTCAGGCTACACCGGCGAAGACGGCTTTGAAATTTCCGTGCCCGCCGACAAGGCCGTGCAACTGGCCCGCGCCCTGCTGGCGCAACCCGAAGTCAAGCCCATCGGCCTGGGCGCCCGCGACACCCTGCGCCTGGAAGCCGGCCTGTGCCTGTACGGCCACGACATCGACACCGCCACCACGCCCGTCGAAGGCAGCATCACCTGGGCGATCCAGAAGGTGCGTCGCGCAGGTGGTGCGCGTGCTGGCGGCTACCCCGGTGCCAGCGTCATTGACGGCCAACTGGCCAACGGTGCCGCCCGCAAACGCGTGGGCCTGATCAGCACCGAGCGCATGCCCGTGCGTGAAGGTGCCAAGGTCATCGACGCCAACGGCGCAGACATCGGCGTGGTCACCAGCGGCTCGCCCAGCCCCAGCCTGGGTCAACCCATCGCCCTGGCTTATGTGGCCAGCGCTCAAGCCGCAGTCGGCACCCCCGTGTTTGCCATCGTGCGCGACAAGCGTGTCGCCATGACCGTGACCACCCTGCCCTTCGTGCCCAACCGCTACTACCGCGGCTGATCGACACACGCAACACCTGCCGGGGCTGAGATACTCACGCCCGTTCGGCAAACAAACCATTTTCATTTTTGAGGACGTCCACCATGACCATCAAGTACACGCCCGACCACGAATGGCTGCAAATCAACGCTGACGGCACCGCCACCGTGGGCATCACCCACCACGCTCAAGACGCTCTGGGCGATGTGGTGTTCGTGGACCTGCCCGCCGTGGGCACCACCTTCAACCCCAAGGACGTGGCCGGTGTGGTCGAGTCCGTGAAAGCTGCGGCTGACGTCTACATGCCCGTCACCGGCGAGATCACCGAAGTCAACGAAGCCCTGCGCGACGACCCCGCCTTGGCCAACAGCGACCCCACCGGTGCCGGCTGGTTCTTCAAGGTCAAGCTGTCCAACCCCGCAGAAGTCGACAGCCTGCTGGACAAGACCGCTTACGACGACCTGCTCAAGAACGCCTGATCTCGCGTTCCCGCTCAACCCTCTCGGTTGAGTCGACCCACCGCGCGCAGCCCTGGACAACCAGGCCGCCGCGTGTGGGTCCACCTCCTGCCCGTTGCCCGCATACCGCCGCCGAACACCATGCCGAACACCGCCCTGACCACACTCGCTGCACTCGAAAACGCGACCGAATTCCAGGCCCGCCATCTGGGCCCCTGGGAGGCTGAACAAGCCTCCATGCTCAACGTCATCGGCGTGGCATCGCGTCAGGCCTTGATCGACGGCATCGTGCCGGCCTCCATCAAGCGCGGCAACCCCATGGCTTTGCCCTCGGCCTTGACCGAAGCCCAGGCTTTGGCCGAGCTCAAAGGCATCGCCCAGCAAAACAAGCTGATGCGCAACTTCATCGGCCAGGGCTACTACGGCACCCTGACGCCCGGCGTCATCCTGCGCAACATCTTGGAGAACCCCGCCTGGTACACCGCCTACACGCCTTACCAGGCTGAAATTTCGCAAGGCCGCATGGAAGCCCTGGTCAACTTCCAGACCATGGTGACCGACCTGACCGGCATGGCCATCGCCAACGCCTCCATGCTGGACGAAGCCACCTCCGCCGCCGAAGCCATGACCCTGGCTGCCCGTGGCGGCAAGAGCAAGTCGACCCGCTTTGTGGTCTGCCACGACGTCTTCCCCCAGACACTGGAAGTGATCCAAACCCGCGCCAAGCCACTGGGCATCACCGTGGAAGTCGTCCACGCCGCCAAGCTGGCTGAAGACCTGCAAACCAAGGACTGCTTCGCGGCCCTGATGCAGTACCCCGGCGTCAACGGTCAGGTGCGTGACCTCAAGCCTTTGATCGACGCCCTGCACGCCAAGGGCGCATTGGCCATCGTGGCTGCCGACCTGTTGGCCTTGACCTTGTTGACATCGCCCGGTGAGTTGGGCGCCGACATTGCTTGCGGCAACACCCAGCGCTTTGGCATGCCCATGGGCAACGGCGGCCCGCACGCCGCCTACCTGGCCACCAAAGACGAGTTCAAGCGCTCCATGCCCGGCCGCCTGGTCGGCGTCAGCGTCGACAGCCATGGCGACCCTGCTTACCGTCTGGCCCTGCAAACGCGCGAGCAACACATCCGCCGCGAAAAGGCCACCTCCAACATCTGTACCGCCCAGGTGCTGCCCGCCGTGATCGCCAGCATGTATGCGGTCTACCACGGCCCTGAAGGCCTCAAACGCATCGCCCTGCGCGTGGCCAGCTACACCGCCATCTTGGCCGAAGGCCTGAAGTCGCTGGGTTGCAAGCTGATCCATGACA
>JAGWTE010000188.1 GCA_028869095.1 Burkholderiales bacterium
TTTCTCTAGGTGACATCTATTCGATCAAATAGAGCGCAAATCTTCTGCCATCTGGTGTCCATTCGAATACCGCGTGTTTGGGTGTTTTTGCAGCGCCAACCCCACGATATCGTCCAAAGCTGGCGGTAATTCAGGTCTCAATGACGACACAGGCGGGGGCGTTTCTTGCGAGATCGCTCGCATCAGGGTGGCCATCGAGGTGTGTTGATAGGGCAATTTGCCGGTCAACAGCTGAAAGAGCGTCACGCCCAGCGAGTACAAATCGCTGCGCCCGTCCACAGGCTGGCCGGACAGCTGCTCGGGCGACATGTAGGTGGGCGTGCCCAGCACCACCCCCGTGCGCGTACGTGCCGCGTCGGCCACACGTGCCACCCCAAAGTCCATGACTTTGACGATGCCCTTGTCCAAATCCACCATGATGTTGGAGGGTTTGATATCGCGGTGTGTCACGCCTTGGGTGTGCGCATACGCCAGCGCCTCGGCGACCCGCGCCACGATGTGCAGCAATTGCCGAACGGGCAACATATGCCCAGGTTTGGCGAAAAAACCCATGTCGGTGCCATCGACATATTCCATCGCGATATACGCCAGGCCTTTGTCTTCGCCCGTATCGAGGATATGCACAATATCGGGGTGCGTAAGGCGGCCGGCCATTTCGGCTTCGCGCTGAAACCGGGCTCGCGCATCGACCAGATCTGCGCCCTCAAACTCTTGGCTCAAGGCCATGGTTTTGAGCGCCACTTTGGCACCCGTATCCGGGTCGTTGGCCAAATACACCGCCCCCATTGCGCCCCGACCAATCTCGCCTCGCAGGGGATAGCGTCCGATTTTCTGCAGGCCCAATACACCGGATGTGGTCGCTGGTACGACAACAGCCGGACGCGTGAGGGTGGCCATGGCCAGCGCCTGCTCGCGCGCATGGCTCAATTTCACTTTGACCTCAGGCCAGGACGGATCAAGGTCAGCCATGTGCTCGTAAACGTCTCGCGCGGCATCAAACCGCCCGAGGGCTTCAAAGTCCTGCCCCAAGCGATCCATGGTCTGCAAGGCCATGGCGCGTTGGCCAGGCGTGGGTGTCACATGCTTGAGCGTGGCCCACGTGCGATCCAGCTCATCCTGCCCCGCGTTGAGCGCACGATGGATGCGCTCCAGCCCAGCACGGTCTGAACCCGCTGATTCAGCCGCTTTGACGTCATCGAGCTGCAAGGGCAAGGTGGCGGCCAGACGGCCTGAGCGGACGGGGTTGTTCTGTGGCGCGTCCACGTAGGGCAGATCGTCGTCGGCCCCGCTCTTGACGGGCAGGCGAGACTCGTTGGCTGCCTTGCTCAACACAGCCGATGCGGATGCTTTGCGTTTGAACAGGAAACTCACACCCACGGCCACCGCCAAGACCAGCACCAGCAACAACCAGACGAGGGGCGAGAGTGACTGCATGCTCAGTCCTCGTGGGATTGGCGCTTGGCCAGCCAGGTACCCAGGGCCAACACCAGCATCGCCCCCACAACCGCCATCGCGTAGTGGTTGAACTCGGTGTCAGGCACATAGGGCTGCACCGCCGGATCGCTGACCGCCAGGGTCCCCGCAATCCAACCCAGCAACATGCCGCCTGCCGTGATGATGACCGGGAACCGGTCCATCAGCTTGAGCACCAAAGTGCTACCCCAGACAATGATCGGGATGCTGACCAAGAGGCCGAAGACCACCAAAGGCATTTGATGCCCTTCATGCCCCGCACCCTGCGCCGCACCGGCAATGCCAATGACGTTGTCCACACTCATGACGAAGTCCGCCACGATGATGGTTTTGATGGCGCCCAACAACTTGTCGCTGGCTTTGAGATCGCCATGGTCATCGTCCTCCGGCACCAGCAGTTTCACGCCGATCCACAGCAGCAAGATCGCCCCGACCAACTTGAGATAGGGCAGCTTGAGCAAGGCCATCGCAAAGAAAATCAGGACCACACGCAAGGCGATGGCGCCCAAAGTGCCCCAGATGATGCCCTTCTTGCGCAGATCAGGCGGCAAGTTGCGGCACGCCAGGGCGATGACAACCGCGTTGTCGCCCCCCAGCAAGATGTCAATCATCACGATCTGGCCAACAGCAAGCCAGAATTCGGGCGTCAATAGAGCTTCCATGGTTCTCAAACGAAATCAGCCCCTGAGTGTAGGGGCTGATTGAGTCAAGACCTTGAAGGTGTTACAGCATGGCCTTGAGCAACTTGCCCATTTCGGATGGGTTGCGCGTGACCTTGAAGCCGCACTCTTCCATGATGGCGAGCTTGGCATCGGCCGTGTCGGCACCGCCGCTGATCAGCGCGCCAGCGTGGCCCATGCGCTTGCCGGGAGGCGCCGTGACACCGGCGATGAAGCCAACGATGGGCTTCTTCATATTGGCCTTGCACCATTGAGCCGCTTCGGCCTCATCCGGACCGCCGATTTCACCGATCATGATGACGGCGTCGGTTTCGGGGTCGTCGTTGAAGGCACGCATGACGTCGATGTGCTTGAGTCCGTTGATGGGGTCGCCACCAATGCCCACGGCGCTGGATTGGCCCAGGCCCAGTTCGGTCAATTGCGCCACGGCTTCATAGGTCAGAGTGCCCGAGCGGGACACCACGCCGATGCGGCCCTTGCGGTGGATGTGGCCGGGCATGATGCCGATCTTGATTTCTTCGGGCGTGATCAAGCCTGGGCAGTTGGGGCCCAGCAGCAAAGTCTTCTTGCCACCGGCGGCTTCCTTGGCCTTCATCTTGTTGCGCACCATCAGCATGTCGCGCACCGGAATGCCTTCGGTGATGGCAATGACCAGGTCCAGATCGGCTTCAACCGCTTCCCAGATGGCGTCAGCCGCACCAGCGGGCGGCACATAGATCACCGACACGGTGGCGCCGGTTTCCTTGGCCGCATCCTTGACGGAAGCGTAGATGGGGATGTCGGAGAACTTCTCGCCAGCCTTCTTGGGGTTCACGCCCGCCACGAAAGCGTTCTTGCCGTTGGCATAGGCCTGGCAACCGAGGGTATGGAATTGACCGGTCTTGCCCGTGATGCCTTGGGTGATGACCTTGGTGTCCTTGTTGATCAGGATGCTCATGATGGTTCTCGATTCCTAGGCAATTACTTGACGGCGGCGACGATCTTGGTGGCCGCTTCGGCCATCGTGTCCACGCTGATGATGGGCAGACCGGAGTCGGCCAGCATCTTCTTGCCCAGGTCTTCGTTGGTGCCCTTCATGCGCACCACCAAAGGCACGCTCAGGTTCACGGCCTTGCAGGCGGTGATCACGCCGTCGGCAATGGTGTCGCACTTCATGATGCCGCCGAAGATGTTGACCAAGATGCCCTTGACCTTGGGGCTCTTGAGCATGATCTTGAAGGCTTCAGTCACCTTCTCTGCCGTAGCACCACCACCCACATCCAGGAAGTTGGCTGGCTCGCCGCCAAACAGCTTGATGGTGTCCATGGTGGCCATGGCCAAACCGGCACCGTTGACCAGACAGCCGATGTTGCCGTCCAGCTGGATGTAGGCCAAGTCAAACTTCGAGGCTTCGATTTCGGCGGGATCTTCTTCATCCAGATCACGGTAAGCCACGATCTCAGGATGGCGGAACAGCGCATTGCTATCGAAGTTGAACTTGGCGTCCAACGCCATGACCCCGCCCTTGGAGTCGCGGTTCAGCGGGTTGATTTCAACCAGCGAAGCGTCGGTCTCCATGTAGCACTGGTAGAGCTTCTTGAAGATATCGACAGCCTGGGCGGTGGAGTCAGCCGGCATGCCAATGCCGTCCGCAATTTGCTTGGCTTGCGCATCCGTCAGGCCAGCCAGCGGATCGACGAAGACCTTGATGATCTTCTCGGGCGTGCTGTGCGCCACTTCTTCAATGTCCATGCCACCTTCGCTGGAAGCGATGAAGGCGACTTTTTGGGTGCCACGGTCAGTGACCACAGACACGTAATATTCCTTCTGGATGTCAGCGCCGTCTTCGATGTAGAGGCGATTGACTTTCTGGCCTTCGGGGCCGGTCTGGTGCGTCTTGAGCTGCATGCCCAGGATCTCGCCCGCCAGACGCTTGACGTCATCCAGCGACTTGGCAACCTTCACGCCACCGCCCTTGCCACGTCCACCTGCATGGATCTGCGCCTTGACCACCCAGACCGGACCGCCCAACTTTTGGGCGGCTGCGACAGCCTCGTCCACAGAAAACGCCGGGATACCTCTTGGAACCGGCACGCCAAATCGGCTCAGAATTTCTTTGCCTTGGTATTCATGAATCTTCATCGGGCTCTCGCAGTCAGGTTTGCGTTCGTGTCGAACATGACAGGACTCACCACGGCCGATCAGGTCGTGGCGATCACACGGCATCAAGGTTGACTTGGGTGCAGTGCAGCATTCAGCATAGCACCGCGCCCCCCTCACATAAGTAGTAATTCCCGCAAGCTTCTGATGGTGATCAGGAATTCACGTTGAATTCCGGAGATTGGCGTTGGGGCGACGCGTCAATCGTCTTGCGACTCGTCTTGCGGCGCGCCTTTGACCACCCGGCGGATGACCTCACCGGAGAAGCCCCGCCCAGACAAAAACCGCATTTGTTTGGCCAATTCGGCCGGGGTTTGCGCCACCGAACCAAAGCGCTTGGCCCACAAGGCCTGCGCACGCGACAACTCGCTGTCGCGCAAGGCTTGGGTCACCTGGCGGGTGACGTCTTCGGGCAATTGATGCTGGGACAACTCGGCTTTGAGGCGTGCCACACCGTAGCGTGCAGCCTTTCGGTGCACAACCGACTCGGCAAAACGCTCGGCCGACAGGAAGCCTCGGGCCTCCAGTTCGTCCAGCACGCGCTGGACTTCTTCCGCCGACTCGGCATGGGGCGCCAGCTTGCGGGTCAATTCGGCGCGCGAATGCTCGCGCGCCGCCAAATACTTCAGCGCACGGCCTTTGAGCGAAAGCGTGGCCGTGCGCATACTGAGCCCCATCCAGTCAGGCTGAGCTTATTCAGCCTTGTCGGCCGCAGAGGGCAACAGGGCAATGCCCAGCGAGTCACGGATCTTGTTTTCGATTTCGTGGGCCAGATCGGGGTTCTCGCGCAGGAATTCGCGGGCGTTGTCCTTGCCTTGACCGATCTTTTCGCCGTTGTAGGCGTACCAGGCGCCAGACTTGTCGACGACCTTGGCGGTCACGCCCAAGTCGATGATTTCGCCTTCGCGCGAGATGCCTTCGCCATACAGGATGTCGAATTCAGCGGTCTTGAAGGGGGGCGACACCTTGTTCTTGACAACCTTGACCTTGGTCTCGTTGCCGATGATGTCGTCGCCCTTCTTGATCGAGCCAATGCGGCGGATGTCCAGACGCACGGAGGCGTAGAACTTCAAGGCATTGCCGCCGGTGGTCGTTTCAGGCGAGCCGAACATCACGCCGATCTTCATGCGGATCTGGTTGATGAAGACGACCATGCAGTTGGTCTTCTTGATGGTGCCGGTGAGCTTGCGCAGGGCCTGGCTCATC
>JAGWTE010000189.1 GCA_028869095.1 Burkholderiales bacterium
GACCAAGATGCCGACTGAGAACAGATCCGAAACCCGTCATGATGAGAACGCCCAGAAAAGTGGCAAGTTTTGCTTTCATGGTTTCCTAAACGATGATGTTGCTCTTTATCCCAGATGAAATAGCAGGATCTGATCCAGATGGAGTCGGGCCGTCTCTCTACTGCCACCCAAAGCGCCGCGTATAAAAGCGCTTCATCAGCTGGGTCAGCGTCACGTATCCCAGCAAGATCAAACCCAGGTAAGGAAAGTAAGCCGCCGGCAGGGCTTGCAGCTTGAAGTATGCCGCCAAGGGCCCCATGGGTAAAAACAACCCCACCAGCATGATGCACACGGTCATCACGATCAGCGGTGTCGAGGCTCGGCTTTGCACAAAGGGGATGTATTGCGTGCGCACCATGTGCACCACCAAGGTCTGCGTCAACAATCCCACCACAAACCAGCCCGACTGAAACAGCGTTTGCTTCTCGGGCGCATTGGCGCCAAACACCCACCACATCAGCGCAAAGGTGGTCAGGTCAAAGATGGAACTGATCGGCCCAAAGAACAGCATGAAGCGCCCCAGGTCTTGCGGGTTCCACTTCTGCGGTGTGGCGATTTGATTGGCGTCCACGTTGTCAAAGGGGATGCCGATTTGCGAGATGTCGTACAGCAGGTTTTGCACCAGCAGGTGCATGGGCAGCATGGGCAAGAAGGGCAACACCGCGCTGGCCACCAGCACCGACAGCACATTGCCGAAGTTGGAGCTGGCAGTCATCTTGATGTACTTGAGCATGTTGGCAAAGGTGCGACGCCCTTGCTTGACGCCCAGGCTCAGCACCATCAGGCTCTTTTCCAGCAAGATGATGTCGGCGGCCTCTTTGGCAATGTCCACCGCCGTGTCGACCGAGATGCCAATATCAGCTGCACGCAGAGCAGGTGCGTCGTTGATGCCATCGCCCATGAAGCCCACCACGTGACCGCTGGCGCGCAATTGGCGCACCACGCGCTCTTTGTGATCGGGTGTCAGCTTGGCGAACACATTGTGGCTGGGCAAGGCAGCAGCCAGTTGGGCATCGCTCATGTCTTGGATGTCAGCACCGTTGAGCAAGCCCACGATAGGCAAGCCCACGTCATGGCACACCTTGCGGGTGACCCATTCGTTGTCGCCGGTCAGCACCATCACGCTCACGCCTTGTTCATGCAGCGAGTGCAGCGCCGCAGCCGTGGTGTCTTTGGGCGGGTCCAGAAAGGCCACATAGCCCACCAGGATCAGGTCGCTTTCATCGGCCACGCTGTAGCGCGTCTGGCTGGTGTCCGACTCTTTGATGGCCACGGCCACCACGCGCAGGCCTTCTTCATTGAGACTGTGCGTGATGTGCTGGATGTCAGCCAGCAACTCGGGCGTGAGCGGCAGGTCTTGTCCATCGCGTCGCACCTGCGTGCAGGCCTTCATCACTTCTTCGAGCGCGCCTTTGCAGATCAGCAGATGGCGCCGGTCGTGCTCAATGACCACGACCGACATGCGCCGGCGCTGGAAGTCAAAAGGCACCTCGTCGACCTTGGCATAGGCCGTGGCCACTTCCAGATCGTGGTGCAGTTGGACCTGATCCAGCACGGCCACATCCAGCATGTTCTTCAGGCCGGTCTGGTAGTAGCTGTTGAGGTAGGCGTACTCCAGCACATCGCGTGAGGACTGGCCCCAGACATCGGTGTGACGGGCCAGCACGATCTTGTCCTGGGTCAGCGTGCCGGTTTTGTCCGTGCATAAAACGTCCATGGCGCCAAAGTTCTGGATGGCGTCTAGGCGCTTGACCACCACCTTTTGCTGTGACAGCCTGACCGCGCCTTTGGCCAGCGTCGAGGTCACGATCATGGGCAGCATTTCGGGCGTCAGGCCCACAGCAATGGACAGGGCAAACAAGGCCGCTTCCACCCAATTGCCTTTGGTCAGCCCGTTGACCAGCAAGACCAAGGGCACCATCACCGTCATGAATCGGATAAGCAGCCAGGCCACCTTGTTGACGCCAGCCTGGAACTGGGTGGGGGCCCGGTCCGTTTGCGTCAGGCGCATGGCCAGGTCGCCGAAGTAGCTGCGCTGGCCGGTGGCCACCACGACCGCGTGCGCGGTGCCCGAGACCACATTGGTGCCCATGAAGACGATGTTGTCCAGGTCCATGGGACTGCGCAGGTGGGCGTCGGCATCGTGGGCGAATTTCTCGACCGGCAGGGACTCACCTGTCATGGCGGCCTGGGCCACGAACAGGTCTTTGGCTTGCACGATGCGGCAATCGGCGGGGATCATGTCGCCCGCTGACAGCGAGATCACATCCCCTGGGACCAGGTCGTGAACGGGAATGTCCTGAGGGCCCTGACCGGGCCGCAGCACCATGGCTTTGTTGCTGACCAAGGCCTTGAGTTGGTCGGCCGCGCGATGGGACTTGATTTCTTGGAAGAAGCGCAAGGACACCGACAGGCACACCATGGCGCCAATGACCGTGGTGGCACGCAGGTCGCCGGTCAAGAAGGAGATCAGGGCCAGTAGGCTCAGCAGCAGGTCAAAGGGGGTGCGGTAGCAGTGCCACAGCAGCAGCCACCAGGGCAGGGGTTTTTCTTGCTCGATGTCGTTGCCGCCGACTTGGGTGCGAACGCGGTCGGCTTGCGGTGCACCCAGGCCTTGGTCGGTGGTGTGCAGGCTGTCCAGCACCGTTTGTGGTGGGGAGACGGCAGCCTGGCGCAAGACCTGGGCGTGTTCGGCTTGTACCTGGCGTTCATGCGCGGTCCCGCCCAAGGTCTCCAGCATCGAGCGGCGGTGGTAATGCCGATGGATGGCCCGGCTGCGGATGAAGCGGGCAAAGAAGAACTGAAGCGGGTGATGAGTCGGCTTGAGCATGGGCTGATCTTAGACCGATCACATTACATTCTGTGTCACGCCCACATGGCCCCGCTGTAACCTTTCGCTGACTCGACTGTATAAGTCTGCAATCAATACGGAAACAGGCGAGTGGACATCAACTTACTTCTCAGGCGAATGGATCGCGGTGATCGATCGGCCTTTGCCGATTTGGTCGACCACTTCCAGCGCCCCTTGTTTGGCTACCTGGGGCGAATGGGGATGCACCAGGGGCAGGCGGAAGAGGTGGCACAAGAGACCTTTTTGCGTGCCTGGCAGCGAATCGGTGATTATGACCCGCGCCGTGCGGAGTTCTCCACCTGGCTGTTCACCATCGCACGCAATCTGGCCATCAATGAATTGACGCGGGCCTCATCCCATCATGAGCAGGCATGGAGCGAGCACCTGCCTGAGGTGGCATGCGAGCAGGGTCAACCGTCTCAGGAAGCGATGACGAGGCAGCTGCGTCAGCAGGTTCAGCAAGCTTTGCGCAAGCTGCCCTGTGACGATCGGAGTGCCTTGGCGCTGGCCTATTACGAAGAACTGGACATGGCTTCGATCGCCCGGGTTGAGGGGTGCACGGTGGGTGCCATCAAGGTCCGTTTGCACCGAGCGAAGCAGCGGCTTCGCCAATTGCTGGAGAACACATGATGCAAGTCGACATCGACGGCCTGCTGGCGGGCGATTTACTGTCCGTGCCGGACGATTTTTCAAACAGGGTGATGCGCGAGGTTTATGCGCAGCCTTTGCCGGCTGTGGCGTCGAAGCGGCGCACGCGTTTGCAATGGCTGGCACTGGTTGCGGCCGCTGGGGTGGGGCTTTCGCAAGTCCTGGCCTTCATTTTTGGCATGTGGGCCGCTTCGTCGGCCTTGTGATGATTTGACAGGAGGACTGCCATGCAGTATTCAATCCAACGACGCAAGTCGCCTGTGGCGCTTGCCATGTCTTTTGTGTTGCCGGGATTCGGCCAACTCTACAACGGCGAACTCAACAAGGCCATTTGGCTGTTCTTGAGTTTCGCGCTCTTGAGCATTCCTGGCGTCGCGGTGATCGGGCTGTACCTACCTGCGGCCTGGATGATCCCCGCTTTGGTCTTCGGCTTGCTCTTGGCTTTGGGCATTTGGGTGTTCGGCATGGTGGATGCCTGGCGAGTTGCGGTGCGGTTGCCGGACTACGTTTCAGCAAGTTGGCAGATCAGTGGTCTGTACGTGTTAATCTTTTTGCTGTGCAACGCCTTGGCAATGCCCTTGCTTATCAACTACGTCCGTGAACACCAAGTCGCCTCGTATCGCATTCCATCCAAGAGCATGGAGCCCAGCGTGTTGCAAGGCGATATCTTGTTTGCTGACAAGCGCTACAACAGGCCCGAAGCCAGCACCGCCGTACGCCGTGGCGACATCGCCATCTTCGTCTACCCCAACAACCGCACGCTGAATTACATCAAGCGTGTGATTGCGCTGCCCGGTGACCGTGTCCGGATGGCTGGGCATGCGGTCTGGGTCAATGACAAGCTGCTGACTCAGGCGGAGCGAGTCACACAAGATGGCATCGACGTCACCGAATCCGTGGATGGTCGCCAATGGCATGTCAAATGGGCGTCGGCAGCCTCACCGCTGTCGGACATGAGTTTGACGGTACCAGCTGGTCAGGCATTTGTCTTGGGTGATAGCAGAAGCACCAGCACCGATACACGCCACTTTGGGCCGGTGCCGCTTTTCGACATCGTGGGCAAGGCTCGGCAGGTCTGGTATTCGGCCGACGCACACGATGGCATTCGCTGGTCGCGCTTTGGCTTGGTGCTGGATTGAGACGAGCAGATGAACAGATGAGAACAATCAAAAAAGGGGAATGTGATGAGGTTTTATGCAATGGCCGCGCTGGCCGCCGCATTGTCGGGCTGCTCCGTGGCCCCCACGCGCCCAGATGCGGTCCGCCTGGGTGATGAGGACACCGTCAAGGCTTATCTCAGCAAACTGATCAACCACGAGATGCGCCAGGGCGATGTGCCTGGGCTCAGCATTGCCCTTGTGGATGATCAGCGCGTGGTGTGGTCGCAAGGGTTTGGCTATGCGGATCAAGAGCGGCGCACACCCGCTTCAGCTGAAACCATCTATCGGGTGGGCTCAATCTCCAAGTTGTTCACAGACATGGCCGCTTTGCAATTGGCAGAGCAAGGCCGGCTGAATGTGGATCTGCCTGTGCAAACCTATTTGCCCAACTTCTCGATCAAGCAGCGCAATGGGACAGCGACCGCGATCACCCCTCGCATGCTGATGACGCACCACGCCGGGTTGCCGCGTGACATTCTCAAGGGGTTCATGACCACGGCGCCCGAGCCTTTCAGCCATGTGGTGGACCAGCTTCGCGATGAGTATGCCGATTACCCACCTGGTCAAACCTTTTCTTACTCCAATCTGGGCATCACGGTTTTGGGCAGCGTGGTGGAGCAACTGAGCGGCGAGCCGTTTGCAGCACGCATGCAAAGAGAAGTGTTGTTGCCCATGGGGATGACGCATTCGGCATTTGAGACCGGCGTGTCATCTTCTGCGTTGATGGCCAAGGGCTAT
>JAGWTE010000190.1 GCA_028869095.1 Burkholderiales bacterium
TGGGCTTTTTGGGCCTGATGGGCCTGGTCACCAGCGTGGCCCTGCTGCTCTTGAGTGTGCCGCTGATCGGGCCGCTGGTTTTCATGGGCGCCCTGCCCATGATCTGGATGGGCTTCATGCTGGCCACGCGTCGCGTGCTCACCGGCCAACGCATCACCCCGGTGGTCTTGCTGGAGCCCTTCCGAGGCCCCGACGCCCCCAAGAAAGAGTGGCTCAAACTGGGCGCGGCCTACGTCGCCGCCATGATTTTGGCCATGCAGTTGGCCGATTGGCTGGGCCCTGGCGTGGATGCGCTCAATCAGGCCAATGACCAAGCCAAAGACATCGTCGCCCTGGTCAGCGACCCACAAGTTCAGGCTGATCTGTTGTTGCGCTGGGCATTGACCTTGCCGGTCTCTTTGCTGTTCTGGCACACCCCGGCCTTGATCATGTGGGGCCGCATCCCAGTGGGCAAAGCGCTGTTTTTCAGCCTCGTGGCCAGTTGGCGCAACCTCGGCGCCTTTGTCCTCTACGGACTGGGCTGGATGGGTGTCGCCGCCGTGCTGGGTATGTTGATCCGTGCCATTGCCGCGATCAGCCCTGAGCCAGCCATCGCCGAGATCCTGGCCGTGATGCTGGGCATGTGGACGGCAGGGGCCTTCTACGCCTCGCTGTACTTCACCGTGGTCGACTGCTTTGAGTCGCCCGAGAACACCGTCGACAAGACCGTCTGACGCGACACCCGATCAAGCCGTCAGGCGCGTCACGCCCGGCAAGGGGCAGGCGTAAATGGCATTGCGCAAAGCCGCAATCGCTTCATAGCGCGTGAAGCTGCGCCGCCAGGCCAGCACCACCCGACGGGTCGGCACGGGATCCTCAAACGGAATGTAGACAATGTGCTGATTGGGCTCTGGCGGCACCGACAGTTGTGGCACCACGGTCACCCCCATCCCGGCGGCCACCATGTACTTGATGGTCTCCAGCGACGAGCCTTCAAAGCTTTTGCGGATGCCTTCGGCGTCGCTGGAAAAGCGCGCGTACTCCGGGCAGACCTCCAGCACGTGGTCGCGGAAGCAATGCCCCGCGCCCAACAGCAGCATGGTCTCTTTCTTCAACTCTTCGGCGCTGACCTTGTCCCGCTTGGCCAGATGATGGGTGCGCGGCACCGCCACCATGAAGGGCTCTTCGTACAAGGGCGCCATGGCCAGGCCCGCATCGACAAAGGGCTCGGCCAAGATGGCGCAATCCAACTCACCTGCGCGCAGCATGTCCAACAGCTTGGTGGTGAAGTTCTCTTGCAGCATCAAGGGCATCTGCGGCACATGCTCAATGGCCTGGCGCACCAGATCCGGCAACAGATAAGGCCCAATTGTGTAAATCACACCCAGGCGCAGCGGGCCGGCCAAAGGGTCTTTGCCGCGCTTGGCGATTTCCTTGATGGCCTGGGCTTGTTCCAGCACCGACTGGGCTTGGCGCACGATGTCCTCACCCAGGGGCGTGACACTGATCTCCGCACTGCCCCGCTCGAACAGCTTCACATCCAGCTCGTCTTCGAGCTTTTTGACGGCCACCGACAGCGTGGGCTGCGACACGAAACAAGCCTCGGCCGCACGCCCAAAGTGCTTTTCACGGGCCACGGCAACGATGTAGCGAAGTTCAGTGAGCGTCATGCTGGGATCTTAAGACAAAGGTCTTGTCCTTCACGGGTTCAGCAGTTTTCGTGCCTCCAGGGCGGCCCCCAGCAAACCCAAGTCAGCCTGTGTCACCACATTCACCGGCAAACTCTTGAGCAGGGCCTCATAAGGCCCTTGTCGATGAAACCCTGACATGAATCGGCCATCGCGCATCATGTCGCCGAGCCTCACGGCGATGCCTCCCGCAACGAACACGCCACCCCGAGCCAACAGCATCAGCGCATACCCTGCCGCCGCCGCGCCATAGGACAACAAGAATTGATCCAAGGCCAAAAAAGCGCGCTCTTCCCCATCGACCATCGCGCGCCGAATCACGTCTTGTGCACTCGGCTCCAAGGGCTCGGCCGCCGTTGCCAACCGGGCCGGACCTGTGTCGCCCAGACAGGCATACCAATGGGCCAAGCCCGGGCCCGACACGAAGTGCTCAACCACAACACGGTCCACCAAAGCCTGCAAACGCTGCATGCACCGGCTTTGCAACTCGTTGATCGGCGAGAACCCAAGGTGCCCGCCTTCGCCGGACACGATCTGGTATCGACCATCCCCCCAGACGCGCCAAGCCACCCCCAAACCCGTGCCCGCACCAATCACCAATTGATGCCCGCCCAGCAAGGCTTCGTTCGCTTGCAGCGGCATCAAATCGCCAGGCCCCAAAGCGTCGATCCCGCTGGCGGCGGCATAAAAGTCATTGACCAAGCGAACGGGAATCCCTTGTAGCAAGCGACTCAACACTGTCGCATCCAGCCGCCAGGGCAGGTTCGTCATCTGGATGGACTGTCCATCCACAGGCCCCGCCACGCCAAAGCAAGCCGCACGCAAAGGCCGGCTGATCACAAGGGCATGAGACTGCAAAAAATCTTGAAGCGCGACTTCAAACGAGGGCACCTCGCTGGCCAGATACCGCTGCGTGGCCAGCATGTGCACAGCCCCGTCAGATGCCACTGCGTCGGCCAAGCCAAAGAGGGTTTTGGTCCCGCCTACATCCGCAAACAAAATCATGCTCAGAGCCCTCGCATGGTTTGATCAAGCCTTGAGGTATTCCGACTTTTTGCCCAGCCAACGGGCCACATGGCGCTCGGCCGCGTAAGGGTGATGATGCAACATTTGCTCCGCGGCCGCACGGGCTCGCGCCACCATGCCCTGGTCTTCAGACAAGTCGGCAAACCGCAGCAAGGCCGCACCCGACTGGCGTGAGCCCATGAACTCGCCGGGCCCACGTATCTCCAGATCACGCCGGGCGATCTCAAAGCCATCGTTGGTCTCGGCCATGGCTTTCAGACGCGACTTGCCCGTGTCCGACAAAGGGGATGCGTACAGCAGCACACACACACTGGCCACGGCACCGCGCCCCACTCGGCCGCGCAACTGATGCAACTGACTCAGGCCAAAACGCTCGGCGTGCTCGATCACCATCAAGCTGGCATTGGGCACGTCCACCCCCACTTCGATCACCGTGGTGGCCACCAACACCGATAACTCGCCACTGGAAAAGCGCGCCATCACATCGGCCTTTTCAGACGCCGGCAAGCGGCCATGCAGCAAGCCCACACCAAAGCCTTGCAAGGCTTCGCTCAACTCTTGATGGGTCTGAGTGACATTGCTCAGGTCCAGCGGGGGGCGCTTGTTGCTGGCCCGGCCGGCCTTTTCATCCGCAGCTTGGTCGGACTCTTCGGTCTCGTCAATCAAAGGGCAGACCCAATAGACCTGGCTGCCCTTGGCCACCTCATCGCGAATGCGTTCGATCACCTCGGGGCGACGGTTGTCGGCAAACACCTTGGTGACGATGGGCGTGCGGCCCGGAGGCAACTCGTCGATGGTGCTGACTTCCAGATCGGCCAGATAGGTCATGGCCAAGGTGCGAGGGATGGGCGTGGCGCTCATCATCAACAAGTGTGGCTCCAGCTCGGTCGATTCCAGCTTGCGCCGCAATTGCAAACGCTGCGCCACGCCAAAGCGGTGCTGCTCATCGATCAAAGCCAAGCCCAGCTTGGCAAACTCAACCTGATCCTGGATCACGGCATGCGTGCCCACCACCAACTGCGCCTCGCCGCTGGCCACCAAGGCCAATTGCTCGCGCTTGGCTTTGGCCTTGAGGCTGCCCGTCAACCAGGCCACCTTCACACCCAAAGGCTCCAGCCAGCTCACCAGTTTGCGAAAGTGCTGCTCGGCCAAGATCTCGGTGGGCGCCATCAAGGCGCATTGCCAACCCGCATCAATGGCCACGGTCGCGGCAATGGCGGCCACCACGGTCTTGCCGGAGCCCACATCGCCTTGCAACAAGCGGTGCATGGGCTGCGGCTTGGCCAGATCTTGCGCAATCTCGGTACACACGCGCTGCTGCGCCCCCGTCAAGGCAAAGGGCAACACGCCCAACAGCTGCTCATGCAGACCGCCATCACGCGTTGGCAGCACCGGCGCCTTCAAAGCCGCACGCGCCATGCGCGCTTGCAGTTGCGACAACTGCTGCGCCAACAACTCTTCAAACTTCAGGCGCTGCCAGGCAGGATGGCTGTGGTCCTCTAACGCGATGACCGACACCTCGGGGCTGGGGTGATGCAAGAAGTGCAAGGACTCGCGCAAGCTGGGCCAACGGCCAGGGATCAGTTGCGGCGGGATGACCTCGTCCAAAGGCGCACGCGACAAACCTGCCGCGACGGCCTTGCGCAAATAGGCTTGCGGCAAGCCTGCACTGGTCGGGTAGATCGGGGTCAAGGACGAGGCCAAAGGCGTGTCTTCCTGAACGATCTTGACCGTGGGGTGCACCATCTCGCGGCCAAAAAAGCCGTGGCGCAAATCACCCCGCACGCGCAGACGCACACCGGGCGCCCAGCTCTTTTGCTGCGAGCCGTAGAAGTTCAAGAAGCGCAGCAAGACCTCGCCCGTGCCATCGTCCAGCTTGACGATCATCTGGCGCCGGCCCCGCATCTCGATGCGGTTCTGAAGCACCACGCCTTCAATCTGCACCGTCTGCCCATCGCGGGCATCACGCAGCAAAGTCAGGCGGGTTTCATCCTCATAACGCAGAGGCAGGTGCAAAGCCAGGTCGATGTCGCGCACCAGGCCGAGCTTGTCCATGGCCTTTTGCGGCACGGAACGTTTGTCGGCCACTTGGCCGCGCTCAACAGGTTGCAAGGACTGCTTGGTCATGACTCAAGATGACGCGCAATGCGCCACCAACGGTTCTATTCACGAACATTCAAGGATGAACATCGATTGTGCACGCGCGAAAGCGCCAACCCACGGTTCACCACCCAAACTCAGGGGCAGTTCGATGTGTCAGCCAACTGAAGCGCTGATCCGCCACGATAGGCCGTAGCGGGATTAGGTACGTGCACGCAGTACGTACCCATCCAGGTACGAACCTTTTCTGTACGTCCCCCCAGCATGCCATCCAAAACATGGGAGGAAGACCGCCCCGAATCGCTCGCCTTCGTTTCCCATGGCTTTGCAGGCTGCAGGGAATGAATGAGGTGACTGTGCTTGATCGCTTGAATCGTTGACTCCTCCAGCATGGCCGCAAAACCAGACGCTGGCTCGCTCACTTTTTGAGGTGCACTACTTACGCCGCCATCAGACCGATCGAAGTGATCTGATGACGATGGGCCGTCGTGCTCGCTCACGACATGACTTTCCAAACGCGGCCGGGTCTGCCTCGTCGACATACGCACACGATTCGCCGTTCGCACTTGTATCTGATTGGCCACTTCAACAACGGGAGACAAGGACTGGAGCC
>JAGWTE010000191.1 GCA_028869095.1 Burkholderiales bacterium
CAACGCCAGCGTCGAAGACTTGAGCCATTTCATGTCGATGATCTTTGCCGGTGGTGTTTATGACGGCCACCGCATTTTGCGCACCGAGACGATTGACGAGATGCTGCGGCCACAAAACCGCGAGGTCCCCTTGGACAGGAACTTCCATGTCGGCCTGGGCTGGATGTTGAGCACCCTGGGGCGCAACACCATACAAGGTGGTGGCGTGGTGGCGCATCACGCGGGTGCAACCCGCTTGTTTCAAAGTCAGCTCTACGTCTTGCCTGAACACAAGTTGGGCGTCGTGGTGTTGGCCAATTCAAGTGCCGCGCGGCAGGTGGTGGATCGCGTGGCCACGGAGGCGCTGGCCTTGGAGTTGGAGGTCAAAACCGGCATCAAACAGCCGCGTGTGCAAGCCATTCCCGCAACGGATCAGCCTGATGCCAAAGAAGACCTGTCGCGGCTCGCTGGGGCATACACCACCTTGGTTGGGCCGGTGAAGATTGTGGACAAGAACGGCAAGCTGAAAGCCGAAGTGGCCGATCACACCTTGGACTTGACCAGGCGTGTCGATGGCCTTTATTCGCTCGACTATGCCTTGCTGGGACTCTTTCACATCAAGCTGGGGGCCTTGAGCGAGATGGGGCTTTCTGTCCAGCCTGTTGCAGGTCACGACGCCCTGATTGCACGATTGGGAGAACAAGAGATGTTGGTGGGAGATCAGGTCTCGCCGCCAGCGTCGTTGGGGGAATGGCGCAAACGATTGGGGGACTATGAGATCGCCAATCTGGGAGACGACATGCCTCTTGTCAAGCGCATTCGATTGGTGGAAGAGCAGGGCTTCCTGATGGCTGAATTGACGATGTCGGACGAGCCGGACCAGGAGGTACGCACTTATTTGATGCCCCTGTCTGATACGAACGCCATCGTTCTTGGAACCCTTCGTGATGGCGGCACCAACGTCAGGACGATCACCGTTGATGGCGAAGAGCGATTGGCCATTTCTGGCTATCAATTGCGGCGCATGGCTCGCTGATGGGGGCGGCTTGGCGCCTTCAGTCCAGCTTGGGGTAGCCCGTGATGGACTGGATCTCGCTGTACAGCGGGGCCAGGCGTTCATACATGTGCTTGTAGACGCGGTTGTAGAGTTGGTCGTACAAATCGGCATGGGCCTTGATGGGCTCAAAGACGCGCTCCACCCGGGTCATGGACCGGATGGCCGATTCAAAATCACCATACAGGCCCAAGCCCACGGCCGTGTCGATGGCCGCGCCCAAGCCGGACGTTTCGTACGTGTGCGGCCGGCTGGCAGGCAGGTTGAAGATGTCGGCCGTCAATTGCATGGCTGCGTCCGACTGCGAGCCGCCACCGGACACGCGCAACTCGGTCATTGGCGTGCGGGTTTTCTTCTCCAGCTTTTCGCGGCCATCACGCAGGGCATAAGCCAGCCCTTCAAGAATGGCGCGGTACAAGTGGGCGCGGGTGTGGATGTCACCAAAGCCGACGATGGCGCCTTTCGCATCGGGGCCGGGGTGGCGGATGCCGGGGGACCAATAGGGTTGCAGCATCAGGCCCATGGAGCCGGGTGGCACGGTGGCCACCATCTCGTCAAATAGGGCTTCAGGCAGGATGCCGGTTTGCTCGGCGGCGAGCATCTCGTTGTGGCCAAACTGCTCTTTGAACCAGCGCACCATCCAGTAGCCACGGAAGATCTGCACTTCGCAGCTGTAGTGGTCGGGCAGGGCCGCAGGGTAGGGCGGCACCAGGGGCAGGGCTTCGAGGTACTTCTCGGAGTTGATGTTGATGGTGGCCGTGGTGCCATACGACAGGCCGCCCACATTGGGTCCCAGGCAGCCAGCGCCCAATACCTCGCAGGCCTTGTCGGCTGCGGCGGCGATCACGGGCAGGCCCACGGGGATGCCGGTGGCTTGGGCCGCTTCTGGGGTGATTTGACCCAGCAGGCTGCCAACCGGGTACAGGTCGGGCAACTGCTCGGGCTGCATGGCCAAGGCTTGCCACTTCCAGTCCCAGCTCTTGGCCCATTGATGGCGCTTGTAGTCGAAAGGGATGTAGCCCACTTGCGAGCCAATCGAGTCCACAAAGCGGCCGGTGAGCCGATGGTTCAACAGGCCCGACAGCAGCAGGAACTTGTGGGTCTTGGACCAGAGGTCCGGCCGGTATTCAGCCAGCCAGTTGGCATCGGCTTCACGTTGAAAGTATTGGATGGTGTCGCGCACGCCAATGGCCCGAAATGCCGCACGCCAATGGGCGCTGATCTTGGGCAGTTTGGTGGCATTGCGTTGGTCCAGCCAGATGATGGCGGGGTACAGGGCCTGGCCTTGCTGGTCCACCGGCATGATGGTGCCGCGCTGGGTGGTGACCGAGACGCCGCGCACGGCGGGCTTGAGTGCCGCGTGTTCCGCCCACAAGCCTTGGCAGGCCTGAGTCGTCGCTTGCCAAAAGCCGTCCACATCGTGTTCCAGCCAGCCAGGCTGGGGCACCACATAGTCATCAAACTTGACTTGCGATTTGCCCACAACATTGCCAGCCGTGTCAAACAAGATGGCGCGCACGCTTTGGGTGCCGCAGTCGATCGACAGCAGGAGATCGTCAGGGCGGCGGCTCATGGGGCGGGGTCTTTCAAAGTGGCGGGCACGCTGTAGCAGCGCGCGATGAGGTCTTGGTAGCGGGTGCACTCAGTGTGCCAGCGTGCATCGTCCCAGCCCAGTTCGGCTTGGATCACGTCTTTCAGGCGCGGCAGCAGGTCTTGTGCGCCACGCGGCAGCACCAGGCCCAGACGGGTGCGGCGCAAGAGCAAGTCGTCCAGGTGGTGGACGCTTTCATGGCGGGCGATCCAGCGCAGTTCGGCCCACCAGATGCGGGTGCCGGGTATGGCGGTGCATTCATCCGAAAGGGCTTGAGACACGAAGGCTTGGGCCTGTGCGCCATAGCGCCCCATCAGGCGCGCTTGCTCGGTCGCGTCCAGCGGCTTCAGGCTGGGGCCGATGGCCTGTGGCGTCAGGATGGCGCACTCATCCCAATTCATCTTCAGGCTGGGGTGGGCGTTGACTGCGTGCTTGAGCGTGTCCAAAGCAATGGCGCGGAAGGTGGTCAGCTTGCCACCCGTCACGGTGATCAGGCCTTGCTCATTGAGCACGATGTGATCACGTGTTTCTTTGGACGGGTCGGCTGCACCGCTGGACACAACCGGGCGCACGCCCGCATAGGTCGAAACGATGTCCTTGACACCCAGGTCAAGGTGCGGGAAGGTGTGGCGCAGGGCTTCCAGCAGGTACTGCACCTCGGCCTCGGTGATGCCCGGCTCTTGGTTCAAGTCGTGAGGATGGTCGATGTCGGTGGTGCCGACCAGGGCCATGCCCTCCCAGGGGTAGGCAAACACAGGGCGGCCATCGCGGGGGTGGAACAGGCTGACGGACTGCGCCACCGGCAAGCGCCACAGCGGCAGCAGCAGATGGCTGCCGCGCAAGGGGCGCAGCTTGGGGGTATGCCCCAGACCTTGGCGCAGGCCGTCGGCCCAGGCGCCCGTCGCACTGATCACGCAGGTGGCGTGCACCTCGCTGACTTGGCCGTCTTCGGTGCGCAAGCGCGCGCCTTGCACGCGTCCGTCTTTCACCAGCAGGCTGTCGACCGCCGTGTAGTTCTGCACGCGCGCACCGTGGCTTTGCGCCTCTTGCAGCACGCGCCAGACCAGGCGGGCGTCATCGGTCTTGGCATCCAGATAGCCCGATCCACCTTGCAGCCCGATGGCATCGGTATGAGGGGCCAGCTCGGCATAGCCCGCTGCATCCACCGCATGGCGATGGCGCTCACCACCCAACAGGTCATACAAAGCCAGGCCCACGCGCATCATGGCCTTGCCAGGCGAGCGGCCTTCGTAGTGGCCGATCAAGAAGCGTTGCGGCTCGACCAGGCCAGGTGCATCGCGCAGCAATTGGCGGCGCTCCAGCACCGACTCTCGCGTCAGGCCAATGGCGCCTTCACGCAGATAACGCAGGCCACCGTGCACCAGCTTGGATGAACGCGACGAGGTGCCCCAGGCAAAGTCACGTTGCTCCACCAACCGCACCGATGCGCCTCGGCGCGCGGCTTCCAGCGCGATGCCCGCGCCGGTGATGCCGCCCCCGATGACCAGGATGTCGAGCGCAGGCTTCATCAGGCATCGCCCAAGAGGTTGCCGGGCGCCATGACGCCGCTTTGATCCCATTCATGGATCACAGCCTGGATGGCGGCCAAGTTGGCGGGGCCCTTTTCTTGTTTGAACCAGGGCGCATGGTCTTTGCCCACGCCGTGCTGGTGGGTGATGGTGCCACCGTTGGCTGCAATGGCGTCGCCCACGGCTTGCTTGAGCGATTGCCAACGGGCCAGTGCGCTGTCGTAGTCTTTGCCAATGCGATAGACAAAGGTGGAGTACACGCTGGAGCCCTGTGGGTACACGTGCGACAGGTGGGTGTAGCAATGCGTCTTCTCGCCATGTTGAGCCATGGCTTGGCGGCCCGCCTCTTCCATCGCGTTCATCATGTTGGTGACACGAGGCCAGTCGCAGGCGGTTTCCATGGTGTCGACGGCATAGCCGGCTTCCCACAGGCTGTTGCGCAGGTAGACGTTTTGGTAGCGCTTGGCCGCCCACTTCTTGCCCAGCATGGTGCCGGTGGACACGCCACCATGGGCCCCGATGATGTCAAAGGCCAGGCGGCGCATGGCGCGCACTTGGGCTCGGCCACCGGTCAGGCCGATCATCATCAGGCACTTGCCTTCGCTCACGCCGCGCAGCGCCAGATAGCGCTCCAGCCAGGCGATGGCTTGGGCGTGCCCAGCCATGCGCAAAGTGGTGAAGGTTTCCACCGGGTTGGACAGGCGCACCATCGACAAGCCCAGCTTGGCTTGGGCCAACTCGCGCACCGCCGTCTGGGCCGCGTCCCACGATGGGAAGAACACGCCGACAAAATCTTCTTGTTCCGGCAGACGGGTCACGCGCACCTTGGCTTCGGTCAGCACGCCCATGCGGCCTTCCGACCCCATGATCCATTCGCGCATGTCCGGGCCGGCTGCCGACGCGGGGAAGGTGGGCAAGACCACCGAGGTGTCCGGCGTGACCAAGGTGCCGCCTGCGAACAGGGCCTCAATGCGGCCGTAGCGCGCCGACTGTTGTCCTGAGGACCGAGTCACGATCCAGCCGCCCAGGGTGGACAACTCAAAGCTCTGCGGGAAGTGGCCCAGCGTGAAGCCGTGAGCGCGCAGTTGGGCTTCCAGATCAGGCCCGGCGACACCGGCCTCAAAGGTGGCCAGTTGCGAGACCGGGTCCAGCGCCAACAGTCGCATCATGCGGGTGACGTTCAGCGTCAGCACAGGTTTGTCGCCCACGGGCGTGAGGTGGCCGGCCACGCTGGTGGCGCC
>JAGWTE010000192.1 GCA_028869095.1 Burkholderiales bacterium
AAACCGAATGTGGCCTGAACGACCTGCAAGCCTGGGACGTGGCCTTTGTGGGCGAAAAGCTCAAAGAAGCTCGCTACGCCTTCAGCGACCAGGAAGTCAAGCAGTACTTCACCGAGCCCACCGTGCTCAAAGGCCTGTTTGGCCTGATCGAAACCTTGTTTGACGTCGCCATCACGCCCGACACCGCCCCGGTGTGGCACGAGTCGGTGCGTTTCTTTCGTATCCAACGTGGCGCAGAACTGATCGGCCAGTTCTACCTGGACCCCTACGCTCGCCCCGGCAAGCGCCCTGGCGCCTGGATGGACGACGTGCGTGGCCGCTGGAAGCGCCCTGACACCCACCAGACCCAAACCCCCGTGGCTCATCTGGTGTGCAACTACGCCAAAGGCGTGGGTGACAAGCCCGCTCTGCTGACCCACGACGACGTCACCACCCTGTTCCATGAGTTCGGCCACGGCCTGCACCACATGCTGACCAAGGTCGAAGACATTGGCGTGTCGGGCATCAGCGGAGTCGAATGGGATGCGGTCGAATTGCCCAGCCAGTTCATGGAGAACTTTTGCTGGGAATGGGACGTGGTTCAAAAGCTCACCCACCACGTTGACACGGGTGAATCCCTGCCACGCGCCTTGTTTGACAAGATGACGGCAGCCAAGAACTTCCAAAGCGGCATGATGACGCTGCGCCAGATCGAGTTCTCGCTGTTTGACATGCGCCTGCATGCCGAACCCGGCAATGACCAGCGCGTGCAAGCCGTGCTGGATGAGGTGCGCCAAGAGGTCGCGGTCAACATCCCCCCCTCGTTTAACCGCTTCCAGCACAGCTTTTCACACATTTTTGCTGGCGGCTACGCGGCGGGCTACTACAGTTACAAGTGGGCTGAAGTGTTGTCTGCCGATGCTTATGCTGCCTTTGAAGAAGCTGCCGATGGGCAATCTGGCGTGCTCAACACGGACGTTGGCCGGCGCTACCGCGAAGAGATCCTGGAAGCAGGCGGAAGCCGTTCGGCCATGGAGAACTTCAAGGCCTTCCGAGGCCGCGAGCCACAGATCGACGCGCTCTTGCGCCACCAGGGCATGAGCTAAATACAAAAGCAGGCTATGACCGTATTGCGTTTGACACGTCCATTCACACTGGCAACGGCTTTACTGCTGGCGAGCGTCCCGGCTTGGGCGCTCTACAAAGTGGTCGGGCCCAATGGTGAGATCACCTACACCGATCGCCCGCCTGTGGATGCCAAAAAATCGCAACCGGTCAAAGTCGCTGGCGATTCGGGCCCGTCCACCGACGGCCTGCCCTACCAGTTGCAGCAGTTGGTCAGCCGCTATCCGGTCATCCTGTACAGCAGCACCCGTTGCAGCCCTTGTGATTCGGGCCGCCTGTTTCTGACACGACGCGGCATTCCCTTCACAGAAAAAACGGTCAACTCCAATGAGGACCTGAAGGCCTATAGCGCCCAATTAGGCACCGATCAATTGCCATTGCTGAAGATTGGCAACCAGCAACTGCGGGGCTATGCCGAGCAAGAATGGTCTGAATACCTCACGGCGGCCGGCTACCCCGAGCAGTCTTCGCTGCCCTCTTCTTACAAAGCCCCAGCCGCAACACCCTTGGTCGCGCCTGCGCCCACCAAAGACACCAACCGTGCAGCGCCCTCTGCTGCGCCCAATCCATCCACGTCAGCCCCTCCGGCTGGCAACGCGCCTCCCGGCTTCCGGTTTTGACTGAATCCTCTTTGAAAAATGCCTCCACCATCGTGGTCGGAGGCGGACCTGCTGGCCTGATGGCCGCAGATGTACTGTCTCGCCACGGCGTGCAGGTTGACCTGTTTGACGCCATGCCCTCGGTGGGCCGCAAGTTCTTGCTGGCCGGTCGTGGGGGATTGAACCTGACCCACTCCGAACCTCTACCCCAATTCGTTGGCCGCTACAGCGATGGGCAAAACGAACTGCGCCCACTGATCGAAAGCTTCACGCCCGACCATGTCCGCCAGTGGGCCAAAGACCTGGGCATCGACACCTTTGTGGGCACATCAGGGCGCGTCTTTCCGACCGACATGAAGGCCGCACCGCTGCTGCGCGCCTGGCTGCACAGCTTGCGCCAGCAAGGCGTGCGCTTTCACATGCGTCACCGTTGGACCGGCTGGACTGACGACGGCGCCTTGCAATTCACCGGCCCTCAAGGCCCGGTCACCCACAAAGCACAAGCCGTGGTGATGGCCCTGGGCGGTGGCAGTTGGTCGCGCCTGGGATCGGATGGCAGCTGGGTCCCCATGCTGCAGACCAAGGGCGTGGAGTCAAGCCCGCTCAAAGCATCCAACTGCGGCTTTGAGGTCGAGGGTGGCTGGACAGATCATCTCAAAACCAAGTTCGCGGGCCAGCCGATCAAGCCCGTCGCCATCGCGTTCAAGCGCCCGGATGGCGAAACAGACCGCCAGCAAGGTGAATTCGTCCTGACCGAAACTGGGGTCGAAGGCAGTCTGGTCTATGCCTTCTCCAACCGCATCCGCAAAGCCATCGAGAGCGAAGGCCACGCCACCATTGAGCTGGATCTGCTGCCCTCGCACACGGCAGACAAAGTGTTGGCTGAAACGAGCCGCCCCAAGGGGCCGCGCAGCTTGTCCACACACCTCAAAAGCTGCCTGGGCCTGCATGGGATCAAGATGGGCCTGCTCTACGAGCAGTTGCCTGCCGAGACATTGGCCAACCCCAAAGAGCTGGCACAAGCCATCAAAGCCTTGCCCCTTCGCTTGGTCAAGGCCCGCCCCATGGACGAGGCCATCAGCACCGCAGGCGGTGTGCGCTGGGACAGCTTGGACCCACACTTGATGGCCAAAGCCTATCCTGGCCTGTTTGTGGCCGGCGAGATGCTGGACTGGGATGCACCTACCGGCGGCTATTTGCTGACAGCCTGCTTGGCCACCGGTCAGCACGCCGCGCTGGGCGTGCTGGATTGGCTGAAAGCCAGCTAACTTGAGGCAAGCGACGCTGACTTAAAACGTCAGCGTCTTCACGCCCTGGGCGGTACCCAGCAAGCACACGGCAGCCTTGTTGCGAGCAAACACCCCCACCGTCACGACACCCGGGATCTGATTGACATCAGACTCAAACCGATCGGCGCCGGTGATTTGCAAACCCGTTACGTCGACAATCAGATTGCCGTTGTCCGTCGTGCAACCCTCGCGCACCTTGCCCACCCCGCCCAACTTGGCAAAGGCACGGATCACCTGCGCAGCCGCCATCGGAATCACTTCCACCGGCAGCGGGAACTTGCCCAAGGTTTGAACCAGCTTGGACTCGTCGGCAATGCAGACAAACTTGTCCGCCAGATCGGCCACGATCTTCTCGCGGGTCAAGGCTGCGCCGCCGCCCTTGATCATGGCGCCTTGGTGGTTGATCTCATCCGCACCATCGATGTAGACGCCCAGAGCGGTCACCGATTCAGCGGGCATCACCTTCACGCCCAGCTTTTCCAGGCGTTCCGTGCTGCGCACTGAGCTGGACACGGCCCCAGCGATGAAGGCCGGGTTTTGCTGCAAAGCGGCACCCAGTGCGTCAATGAACTTGTCCACGGTCGAGCCGGTGCCCACGCCCACGATGCTGCCAGGTTGAACGTAATCCAAGGCGGCGCGGCCAACCAGGGTTTTCAATTCGTCTTGGGTCATGGGTGTGCTCATGCAGGGTCACTCGCTCAGTAGGTAATGGGTCAAATCGATACCAGTAGATCAGGGCAAGGGGCGGCCTTGCCACAGCATCCACGCGGACAGCGCGCCAATCAAAATCGGCTGGTGCACCATGTAAAAAGTCAGGCTCCAGCGCCCCAGCAAACTCAACAGTTCAGCAGGACGCAGGTAGCGGACCATACCATGCTGATCAGGGTTATTGCTAGGCCAGCCTGTCAGCCAAATCGCGCGGTGCTCAATAATCCATTGCGTTGCCGCCAGCCCCCACAGCATCACCCCGATCCAAGGCAGCAGCGGCACGTAGTCTTCCGTGTAGGGCTTGTGGGTGATCAGACCCACCCAGTTGGTCAGACGGGTGTCAAAAAAGGGATCCTGGATGAGATTGGACAAGGCCAGCGCCACGGCGCCAGCCGGCCATAACAGCCAGCCTTTGAGCAATTTGAAATGCGCGGTGAAACGCACCAGCAGCAACATCGCGGCCATGCCGTGCAGCACGCCAAAGTAGATGTAGGTGTCGGGAAACATCTGCATGCTGCCCACCGTCACCAGCAAGGCGCAGCCCGCCACCTGCGCCCAACGGCGCCAGAACCGGACCCAAGTCTGCCCTTGAGCGGTCGCCACCGCCTGCCCCGCCCCCGCACACAGCAGGAACAGCGAGAGAATGCAGGTTCGCTGCGTGGTCCAGAAGGAATCCACATAAAAATTGGCGTTGATCAAGCCGTAGTGGCTGAGATCGAAACAAAAGTGGAAAATCGCCATCCACACCAGGGCAAAGCCTCTGAGACGATCCAGGCGCGCGTACCTCACAGGTGCATGTAAGTGGGTGCGTTCAGTCATGCTCTGAAGTATCGGCCCTTTGTGTTGCCTTGTCCCTTTCGCTTTTACCGCTCTTTCAAACCATGTCCCTTGCTCGCCACGAAATCGAACTGCTCGCCCCCGCCAAGACTGCCGACATCGGCATCGAGGCGATCAATCACGGCGCGGACGCGGTCTACATTGGCGGGCCCTCGTTCGGCGCGCGCAGTAACGCCAGCAACGAGGTGTCTGACATCGCGCGCCTGGTGCAACACGCCCACCGCTACAACGCCAAGATTTTCACCACGATCAACACCATCTTGCGTGACGACGAACTGGAGCCCGCCCGCAAGCAAATCTGGGAACTGTACGACGCCGGCGTTGACGCCCTGATCGTGCAAGACATGGGTGTGCTGGAGTTGGACCTGCCCCCCATCCAGTTACACGCCAGCACCCAGACCGACATCCGCACGGTTGAGAAAGCCAAGTTTTTGCAAGACGTGGGCTTCAGCCAGATCGTGCTGGCGCGTGAGTTGAACCTCAAGCAGATTCAAGACATCGCGGCCAATACCCACTGCGCCATTGAATTCTTCATCCATGGCGCCTTGTGCGTGGCCTACAGTGGCCAGTGCTTCATCAGCCATGCGCACACGGGCCGCAGTGCCAACCGGGGCGATTGCTCGCAAGCCTGCCGCCTGCCCTACAACGTGACAGACGGCAGCGGCCAAGTCGTGGCCTTTGAGCAGCACGTGCTGTCCATGAAGGACAACGACCAGAGCGCCAACCTGCGTGCCTTGATCGACGCCGGTGTCAGCTCCTTCAAGATCGAAGGGCGCTACAAGGACATGGGCTATGTGAAAAACATCACCGCCCACTACCGCAAGCTGCTGGACCG
>JAGWTE010000193.1 GCA_028869095.1 Burkholderiales bacterium
CAGTTTGGAAAACTTCTTGGCGACTTCTTCGTAGGCGGCAAAGTGCTGGCTCTTGCGGCGCACTGCCCAGCCTGCATGCAGCGGGGGCAGCAGGTATTGCTCATGCAAGTCCTTGAGCACATTGGGGATGCCGGCCGACAGATCGTTGTTGACCAGGATCGTGCAGGGGTCGAAGTGCTTGAGGCCCAGGCGGCGCTTGGTGCGCACCAGCGGCTCCAAGGTCAAGGTGCTACCGTCGGGCAGGGGCAATTCGGTCGGCTCGGTGATGGTCTCGTCCAGCGTGCCCAGGCGAACGTTCAAGCCCGCCAGGCTGAAGATCTGCACCAGGCGCGCCACGTTGGACAAGTAAAAGCTGTTGCGCGTGTGCTTTTCAGGGATCAGCAGCAGGTTCTTGGCCTCAGGGCAGATCTTTTCGATCGCGGCCATGGCGGCCTGAACGGCCAGCGGCATCATCTCGGGCGTCAAGTTGTTGAAGCCGCCGGGGTAGAGATTGGTGTCCACCGGGGCCAGCTTGAAGCCGGCGTTGCGCAAGTCCACCGAGGTATAGAACGGTGGGGTGTGCTCCATCCACTCCAGGCGGAACCAGCGCTCAATGGCTGGCATGGACTCCAGCATGCGTTGCTCGAGTTCGTTGATGGGGCCAGTCAGCGCGGTGATCAGGTGAGGAACCATGAGGGTGGGGTGGCTCGATATTTTGGAGAGACACCATTCTAGGAACTTCGGGGCGCTCTGTGTCGCGCACATGAAAAAGGCCGCCCGAAGGCGGCCTCTTGTTCCATGACCCGTTTGGGGAGGATCACTTGTGATAGGCGGTTTCGCCGTGCGACGTGATGTCCAGACCTTCGCGCTCTTCCTCTTCAGGCACACGCAGGCCGATCACCAGATCGACGATCTTGTAGGCGATCACGGAGACCACAGCCGACCACACGATGGTCAGGCCCACGGCCTTGGCTTGGATCAGCAGTTGCGCGGGGATCGAGTAGTCCGCAGGCGAGGTCATCGCCACGGTCACCCAGTCAGCCACCGTGCTGGGGCCACCCAGGTTAGGCGAGTTGAACACGCCCGTCACCAGGGCACCGAAGATACCGCCGACACCGTGCACGCCGAACACGTCCAGCGAGTCGTCTGCACCCAGCAACTTCTTCAGGCCGGTCACGCCCCACAGGCAGATCAAACCAGCCAGCAGGCCGATGACCACGGCACCACCGATGCCGACGTTACCCGCAGCGGGGGTGATGGCGACCAGACCCGCCACCGCACCGGAAGCTGCGCCCAGCATCGAAGCCTTGCCCTTGTGCATGGCTTCACCCAAGCACCAGCCCAACACGGCAGCGGCAGTCGCCACGAAGGTGTTGATGAAGGCCAAAGCGGCGAAACCGTTGGCTTCCAGAGCGGAGCCGGCGTTGAAGCCGAACCAACCCACCCACAGCAGCGAAGCGCCCACCATGGTCAAAGTCAGGGAGTGAGGCGTGAACGACTCTTTGCCGTAACCAATGCGCTTGCCCACCATGACAGCGCCCACCAGGCCAGCGACAGCGGCGTTGATGTGCACCACGGTACCGCCTGCGAAGTCCAGCGCGCCCCATTGCCAGATCAGACCGGCCTTGCCATTCATGGCATCGACCACTTCCTTGCCGGTGTAGGCGTCAGGACCCATCCAGAACCAGACCATGTGAGCGATCGGGGCGTAGCTGAAGGTGAACCACAGCACCATGAACAGCAACACAGCCGAGAACTTGATGCGTTCTGCGAAGGCGCCCACGATCAGGCAGCAGGTGATGCCGGCGAAGGTCGCTTGGAACGCTGCGAACACGATTTCGTACATCGGCACACCCTTGCTGAAGGTGGCGCCAGTGGCGAAGGTGCCGGCGACGTTGTCCCAGATGCCCTTCATGAACAAGCGATCCAGGCCACCGATGAAGGCGTTCCCTTCGGTGAAGGCAATGCTGTAGCCGTAAACGAACCACAACACGACGATCAGCGAGAAGGTCACCATCACTTGCATCAGCACGGACAGCATGTTCTTGCTGCGAACCAAGCCGCCGTAGAACAGGGCCAGGCCAGGCACGGTCATCAAGATCACCAACAAGGTCGACACCATCATCCAGGTGGTGTCACCCTTGTTGGGAACAGGGGCGGGTGCTGCGGCGGCAGAAGCGGCCTCAGATGCGGCGGGAGCAGCCGCTGGCGCGGTTGCGGGGACCGCTGCAGAAGCGTCTGCGGCGACGGCGGATGCTGCAACAGGAGCGGATGCTGCTGCGGTTTCCTCAGCGTGTGACACGCCCAGTAGACCGAAGGCCGCGAGCCCCAGTGCGACGGACGCAATGAGTTTTCTCATGAAATGCCTCTTGGAAAATCAAAAAGGTAAGCACAGCTCACACCCCCCAGAGGTGCGGGCCACGAAAAATGTGTAGTCGGGATCAGTGCAAGCGGCGGGCCTGCCCGATCACAGCGCGTCGGTGCCGGTTTCGCCGGTACGGATGCGGATGACTTGCTCCAGCGACGTCACGAAGATCTTGCCGTCACCGATCTTGCCGGTGCGTGCGGAAGCCTCAATCGCTTCGATCACGCGGTCCAGGATGGCTTCATCCACGGCGGCTTCGATCTTCACTTTGGGCAAGAAATCGACCACATACTCCGCGCCTCGGTACAGCTCGGTATGGCCCTTTTGACGGCCGAAGCCTTTGACTTCGGTTACCGTGATGCCTTGCACGCCAATGGCGGACAGGGCCTCACGCACTTCATCAAGCTTGAAGGGCTTGACGATGGCGGTCACCATTTTCATGGTTCATTCTCCGGTGAGGTTGGCAGAAAAAATCCGTACGCCAACTCATCTGCATGAACCGTGCCAGCGCGCCAAAAGAGGGATTGCTACTAAATCGGACATTCCATCTGCACCGATTTGGACGGATAGGCTTGCGCGTGCACCGACTTGGTTTCTTGGTGGGCTTTTCTCACAGAATGAAGGATTCGTTGCACCATTGATGTGCGTTTAATGAGGATCAGTTCGCCCTTCAGAGGGGCGCGCGCCATCGCGTGGCTCGGCACAATGTGCTGTTTCCTGGATCACGCCGTGCCTTGCCCATGTCTCTCGCCATCGTTCACAGCCGTGCCCTGGATGGGCTCAAGGCCCCCGAAGTCACGATTGAGGTGCACCTGGCCAATGGCCTGCCGTCATTCACCTTGGTGGGTTTGGCCGACACAGAAGTCAAAGAGTCCAAAGAGCGCGTGCGGGCCGCGTTGAGCAACAGCGGGCTGGAGTTTCCCTACAACAAGCGGATCACGGTCAACATGGCCCCCGCCGACTTGCCCAAAGAATCGGGGCGATTCGATCTGCCCATTGCCCTGGGCATCTTGGCCGCCATGGGACACCTGGACGTCGCCAAATTGGCGGACAAGGAGTTCGCGGGAGAGCTGTCGCTGGGCGGCGAGTTGCGGCCGGTTCGCGGGGCCTTGCCAATGGCCTTGGCCGTGCATCAGCAAGCGCAGCGAGCCGGCAGTGCGGCCCGAAGTCTGGTGTTGCCACTGGACAGCGCCCGCGAAGCCGCATTGGTGGACGGTATCGCCTTGTATGGCGCCTCCCACCTGGCCGAGATCGTGGCCGCCTTGCGACCCGACGATCAACGCGCAGGCGAGGCTGCGCTGACCCGCATGGTCACGGCATCCACCTCTGTGGCTTCCGGTGCGGCCCGGTCCCTGGATCTGCGTGAGGTCAAGGGGCAGTCGGCTGCCAAGAGGGCCCTGGAAGTCGCGGCGGCTGGCGGTCATTCACTGCTGATGGTGGGGCCGCCAGGCACCGGTAAATCCATGTTGGCGCAGCGATTCAACACCTTGCTGCCCGAGTTGACGGTGTCGGAGGCCTTGGAGTCGGCGGCCGTGTCCAGCCTGGTCGGCCGGTTTGACATCAGCCAGTGGCGGCAGAGGATCATGCGATCGCCCCACCACAGTGCGTCGTCGGTGGCCTTGGTGGGGGGCGGCTCACCACCGCGCCCGGGCGAGATCTCCCTGGCCCATCACGGTTTGCTTTTCCTCGATGAATTGCCCGAGTTTCCGCGCGCCGCGCTGGAGGCTTTGCGCGAGCCCTTGGAGACTGGTCAGATCACCATTTCGCGGGCAGCCCGTCGCCACGACTTCCCTGCACGCTTTCAGTTGCTGGCCGCCATGAATCCGTGTCCATGTGGACACTTTGGCAACCCGCTCAAGGCCTGTCGCTGTACGCCGGATCAGGTGGCGCGCTACCAAGCCAAGCTCAGTGGGCCCTTGCTGGACCGCATTGATGTGCAAGTGGATGTGCCCATGGTGTCACCTGAGGTGCTGGCGCGCAGCCCCGATGGCGACGCGTCCGACCAGATCGCTCAGCGGGTGGCCCAAGCGCGCGAACGCCAAAGGACGCGTCAGGGCTGTCTGAATGTGGATCTGGGGGCGGCGGCGCTGGATGAGTTTGCTCAGGCTGACGCGGCCGCTATGAACTTCTTGCAAACGGCCTGTTCTCGCTTGGGATGGTCGGGGAGGGCTTTTCATCGGGTCTTGAAGTTGGCCCGCACCATTGCAGACCTCGCCGGGCAGGCAACCGTGCTGCAAGCTCACGTGGCCGAGGCGATTCAGTACCGACGCGTCCTGCATCAGAATCAGGCATAGACTGATCAATCAGCCTGTGCGGTGTCGTACGGGCCAGCCATGTTGAAAGGAATTTGGATGCAAGGTAAGCGCGTAACCCAATCTTGGGCATGGGGCATGGCCGCAGTCGGGTTGCTGGCCGCCTCTTTGGCCGTGCATGCTGCGGCGCCAGCGCCCGCCGTTTCGGCCTCGGCTGTGGCCAAGCAGGGCTTGGTGCAAGTGGAGGGCGCGTGGATTCGGGCGACGGTAAAAGGTCAGTCAGCCACAGGTGGCTTCATGGACTTGACCAGCTCGCAGGCATTGACCTTGGTCGGGTTTGAAACCAATGTGGCCAAACACGCTGAATTGCATGAGATGGCCATGGAAGGCGACGTGATGCGCATGCGCGCGCTCGATGCTTTGCCACTCCCGGCGGGGGCCACTGTGTCACTCAAGCCGGGGGCGCATCACTTGATGCTGACCGATCTCAAGCGCCCCTTGTCAGAAGGTGAGACGGTGTCTCTGACCCTGTTGCTCAAGGGTGCCGATGGCCAGGTGCGCAAGCAAACCGTGTCCGTGCCGGTGAAGGCCATGCACATGGCACACCCCCACTCAGATCACGAGCAACACGCTCACTGATCTTCCAGACGCCGGGGGGGGTAGGTGTCCCAGCCCTGGCAGCCAGGACACTGCCAGAAGTAGTGCTGCCCTTCAAAACCGCAGGCGGCGCAGCGATAACGCTGCAAAGGCTTGGCGGCAGTCGCCATGG
>JAGWTE010000194.1 GCA_028869095.1 Burkholderiales bacterium
GCCAAGGCCTTGGGCTGTGCACGCAGCACGGCGCAGTTAAGACTGAAGGCTTTGGAAGACGCCGGCGTGATCACGGGCTACACGGTCAGCGTCAGCAGCACCCGGGGCCCCCATGCGATTCGGGCCATGGTGCTGATCTCGATTGAGTCACGGCACGAGTCGGTGGTGGTGCGCGAGCTGGGCAAGCGGCATGAAATCACCAAGCTGTATTCGGTCAGTGGCCGCTATGACCTGTGCGCCATGCTGGTGACCGATTCCACGCAAGAGCTGGATGCGGTGATTGACCGCATCCGCAATGTGCAGGGTGTGATCGACACGTTCTCCACCATCATGTTGTCCACCAAACTGGACCGGCCAGAGTAAGCCGCTTCAAGCAGCGCGCAAGCCCAGCCACCAGGCCAGGGCAATGGCGGCAACCACCAGGCTGAGCCAGCCAATCAAGAGCACCCGCCACAGCAGGGGCGCGTGGCGCAGCTCCATGAAGTCCAGAATCACCAGGATGCCCTTGGTGTAGGCCAGGCCGAACATCACCAGCAAAGACACGACCCCTGCGCGCCCGGCCAGGCCGCTTTCGCCCAGGCTGAAGGTGACGACGGTGGCCGCCAACAAGAACAGCCAAATGCGGTTGAGTGGGTTGCGGAGCCACATGGTCAAGCCTTTCATCGCATCACATAGACCAGGGGGAACAGGATGATCCACAGCAGGTCGACCAGATGCCAGAACGCCGCACCGGTTTCCAAAGCATGGCTGTTGTGGGCGCCGTAGTGCCCGCGTGCATTGAAAAAGCACAGCAGGCTCAGCATGACTATGCCCACGACCACATGCAGGAAGTGGAACCCCGTCAGCATGTAGTAGAACAAATAGAAGTCGTTGGTGGAGACGTCGATGCCGGCGTTGAGCTTGTGGGCGTATTCAACGCTCTTCAAGGTCAGAAAGCCCGCGCCGCACAGCAGGGCCCCCAGCAACCACCGGGTGCCTTGGGTTTGCCGATCGTGCCGCACGGCATGCACCGCGCGCGCGACGCACCAGCTGCCCGAGATGAGCAAGAAGGTGTTGATGACGCCCGCATGCAAGTCCAATGTCTGCTGCGAGGCGTTGAAGACCGCCACCTGGCCCACCCGCTTGAAGGCGTAGGCCAGAAAGAAGATGCCGAAGGTCAGCAGCTCGGCCAGGATGACGAGCCAAATGACCAAATCACCCGCGAGGTGGGGTGATGGGGTGTTGGAGGCCTGGGGATCTGTGGGCACGAGGGATGACGGGGCAGGATCAAACCACCGCGAAGTCAATCATGATCGCGCCGGGCTCGCGCTGCTTGTATTCAATGGTGACGCGGTCGCCATAGCGGGCGCGCAACTGGTCCAGCAGGGGCAGCGGGTCGTGGTCGTTCACGAAGCGCATGGTCTCGCCAGGCTGCAAGGCATCCAGCGCCCCAAAGATGGCCGCATGGCGGAAGCGCTTGGCCACGCCGCGTGCGTCAAAAGGATACAGACCCGAGGGCGACAGATGCAGGTGGGGGAGGGACATGAAAACCTCTCAGTGACGTGAATCGATAGATGTATTTTTGATGGATCTATCGACGAGGTCTATACCTCCCTTGGACTACTCCTTGCTGTCAGTCGGGGCTTTGGATGGGGCGATTCAAGCCAGCTTGAACATCTGGACTGCCGCAACCAGGCGTGTGGCCTGGGTGTTGAGGCTGCTGGATGCGGCGGCGCTTTCTTCGACCAAGGCGGCGTTTTGTTGGGTCACTTGGTCCAGCTGCGTCACGGCATCGTTGATTTGGCTGATGCCTTGTGTTTGCTCCGAAGAGGCTTGGCTGATCTGGTTGATCAAGGTGCTGACTTCGCGGACCTGCTGCACGATGGCGTCGATGGATTGGCCGGCATCGGACACCAACTGGCCACCGGCCTGGACCTTGTCGACGCTGTTGCCAATCAAGGACTTGATTTCGCGAGCGGCTTCGGCGCTGCGTTGCGCCAACAAGCGGACCTCAGACGCCACGACCGAGAAGCCCCGGCCTTGCTCGCCTGCGCGGGCGGCTTCCACGGCGGCATTCAAGGCCAGGATATTGGTCTGGAAGGCAATGCCATCAATGACGCCAATGATCTCGCCAATCTTCTTGCTCGATTGGGTGATGTCGTCCATGGTGTCGATCAGTTGCGCCATCACCGTGCCGCCCTGTGCGGCGACGTCACGGGCCTGATCGGCCAGGCCGCTGGCATCCTGGGCGATGGCGGCGTTGGCTCTGACGGTGCTGGACAGTTGCTCCATGGACGAGGCCGTCTGCTGCAAATTGGCGGCTTGCTCTTCGGTCCGTTGCGACAGGTCGGCCGTCCCCATGGCGATCTGTGATGAGCCTGTAGCGATGCTTTCGCTGCCTCGACGGACGTCGTGGACCAGGGTCGACAAATTGGCCGCCATGGTGTTGAGCGAGGTCAGCAGTCGGCTGGTTTCATCCCGGCCTCGTACGGTCACCTGAACATTCAAGTGACCATTGGCCACGGATTCGGCCAGGGTCACGGCTTGCGCAATCGGGCGGGTGATCGACCGCGAGAGTTGATAGGCAATCAGGGCGCCCAGCAACAGCGCCGTGATGCCCAAGCCCAAGGCCCAGGCGGCCTTGCTACGGGCGTCGGCAATGGCGCTCTGACCGCGATCTTTGACCCGTTTTGTTTGAAGGTCGGACAGGGCGCGTACTTGCTCTTGAAGGGCATCGATGGCAGGCAAGGTCTGCGTCACCAATTCCTTTTCGGCCTCATTGCGTTGGCCTTCGCGCAGCTGGGTCTGAACCCGGGTGAAGGACTGGACGTAAGGTATTTTTTTCTCTTTGATTTGCCGCAGCAGCTCGCGCCCTTCGGTGCTGGTCACCATCTGATCCAACTGGTTCAGGGTCTTGTCAATGACTGCTTTGTTCTGGGTGATCCGCTCTTGAATGGCCTGGACCTGTTCGGGGCTCTTGGCAAAAAAGAGCTCCATGGTTCGGCGTGCATTGGATCGGGTGGTCACATTGATGGTGTTGGCCGCTTCTGCTTTGACCCAGTCGCTCTCGCAGATGTTTTGCACCTCTTGGGCGATGTTGTTCAAGCCCAGGACGGCGGAGCCAATCACCGCGGCCATCAATAAAAGAACGGCACCAAATCCAAGTGTCAGGCGTTGGGCAATGCCCAGTGTGCGTAGCGTGTCCATTTTTGACCACCCCAAATTAAGTTTGTTGCAAGACGCGTGTCTTCCAGCCAATATCGGAGCCTCGCCAAGATTGTTTTGTAGGGATTTCTGGATGTTTGATGTGGGGGGGCTTTGCGCATCAATGGGATGTTGATGTAAGCCAGTGTTTTTGACAGAGGGAGTCAATCCCTCGCACTCGGCAAGGGGGGGGAATGGGCTCGATCTACCTGGTCGATGGCTATGTGATGTTCCGGGAAGCGTTTCGCGCTGTCCTTAGCGGAAAAGGGCATACAGTGGTGGGCGAGTCCGATAACCCGACACAAGCCTTGTCCGATATTCAGCGCTTGAGCCCCGATGTGGTGCTGTTGGATTTGAATCTAGGGGCCCGCTCTGGCTTGGAGTTGCTACTGGAGATGCAGCAGCGGCGCTTGTCGTCGCGGGTCATCGTGCTGGCGATGGCAGCTCACCCGCAGCATGTGCTTGAGGCTGTCCGGCTAGGGGTGCATGGCTACGTCCTTCAAAGGAACTCGCTGGACGTGTTGTTGCACGCCGTGAGCACCGTGTTGGCGGGGCAGCGGTATTTCATGGGGGAGGTGGCTGACCTGATGGCGGAGGCCCTTTCGCAGCCTGCCCATGAGATGCCCCTGAGTGCGCTGTCATCGCGCGAGCGGCAGGTGCTGTTGATGGTGGTGAGGGGGCATACCAGCAGTGCCATTGGCGAGTCCTTGCACTTGTCGTCCAAGACCGTTGACTCTTATCGCAGCCGCTTGATGAGCAAGTTGGGGGTGTCGGATGTGCCGGCGCTGGTGCGCTTGGCCATTCGAGAGGGCCTCATCGACGTGGATGAAGCCTGAATCCACGGGGTGTTGCCGGCTTTATTTGCGCACCATGCGATAACCTGCCCCCAGCACAATGTGCTGCTGAGCCTGTGCCGATGCATGGCATGGGTGCAAATGGACAAACAACCATTGGGGTGGGTATGACGGGCTTGGTCTTCCTCTTGTGTATCGCTGCGCTGTTCGCGGGTGTGTTCAGTTGGGAGAGTCAGGCGCGCGGAGAAGCCCTGGGCTTGCGCCCCGCGGGGCTGTTGTCCTGGCTGGCCAGTGGCAATTGGCCCGCCAAGGTGGGTGCCGGTTTATTGACCATCGGCACCGGGGCCTTGTTGCGCTACCTGATGCTCAACGTGGACTTTCCGCCCCAGGGGAAGTTGTTCTCCGGGGTGATGATTGCCACCGCCTTGGGGGGCTGCGCCAGTCTGTTTCGAAGTCAGCCTCAGCGGCGGGCGCTGTACCTGGCCTTGGTCGGGGCCGCGCTGGGCGTGGCCTATTTGACGGCCTACAGCGCGTATGACTTCTTCCATGTGGTCGATTCGCTGCAGGCCTTGAGCGCGATGTTCGTGGTCGCTTGCGGCGCCACGGTGTTTGCGGTCAATGCCCGTGCGATGTCCATGGCGGTGCTGGCCATGGTCGGGGCCTACATGGCGCCGGCCTTTGCCTTGAGCGATCCCGGGCCGGTGGCGGTGTATGGCTACTACCTGCTGGCGAGTTTGCTGGTCATGATGATGGTGTGGCTGCAAGGCTGGCGCCCCCTCATCCACCTGAGCTTTTTGTTTTCGCTGGCAGGGGGCGTGTTTTTTGGCTGGACCCAGAAGTTCTACACCCCGGCCTTCTACCCCCAGATGCAGCCTTTGCTGATGTTGAGCGTGGCCTTGCATCTGTGCATGCCCTGGGTGGAGCCCAATGCATCGGGCCAGCACGCGGTCACGCTCTGGCGGCGTCGATTCGATGTGGGCTATTTCCTGCTGTTGCCCTTGGCGGCCTTGGTGCTGATGCTGTTGATTTCACCGCATGTCCATCAAGAGGGCGTTCGCAGTCTGATGGGCCTGGCGGTGCTGTGGGGGCTGGCTGCGGTGGGGCAGCACCTGCGTTTTCGCAGTGGGGCGTGGCGGTATGTGGGTGTGGCGCTGATCTTCGTGCTGTTGGCGGGCTTGTTGTGGTTTGACGACCTGCCCTGGTTCCTGGTCGGCGTGGTGGTGAGCTGCGCTTTGCTGGCCATGGGGCCAGGCTTGGGTGTGCCGTCAAGCCTGGACAGTTTGCTCACGACCCTCGCCGTGGCGTCGGCAGCCGGTTATTTGCTGGACGTGGCGTTTGATCCCGTCATGGGCACGCCCTTTTTGAATGCCAGCTTTGCACG
>JAGWTE010000195.1 GCA_028869095.1 Burkholderiales bacterium
ATGAGATGGCTGGGTGTCTGCCCAAGGCTATACTCGGCGCAGTTCATGTGCCATGTAGCCTGGTTGGATGCCGGCAGATTCTAGGGGACAGCCCCTGAGCAGTGGAAATTCCAGTTTTGACTTCTAACAAGTTGATCAGCGCGATTGAGTCAGGTCCCCTGGCACCGATCCTCAAAAGTGCCCGCGCCTTCCAAGCCGCGGCAAATCGTCACCCCCGCCGCGTGAGTGCTGCGGTGCTGGCCTTGATGGCCGGCTCTGCCGTCACCGCGTTTGGTGTCGCGCCTTTGACTGCCCTGCCTGAAGCGGCCACGCCTGAGATCAAAGAGTGGACCGAATCCCTGCCTCTGCCTGAGTTGCCCACGCAACTGGCCCGACTGGACGAGCAATCGCTGTCACTGTTCCGCACGGAAGTCACCCGTCAAGCCGATACGGTCGACACGCTGCTGCGCCGCCTGGGCGTGGACGATGCAGCTGCCGCGCAGTTTTTGCGCTCGGACAATGTCGCCGCGACGGCTTTGCAAGGCCGTGCTGGCAAGCTGGTGCAAGCCACTGTCACCAATGGTCAACTGGATCGATTGATCGTGCGCGGCCCTGCTGCCTCGAATGATCAATGGGACACGCATTTCACCCGCCTGACCATTGAGCGTGAGGTCACCAACGGTGCAGCCACGTGGCGTGCTCGTCAAGAACAAGTGCCTTTGGCTGTGACACCGCAATTGGCATCTGGCACGATCCAGTCCTCGCTGTACCAAGCTGCGGATGACGCCAAGGTGCCCGACAGCGTCACCAACCAGATCGCAGAAATCTTCAGCAGCGACATCGACTTCCGCCGGGAATTGCGCAAAGGCGATGCCTTCAGCGTGATTTACGAGGCGCACACCGCCGATGGCGAACCCATCACCTGGGGTGCCTCCGCAGGTCGTGTTTTGGCTGCTCGCTTCATCAACAAGGACACCACGCACGATGCGGTGTGGTTCCAGGAAGCCGGTCGCAAGGGCGCCTACTTTGACAGCAATGGCCGCAGCAAGACGCGCGCCTTCCTGGCTTCGCCCCTGGCCTTCTCTCGCGTGACCTCTGGGTTCGCGATGCGCTTTCACCCCATTTTGCAAAGCTGGCGCGCCCACTTGGGTGTGGACTATGGCGCCCCCACCGGCACCCCCGTTCGCAGCGTGGGTGATGCCACCGTGTTCTTTGCCGGGCAGCAAAACGGCTACGGCAACGTGATCCAGTTGCAGCATGCTGGCAACCGCATGACGGTTTACGCGCATTTGAGCCGCATCGACGTCCGCCGTGGGCAGCATGTGGAACAGGGTCAGTTGATTGGCGCCGTGGGTGCCACCGGCTGGGCCACTGGCCCCCATTTGCACTTTGAGTTCAAGGTCAATGGCCAGCATGTCGACCCGATGATCATTGCGCGCGCTTCCGAAAGCCTGCAACTGTCACCCGTGGCACTGGGCCAATTCCGCCAAATGGTTGGCACCATCACGCCACGCCTGAACGCCGCCGGCGAGTTGCAAACCGCAGGCGCCCAATCCGGCCCTCGCTTTGAGTAAGCAAGGGGCGCTGTACATCGGCCTGATGTCCGGCACGTCGCTGGATGGCGTCGATGGCGTCCTGACCCGCATCGAAGACCATCAGTGGGAAACCTTGGGGCACGCACATGCCCCACTGCCCGCCACCTTGCGCGCCTCGCTGCTGTCGCTCAACAGCTCCGGCCCAGACGAGTTGCATCAAGCCGCTCTGGCCTCGCAGGCTTTGGCCGTCGTGTACGCCCAAGTGGTCAAGCAGCTGTGTGAGTTGTGCGATGTCCTGCCCGACGAAATCACCGCCATTGGCGCGCATGGCCAGACCGTGCGGCATCGCCCTGAACTGGGCTACACCATCCAGATCAATCAACCCGCCCTGCTGGCTGAGTTGACCGGCATGGACGTGATCGCCGACTTCCGCAGCCGCGACGTGGCCGCAGGCGGCCAAGGCGCCCCATTGGTGCCCGCCTTCCACCATTCGCTGTTTGCACGCCCCGACCGCACGGTGGTGGTGGTCAACATTGGCGGGATGTCCAACATCAGCATCTTGCGGCCTGAGGCGCCCCCACAGGGCTTTGATTGCGGCCCCGGCAATGCCTTGCTGGATGCCTGGTGCGAACTGCACACCGGCCAGCCCTTTGACGTCAACGGCGAATGGGGTGCGGCAGGTGAGGTCCACGAAGACTGGCTGCAAGATGCCTTGCGCGAGCCCTTCTTCAACCTGCCTCCGCCCAAAAGCACGGGACGCGATCTGTTCAACCGCGAATGGCTGAGCAACTGGCTGGCTTCGCATGGGCAAACCGACGGCCCACAAGCTGATCCACAGTTGGCACGAGACGTTCAAGCCACCTTGTGTGAACTGAGCGCGCGCGCCATTGCCCTGGCCATCACCGATCACGCTTCAGACGCGACCGATGTGGTGGTGTGTGGTGGCGGCGCCTTGAATGCCGATTTGATGCGGCGTTTGAGCGAACACCTGACCAGCATGCGCGTGGCCCCGTCTGATACCTGGGGCATGGACGTGATGCAGGTGGAAGCGGCCGCATTTGCCTGGCTGGCCTGGGCGCATGTCACCCGGCAAGCGGGCAATGTGCCAGAAGTAACGGGGGCGCGTGGCCCCCGTGTGTTGGGCGCGCTGTACCCAGCACGCTGACATCCTGGCCGGCCGCCTTTCAGCGGCCTCTTTGGACGTCTGATTAAGCCGAAAAGCTCGAACCGCAACCGCAGGTGGTCGTGGCGTTCGGATTGCGAATCACGAACTGCGAACCTTCCAGGTCGTCCTTGTAGTCGATCTCGGCACCCACCAGGTATTGCAGGCTCATGGCGTCGATCAGCAAGGTCACGCCGTTCTTTTCCATGCGGGTGTCATCGTCGTTGACGATTTCGTCGAAGGTGAAGCCGTACTGAAAACCCGAGCAACCGCCACCTTGCACAAAGACGCGCAGCTTCAGTTCGGGGTTGCCTTCTTCGGCCACCAATTCAGCCACTTTGCCCGCTGCGCTGTCTGTGAAGATGATGGGAGCGGGAGGGGCGTCGTTCGCGATATCAGGGGTGGCTTGTGCAGCAACTGTCATGAGAAAACTCCGGGGAACAAAATGAATTCAAATCGGCGGTCAGCCGTTGTTGGACGCCAATTTCAGTGCAGGCTTGTCGTCGGCCTTGAGGGGATGCAGTTCGCCATCGATGGTGGCACCCTGGTGCATTTCCAAGGCTTCATATTGGACATCACCCACAATGCGGGCCTTGGGCTGAAGCTCCAACAAATCTTCTGCCACCACCGGCCCTTGCACCGTTCCGTTGATGATGACATGGCCGGCCCTGACCTTGCCGTTAACGCGGGCTTTTTCGCTGATCACCAGCAAACTGCGAGCATCACCGATGGCCAAGACGTTGCCCTGGACATCGCCATCAATACGCAGACCGTCTTGAAAGCGAATCTCGCCCGCAATGGTGGTGCCTTCACCGATCAGGGTGCGAATGGGCGGGGTCTTTTTCCAGCCAAACATCACAAATCCTTAGTGAATAGCTCAAGTAAGCCTGAACTGTGCCATGGCTGACGCGAGCCTGTCAAAGACACAGGTCAAAGTCGTTGGGTTTGACTGGCGCGCAAGACGCCGCGGTCGTCCAAAACGCGCACAAATACCTGTTTCAGTTGCACCTTGGGTGGCACCGGCAAGATGCCGTCGACCCGTTGGTATTGCTTGAACTGCAAGGCCTGCTTGACCAGCGGGGTCGATTCGGTCCAAGGCCGGCCATCCAACAGGCCATTGGCCGTCAGCTCAAAGTGCCCGCGAAACTCGGGTTGCACACGCCCCCCTTGCTGCATCACCAATAACTGGTAGCGTGCCTGCCCGGCATCAGCCATTTCGATTTGCAAGGCGCGCACGGAAATGCCTTCACCCGTCGCAGGCAACAGCCGCTCGAAGAAACCCAGATCGTCTTTCAAGGTCTGGTTGGAAGCCTCCAACTGCTTGACTTGTTCAGCCAGTTTTTGCTGGGTCACGCGCTCGGTCTTGAGCAGGCTGTCCGCAGTATTGGCAATGGACTGGGCTCGATCGCGATCAGCCCGCACCTCAGACAACTGCGTCTGCAGCAATTCCACCGTCTGATTGGCTTGGTGCGTCAATTGCGGCAGCCCTGCAATGCCTCGCCCCACCTCAAAAGCCCACAAGGCCAACGCTGCAGAAAAGCCCAGCATCAAGGCAGCCAGCGCCCAGCGCAAAGGCCAGGGCAGGTGGCTGCGCACAGCCATGCGCGGCGCACTGATGGACAGGCGCCGACGCAGCAGCCGCCAACGCATCAGGGCAGCACCGGCACCAGGGTCAGGCCCAGATGCTCATCGAGGCCGCACATCAGGTTCATGCACTGAACAGCCTGCCCTGCGGCTCCCTTGGTCAGGTTGTCTTCCACGACCAGCACCATCACGGTGTCCGGTTGGGGCTTGTGCACGGCAATGCGCACGGTGTTGCTGGCGCGAACGCTGCGGGTCTCTGGCGCACTGCCTGCAGGCAACACGTCCACGAAGCGCTCACCTTGGTAATAGGACTCGAACAAGGCCTGCAGGTCGGTGGCTTGGCCTTCGGCGTTGAGGCGCGCATACAAGGTCGAGTGGATGCCACGGATGATCGGCAACAGGTGGGGCACAAACAGGCAATTGACCGACGGGTCGCCCGCCACCGCGCGCAACTGCTGGTTGATTTCAGGACCGTGGCGATGGCCCTTGACCCCATAGGCCTTGAAGTTGTCGGCCGCCTCGGCCAGCAAGGTGTGCACTTCGGCCTTGCGGCCTGCGCCGGACACGCCCGAGGCGCAGTTGGCGATCAAATGCGTGGGCTCAATCAGCTTGTTACGCAGCAAAGGGGCGTAGCCTAACTGCACCGACGTGGGGTAGCAACCCGGGTTGCCGATGAGGCGAGCCTTCTTGATGGCTTCACGATTCAATTCTGGCAGACCGTAAACGGCTTCAGCCAGCAAATCGGGGCAGCTGTGGGGCATGCCGTACCACTGCTCGAACACGGCCACGTCCTTGAGGCGGAAGTCTGCCGCCAGGTCAATCACTTTGACGCCGGCTTGCAGCAACTCACGCGCCTGCGCCATGGCCACGCCATGCGGTGTCGCAAAGAAGACCACGTCGCACTCGGTCAGCTTGGCATCGTCGGGCGTCACAAAAGCCAGATCAACGTGGCCACGCAGGCTGGGGTACATGTCCGCCACGGGCAAGCCAGACTCCTTTCGGGAGGTGATGGCCTGCAACTTGACCTGCGGGTGCTGTGCCAGCAAACGCAACAGTTCCACCCCGGTGTAGCCCGTGCCACCGACTAT
>JAGWTE010000014.1 GCA_028869095.1 Burkholderiales bacterium
GGTCCCTGAGTCGGACCAAACCGACGCCAAGGTGACGGCTTCGACCTCGACCACCACGGCCATCTACTACAACGGCTTGTTTGACGTGCCCAACCCCGATGGCAAGCTGCGCGTGTTGATGACCGCGCAGGTGTTCATCGTTTTGAACAAGGCTGAGCATGCCTTGGTGATCCCGGCCTCGGCGCTGGGCAAGCGTGACCGCAAGACCAAGCTGTACACCGTCAGCGTGCTGGAAGGGGCAGACGGCGCCAAGAAGGTCAACACCCGCCAGGTCAAGATTGGCCTGAACAACCGGGTGCAGGCCCAGGTGCTGGATGGCTTGAAAGAAGGCGACCAGGTCGTGGTGGGTGAAGCGACCGGTGGTGGCAGTGGTTCTGGCGGCGGCATGCGTCGTCAACCAGGCATGTTCTGATCGTCATGGCACAACAACACGCGAGCAACGCACCCGCCTTGCTGGAGGTGCAGGACCTGTGGCGCGAGTATCCGTCGGGCGAGGGCACGGTGGCCGTGCTCAAGGGCCTCAACCTGCGCATCGAAGCGGGCGAGATGGTCGCCATCGTCGGCGCTTCGGGTTCGGGCAAGTCCACCCTGATGAACATCCTGGGCTGCCTGGACCGGCCCACACGCGGTGTCTACAAGGTGGCCGGCCAGCCGACTTCGAAACTGGAGCCTGATCAACTGGCGCGCCTGCGCCGTGAGCACTTCGGCTTCATCTTCCAGCGCTATCACCTGATGGGTGATTTGACGGCGGCGGGCAACGTCGAGATCCCGGCCATCTATGCTGGCCACGGGCCGGCAGAGCGCCATGCGCGCGCGGCGGCCTTGCTGGGGCGGCTGGGCCTGGCTGAGCGGGTGATGAATCGACCCGGCCAGTTGTCGGGCGGCCAGCAGCAGCGGGTCAGCATTGCGCGGGCCTTGATGAACGGTGGCGATGTCATCCTGGCGGACGAGCCCACCGGCGCGCTGGACAGCGTCAGCGGCGAAGAGGTGATGCGCATCCTGCGCGAACTGCACGCCGACGGGCACACGGTCATCATCGTGACCCATGACCCCAAGGTGGCGCAGTATGCGCAACGCATCATCGAAGTCGCTGATGGCGAAATCGTGTCCGACAAGTACAAGGATGGCGAGGACCCCACCCGCACCGCCAAGCGGGAAGAGGGCACCCCGCCGCCACACCCCTGGCGCGCCAATTGGGACCGCTTCACCGAGGCCTTCACCATGGCCTTGCGGGCGATGGCTGGGCACCGGCTGCGGACTTTGCTGACCATGCTGGGCATCATCATCGGCATTGCGTCGGTCGTGTCCATGGTGGCCTTGGGCGAGGGCTCGCGCCAGCGGGTGCTCAAGGACATTGCGGCCATGGGCACCAACACGATTGACCTCTTCCCGGGCAAGAACTTTGGCGACCGGCAAGCCGGGCGCATTCGCACCCTGGTGCCGGCCGATGCCGACGCCTTGTCGCAGTTGAGCTATGTGGACAGCGTCACGCCCACGGTCAGCACCAGCGTGACCTTGCGGCGGGGCAATGTGGAAGCCACGGCCAACATCACGGGGGTGGGTGAGGACTTCTTCCGCGTCAAGGGCTACACCATGGCGCAGGGGCAGGCATTTGATGCTGACAGCGTGCGCCGCCAAACGCAGGAAGCGGTGATCGACCCCAACACGCAAAAGGCCCTGTTCCCTAACGGCGAGAAGCCCGTGGGGCAGGTGATCTTTCTGGGCTCGGTGCCGGTGCGCATCATTGGGGTGACGTCGCCGCAAGAAAGCGGCTTCATGATCTCGGACAACCTCAATGTCTGGGTGCCTTACACCACGGCCATGCGCCGCTTGCTGGGTGTGCGCTGGCTGCGCAACATCACCGTGCGCATCAGTGATGACGTGCCGTCTGCGGCGGCCGAGCAGGGCATCACCAAGCTGATCGCGCAGCGCCATGGCACGCAAGACTTCTTTGTGCGCAACAGCGACAGCATCCGCCAGACCATTGAAAGCACCACGCAGACCATGACCTTGCTGATCTCGTCGATTGCCGTGATCTCGCTGATCGTGGGCGGCATCGGGGTGATGAACATCATGCTGGTGTCGGTGACGGAGCGCACCCAAGAGATCGGCGTGCGCATGGCCGTCGGGGCGCGGCAGAGCGACATCCTGCGCCAGTTCCTGATCGAAGCCGTGCTGGTGTGCCTGATCGGTGGCATTTTGGGGATCGGACTGGCGCTGGGGGTGGGGGTGCTGTTTGACAAATTCGGCTCGGGCGGATTCACCTTGGTCTATTCGATTTCTTCCATCGCGGTGGCGTTTGGCGTGTCGTCTTTGATTGGCGTGGTGTTTGGCTTTTTGCCTGCCCGCAATGCCGCCCGTCTGGACCCCGTGGATGCCCTGTCGCGGCAGTGAATGGACATGAGAAAGCACAGTGTGAGCACACAACAGTTCAAACCTCGGGTGACATGGGTGGGAGTGGCCGCAGTGGTGGCCATGCTGGGGGCCTGCGCTTCTACCGGGTCTTACCAGCAGCCAGATGTGAAGGTGCCGCAGCGCTGGCAGCAGCAGGGTTCGGAACAAAGCGCTGGCACCTTGACGCCCTGGTGGCAGGGCATGAACGACCCGGTGCTGACGCAGTTGATTCAAGACGCGCTGGCACGCAACAACAACCTGGCCCAGGCGGCCATCAAGGTGAGGCGTGCGCAACTGGTGGCGGGCCAAGCGGCCAGCGATCAATTGCCGTCTGTGAGCGTCAAAGGCAGCAGCACGGCGTCGCGGCCCTTGGATGGCGGCACCACCACGCGCCTGAACACGGTGACGGGCAGCGTGAGTTGGGAGGTCGATTTGTGGGGCCGCCTGGCCGCCTTGCGCAACGCGGCTGATTGGGAAGCCCAGGCCACCGAGCAAGACCGGCAAGCGGCGGCCATGTCCCTGGTGGGGACGGTGGCCAATCTGTACTGGCAAGTGGGCTATTTGAACCAGCGCGTCGAGGCCAGCCAACAAAGCATCGACTACGCCCGCAAGACGCTGCAGTTGGTCGAGGCGCAATACAAAGTAGGCGGCGCCTCAGGGCTGGAAGTGGCGCAGGCCACGCAGGCTTTGGCGGCACAAGAGGCCAGTCACACCCAATGGTTGCAACAACGGGTGCAGGCTCGCAACGCCTTGGCCATCTTGTTTGATGCCCCGCCAGCGGTGGCCAAGCAGGAAGCCCTGCGCTTGCCCGATGGGGCCTTGCCCGTGGTGCAGGCCGATGCGCCGGCGTCCTTGTTGACACGTCGTCCAGACTTACGTGCAGCCGAGTTGCGTCTGCGCAAGACCCTGGCGACGGTGGATGCCACGCGGGGCAGCTTCTACCCCAGCTTGACCTTGACCGGCAGCGTGGGAGGCAGCAGCACGGCCTTGTCGAAGGTGTTGAGCGATCCCATTGGCACGCTGGGCGCCGGTCTGGTCTTGCCCTTTGTGCAGTGGCGCGACATGCAACGCAGCGTGGCGATCTCGCAAGCCGACTACGAAGTGGCGGTGCTGGGATACCGCCAAAGCTGGTATCAAGCCCTGGCCGATGTGGAAAACGCGCTGTCGGCGCGCCTGCAATACGAAGACCAAGGCATCAAGCTGGACCAGGCTCTGCAGGCCGCGCAAACGGGTGAACGCTTGAGCGAAGCGCGTTATCGCGCGGGGGCTGTGCCCTTGAAGACCTGGTTGGACGCGCAGGAGTCCCGCCGCCAGGCTGAAAACAACCTGGCGCAAAACCGCCTCAATCGCCTGAACGCGTTGACCACGCTGTATCAGGCCTTGGGCGGGGGGCTCTGATCACCGGTCCTGTCTACCGGCGGTCAATTCGGCCTTCCATTCAGCCTTCAGCTCGGCCATAGCGGCGTTTGCATGGGCATCAGCGTGGGGCCCGGGTGCCTCAAACTGGCATCCAGGGTGTCCACGATTTCAGCCCAGTCGGCATCCTCGGCCACTTCTTCCCGCAGGAATTGAGCCTGATTCGGCCGCCAGAAGGGCGCATCTGCCAATGGCATGGACTGGGGCAGAGGCCGATGCAAGGCGATGAAACGCGAAATATCGGCACGAGTGTCGGGTAGACCCAACTGGCGAAACAGGTCGCTCAGGGTGTGGAAGCTGTTTCCCATGATTTCACCTTCAGCGGCGGTTGCGATATTTCCTTTTACATCGTTAAATGACTGTCGTCAACGTGAGCGGGCTTTTGCACGCCTGGGCGTGAATATTGCTCGCTTCATTTGTAAATAGAGGCAGGCGAGACCGTTTATTTCACGCCTTTCACCTGCCGTGCCAATGCCACGATCTGGAATGTATTTGGAGCCTTGCTCCTGCACGAAAGGGACGTCATGACACAGCTGCTTCGCCAAGTTTCGGTCGCCACCAAATTCGCGGCCCAATTCACTGGGGTGCTGGCTTTGACGGCAGTTTCTGCAGCGGGGCTGGCTTTGACAGGCGCTGTCAAACTGGAGTTGGCTCACCCCCAAATCGTGGCCGCCTGCGTGGCCGCCACGGGCCTGGCTGCCGGAGCGTGGACCTGGCTGGTCGGGCGCTCTGCTGCCCGTCCGATGAAAGAAGTGTTGACCTTGGCCCAGTCCATGGCTGAGGCCTCGGGCCCCGTCCCCTTTGCCACGGACAATGGTGACGAGGCTGCGCGTCTGTTGCGCCAACTCAGCCATGTCCAGGAACGCCAGCAAGCCTTCGCCAAGTCCTATGATGCCTTGAAGCTGGAACAAGACGACCAGCAAGACGAGATGGCGCAGTGGGCCACCGATACCTTGCGTCTGCGCGCTGCGCTGGACGCCACCCAAACCGATGCGCTGATCACTGACGAAGACGGCGTGATCCTGTTTGTGACCAAGACACTGGCCAAGATGCTCAAAGAGCACCAAGGCAAGATCAAGGCCGTGTTGCCTCAGGTTGATCTGGACCGCCTGGTGGGCCAACGCCTGGAGGCCTTTTCGCAGGCGGCCGATGGCGCAGACCTGACCATCTTGCCCACCTCGGATGTGGAAACCGAATTGCGCTTTGCCGGCTTGACCTTTGCCTTGCGTGCTCAGGCCATTCGCGACCGCAAGTTGGAAGTCGCCGGTCATGTGGTCATTTGGCGCGACCTGACGGCGACCTTGGTCACGAAGTCGCAGCACTCGGCCTTGGACACGGAGTTGGCTCAACTCAAGCAAGTGCTCGACCTGAGCGTGACGCCCACCCACGTTGTGGACTTGAACGGCCAGATCTGCATGGCCAACCAGGCTTTGATCCAACTGGCCGGGGAGCACGCCGCCGCCTTCAAGGCTGCCAATGGCAGCTTCCAGGCCGATGCCGTGTTGGGCCGCTCAGCCGGCATGTTCTACAGCGATCCCTTTGCGGCCGTTGCCGCCTTGAAGCGCTTGACGGCACGCCAAACCAGCCGCAAGGTGCTGGGTGGCCGCACCTACGATGTGACGGACACCCCCATTCGCGATGCCGATGGCCAACTGGTGGCCGTGGTCTGCCAGTGGGTGGACTGCACCGACGCCTGGTTGGCTGAACGTGCCTTCAGCGCGTTGGCCGATCGCGTGTCGCAAGGCGACTATGCCAAGCTTGCTTCGCTGGATGGCATTGACGGTGTGTACCGCCAAATTGGCCGGCAACTCAACGCCGTCGTCCAGTCCATGGGTGAGACCATTGCCCCCGTGCGGGCCGCGACCGAACAACTGGGCAATGCCCTGGCTCAGGTGACACAGTCCACCCTGAGTGTGCAGCAAACCATTCAGGCCTTGGCCCGCCAACCTGAGAGTGAACGCTTGCCCAAGCCCAGCGCAATGCTGGCTGAAAAGGCGGGCGCTTTGCTGGCTCAGATGGTGCCGGCCATCAACCACACGACCGAATTGCTGCAAGACCCCTTGAACCCTCACGCATCGGAAGCCCTGGCATCGACGGCCGAGCAATTGCAAGCTCAGGCCTCGCTGCTGCAGGCCATGGTGGCGAGCTATCGCTTGGCGGTGGGGGCGGGCAAGAAGCCCCAGGGGGAGCGCGTCACTGAAGCGCAGCGCGGCACAGAACAATGGGTATCTGCCTGATCAAGGAAGGTGAGAATGAGTTGGTCGACTTCTGTTTCTGCCCGTTTGGTTCCTGGGCTGTTGGGTGAGTTTGAATTGGCGGTGGATCGTGTGGCCAAAGGGCAGGCCCCTTGGGCTGAAGCGCCCCCTTCCTCCGCACCGATGGCCAAGCTGGCAGCGCAGTTGCACCGATTGCATCAGCAACTGGGGGCCGCGCGGGACCATCAGCAGCAGTCAGACCACCAAGTGGCGGCACTGACTGAGCGGCTGCAGCAGTCCGAAGCGGACAATTTGCGTTTGCGGCTGGCCGTTGAGGCAGGCGCCGCGGCCGTGATGACGCTGGATGCGTCGGGCCGGGTCCAGTTCATGTCGGCGGCGTTGACGCAGTTGCTCCGGCTGCATGAAGCGGTGTTGTCGACCACAGGGAAAAACACATCCTGGACGCAACTGCAGGGGCGGGCCTTGCCTGACCTGTCCGGGTGGGTGACGCCTCCATCCTTGCTGAACGCGGCCTCAAACGATGCGTCGGGTGAGTTGCGCGTGGGAGAGCTCTTGCTCGGGATCAGTGCGACGCCTTGCCGAGATCAAGCGGGCCAACTGATCGGCCGTGTGCTGGTCTGGCATGACGTGGGGGCGGAACGCGCGGCGCGCGACAGTGCCGATCGACAGGCGGCAGAGAATGGACGGGTCAAACAGGCCCTCGATGTGGCCGCCATGCCCGTTCGCATTGCCGATGCCAATGGCTCCATCGTGTACATCAACGAGGCCTTGCATCAGGTGCTGCGCCGCGACGCGCAGGCGTTTCGCACGACCATTCCTGACTTCGACCCAGACCGTGTGGTCGGGCGTTCGATTGGCATGTTTTACGCGGACCCAACTGCGGCATTGGCCCGGCTGCGAGGGCTGACGGGTACCGTTCACACCCGCATGGTGTTGGGGGGACGCACTTACGATCTGACCACGGCGCCGGTGCGAGACCCGCAAGGCCAGAACGTCGGCTCGATCGGGCAGTGGATGGATTGCACGGACCAGTTGGAAGCCGAGCGTGAATTGGCGGACCTGGCCTCTGGCGCCGCGAGTGGGGATTTTTCTCGACAGGCACGCCTGGACGGCAAGAGTGGTTTTTTCAAACAGGTGGGCGAGTATTTCAACCACATGGTGAGCACCATGAGCGAGACGCTCGTGAAGGTGCGCCTGGCGTCCGAGCAACTGGCCTCTGCGGCGGCCCAGGTGTCGCAGACGTCGGCCAGTTTGTCTGACTCGGCGCTGACCCAGTCCAGCCGCGTGGAGCAGACCGGCCAGTCCATTCACGAGATGTCGGAATCGGTCACGCGCAATGCGAGCAGCGCCAGCCTGACCAATGGGATCGCGGTGGAGGCGGCCAAAGAAGCCCAAGAAGGGGGTGCGGCAGTGGCCCAGACCGTGGAGGCGATGAAGTCGATCGTCTCGCGTATTCGGATCATTGACGACATCGCCTATCAAACCAACTTGCTGGCCTTGAACGCCGCGATCGAGGCGGCTCGGGCGGGCGAGCAAGGACGAGGCTTTTCCGTCGTGGCGGCCGAAGTGCGCAAGCTGGCCGAGCGCAGCCAAAAAGCAGCCATGGAGATTGGCCAAGTGGCCTCTGACAGCGTGCACACCGCAGAGTTGGCGGGTACTTTGCTGGCCAAAATGGTGCCAGCCATTCGCCAGACCTCAGATCTGGTGCAAGAGATTGCCCAGGTGTCTCAGATGCAGTCCGACGGCGTGTCGACCTTGAATGCGAGCATGAACGAGCTGTCATCGACGACGCAGCAAACCGCGTCGGCTTCAGAGCAACTGTCGGCCACCGCTGAAGAGTTGTCTGGGCAGGCGGCTCAGTTGCAAGCGCTCATTGCGGCTTATCGGTTGGCTTGAGTTTTCAAGCTTCTTTGGCTGTATGGACTTCGCCGTCTAGCCAGGCAATGACCCGGCTGATCTCGTGGTCCAGTGCCTGGACCAGGCGAGTCAAGGTGAGCTCATCATGGTGCAAGAAGGCTTGTTCCAGCTCTTCACACAGTTGCCCCAGCACCTGGGCGCCCACGGCCACCGCGCCACCCTTGATGCGATGAGCCTGAGCCCGCGCGGCCTCGTGGTCGTGCTTGACCAACTCACGCAGCCGGGTCAAATCACCCTGCGTGGTTTGGATGAACTGCTCGGCCAGCATGGTTTTGAGCTCGTCTTCGCCGCTGGTTTGACGCTCCCAATAGGCCACGTCGATGGGGGCCAAGGCGGATGCCTTTGCTGACAAGGCCTCTGGCGCGGGCTCTTCGGTCACTGCGGGCAAGGCAGGCAAGGCCGGGCCCCACTTCCTCAGCATGGCAGCCAGCACAGGCACTTGCAGCGGCTTGGTCATGTAGTCGCTCATGCCGGCGGCCTGGCACTTCTCGGCTTCGCCTTGCAGGGCCGCCGCAGTGCAGGCCAAGATGGGCAGAGGCGGGCGCCCGCTTTGGGCTTCTTCTTCGCGGATGGCCCTGGCCAATTGATAGCCATCCATGCCCGGCATTTGGCAGTCGGTGATCAGCAGGGCCAGCTTGTGTTGGTGGCTCATCTCCAGGGCTTGCAAGCCATCTTCGGCTGACACGGAGGTGAAGCCCAGCAAGGTCAACTGGCGGCTCAAGACATAGCGGTTGATGGGGTGGTCGTCCACCAGGCCGATCAGGCAACCTTGGGCTTCGGCCTCTTCCACGGTCAGCAGCCGGCTGCCAGCCGCAGCGGGGCGGAACTGTTTGGCCAGGTCATCCAGGTCGGTGGCAATGGGGGCGTGTTCGGTCAGGTCCAGCGGCACCTCAATCGAGAAGGTGGTGCCTTTGCCCGGTGTGCTCTTGAGCGAGATGGTGCCGCCCATCAGTTGGCACAGGCGTTTGCAAATGGCCAGGCCCAGGCCGGTGCCGCCAAATTTTTTGGCCGTGTCTGCTTCGGCTTGCGAAAAGGCCGAGAACACCTTCCATTGCGACTCCAGCGGGATGCCGATGCCGGTGTCGCTGACATCAATGCGCAGCTGCAATTGCTTGCTGCCTTTAGGCAGGGCGCGCGCCTTGATGGTGACGCCGCCTTCTTTGGTGAACTTCAGCGCGTTGCTGATCAGGTTGCTGACGATCTGGCGGATGCGCAGCGGGTCGCACATCACGGTTTGATCGACGCCTGACAACTTCAGATCCAGGGTCAAGCCCTTGCTGCTGGCGGTGTCGCGGTACAGGTTGATGACCGACCCCAGCACCTGCGGCAGGTTGACGGGTTCGGGGTTGATGTCCAGTTTGCCGGCCTCGATCTTGGAGAAGTCCAGGATGTCATTGATGATGCCCAGCAGCGAGTTGGAGGCCTCGCGCATGGCGTTGACCTGCTCGCGTTGGCTGCCGTTGAGCTCGCCCAGGGACAGCAGGTCCAGCGTGCCAATGACCCCGTTGAGCGGGGTGCGGATCTCGTGGCTCATGGAGGCCAAGAAGTCTTCTTTTGCTTTGGCTGCCGCCTCGGTTTGCGACATGGCCACGCGCAGTTGCGCATCGGTCTCTTCCACCTGGCTGCGCATCACGCGCTCGGAGTTGAGCGCTTGCCGCACCCCGTCGAGCAAATCATTCATGCCGCTGACCAGCACGCCCACTTCATTGCGCTTGAGATGGTCCGGAATGATCAGCGTGGCCGGTTGGCCCGGAATGATTTTGTTGAGTTGTTTGACCACTGTCACCAGCGGGTCGGTCAGCGTGCGGCGAATGATGGCCATCGAGATGATGGCCGTGGCCACGATGATGGCGGCCATCCAGCCCACCATGGTCAAGGCAGACTCTCGGGCCTTTTGCGCGATCCATTCGCGATTGGGCTCGACCGACAAGGTGCCCACCACTTCGTCGTCACTGAAGGGCGAACGAATGGGTTCGACCAGGGGTGTATTGCGGGCCTGATTGCCTGGGCGCTCGCTGACGACCTTCAGGCCTCGGTTGCCGGTCAACTCGGCCCGTTGGACAACGTCGTTCTTGAGCAGGCCCCCGATGGCATCCTGGCCAATTTGCTGGTTGTTGGCAAAGGTGGCAATGGCGGCGGTGTTGTAGACCGTGGCCATCAGGCTTTTGATCAGGGCCCGGCTTTCGTCTTCAGACTTGGCCGTTTGAAAGTGGTAGACAAGGACACCGGAAATGGACGTCAGGACGAGCGTGGTCACCGCCGCAATGAAGGTCAGATAGGCTTGGAGCGAGCGGTAACAGAACTTCATGGCGCGGCAATGCTCAAGATCACCTTGAGTCCCATGGCTTCGGGGTTGGTGACCTGGCTTTGTTCCACATACGCCATGGCGCCGGGGGTGGTGCGCACGGCTTCCAGCAGGGCATTGGTGTCTGCCATGGGTTGCGGTGGCGAGCTTTGTCCGGTGAACAGCAGGCGTGCCCAATAGGCATTGATGTCGGTGATGGCCTTGCCTGTCAGCGCCTTGTAAAAGCGCGCACGGATGGGGGCGGCCGCCGGGTTGTCCAAGGGGACCACCATCTGCCCGTTGGACAGGTGGCGCGTGCGGCCCAGGTACAGGTCGGCCACGTCCTTGTTGGTCATCGTGGGGGTGGGGGTCTTGTTGCTGACGATGACAAGCAGGGTGGTCGTGGCTTGGCTTTGCGCGTGGGCGACGCCGCCAAAGAGTTGTACACCTGCCAAGACGCAGACCGTGAATGCGCAGCGCAGGAGGGCGGTGAGGGTAGGGGTGGTACGCATGATCGTCAGAAGGTGAAATCCAACGTGGCGGACCACACATGCTTGGCGCCGCCGTTCCACACGACCGGTCCCAAGCCCCACATCTGCGTGCTGTCCGCAGCCACCACAGTGCGATCCCATTGCAGTTTCAGCGCCATGCGATCCGCAAAGTCCCATCGCACCCCACCTGAGGCGGTGTACTGCCTCGTGTGCGTGGAGGTATAGGCGTATTGGATGTTGGCGGCAACGGCGTCAAGCGCACTGATGGGCGGAGCCGTCAGCTCCAGCTTGCTGCTGTCCCAGCTGCGGGCAAAGCTGACATAAGGCACCCACTTGTCAAACCGATGGCCCACCGACACATAAGCGGTGGTGCCTTGCGGTGCAAAGGTGGTGGAGGCGCCGGTGAAGGCCACTTCTGATGACACTTGCCAGCCATCGTGATCCCAGGCCGCGCCCAGCACGCTGTAGCTCAAGCGTTGGCCTTGCAGTTGCAGATCGTCGATGTACTGTGCACCGCCAGGCCAGACGGGTGCAGCGGCTTGCAAATAGGGGATCAGATCACCGTAAGGCGCGTTGTCTTTGAACTTCAAGCGGGTGTGAAAGGCCCGCAAGCGCCACTCGTCACTCTCCCAGGTGACACCCAGGCCCCCAATGTCGGCCCGCAGTTTGTAGCTGTCGGCCCCCCAGGGCATGGCGCTCTTGGTTTGGCCGCCAAAGACTTTGACTTTGAGTTGGCCTTCACCCACCGGGATGGCTTTGACGACGTCGCCACCGTCAATCGAATAAAAGGGGATCCAGCCGTAGAACTCAGTCGGAGGGCGGACCCAGTTGTAGGCATAGCCCACGCTGCGGTAATCGGACAGCATGAACAGGTCCAGGCCGACGCGGCCCAGGCGCAACTGCGTGTCCTGCGTGGGGTGGTATTTGAGGAAGGCCCATTCCACCGAGTTGAACACCCGGGAGTCGGCCTTTTCGCGGGCCACGACCTGGCCCACCCATTCCAGTTTGTCGCTGGCCTGGTAGTTCAACTGCAAGCCCAGGCGCGAGTCGGCGCGCTCGTGGTGATGCTCCAGGCGGGGGATGTTTTGGCCCAGCTCTCGCCGAAAGCGCAAGTCGTCGGGGCCGTTGCTCAGCCAGTAGCCCAAGGTGCCAAAGCCGCTGAACTTCAAGCCCGAGGGGCCAGCAGCCGGCAATGGTGAGCCCGATGAGGCGGCCGATGACTCATCCGCCCAGGCAGGCAAAGCCATGCCGAGCCCGGCCACCATGGCCACAGCCAACCACCGAGCGATGGCGCTCAAACGGGGCGCAAGGGCCTGTTTCACGTTGCAGTTCATGAGCGACGCAGCGTCCTTCTCTCAGACGAAAAGGGGGGCCGTCAAAACTGCCAACGGCACCAGAAGCCGCAGTTTAGGCGGCGGACATGCTTGCCTATCGACCAAACCGTGCCCAGCCTGAGCCCTATTTCGGTATCAACTCACATCTTGGGGGCTGTGTCAGCCGTTTGGCGCAACAAATCGAGGGCTTCGCCCGACCACTTGGCCCAGCCTTCTTCAAACATGATCCCGGTTTTGAGGATCATGTGCTGGATCTGAGCCTCCCGACTCAAGACCCGACCGGGCGGAAAGTCCCGCGCCTCAATGGCACGGTAGCCCGCCAGCTTTTCTTCGTGCAGCACTTTGCGCCGAGCCAACTCGTCCTCTAAACCCAAGGGGCCCAGGACGGCATCGGCGCGCAGGCGCACCATCAATTCTTCGCGCATGTCCTGGGGCGGGGCCGGCTCGCGCGCCCAGCGCTTCAATTCCTGCTGGCCCGCATCCAGCACCTGGTAGATGCGTTTGCGTGTCTTGCCCCCATCTGGCGCGGCGGCAGACGCGATCCAGCCGGCCTGCTCCATCCGGGCCAGCTCGCGGTAGATCTGCTGATGCGTGGCGCGCCAAAAAAAGCCAATCGATTTGTCAAACCGACGGGCCAGGTCGTAGCCAGAGCATGACTTCTCCAGCAAAGAAGTCATCAAAGCGTGTGCAAGGGACATGGGGGGAGTCTAAGGGCGACACCTCAACTATGCAACCAGTTGCATAAACGCGAGGCTTGGCATACATTCATGCAACTGGTTGCATAGTTGGGGCTTCTGGCCCTGGGCAACCGGGTTATCTTTCACGATCTGACAACCGAACGCTTTCAGGACACGACATGACTGCTTTCCCCAAACTGCTGCAGCCGCTTGACCTTGGTTTCACCACCTTGCCCAACCGCGTCATCATGGGTTCGATGCACGTGGGCCTGGAAGAGGCCAAAAACGGCTTCGAGCGCATGGCCGAGTTTTATGCCGAGCGCGCCCGTGGCGGCGTGGGCCTGATCGTGACCGGCGGCATTTCGCCCAATGACGATGGCCGTCCTTTCCCTGGTGGCTCGCGTTTGACCACGGAAGAAGAAGCCGAACACCACAAAGTGGTCACCCAGGCCGTGCACGATGCCGGCGGCAAGATCGCCATGCAGATCCTGCACTTTGGCCGTTATGCCTACCATCCTGCTTTGGTCGGCCCCAGCCCCATCCGCGCCCCGATCTCGCCCATGCCTCCGCGCGAATTGACCAGCGCCGAAGTCGAGCAAACCATCAACGACTTTGCCCGTTGCGCGGGCCTGGCCCAACAAGCCGGCTATGACGGCGTGGAAGTGATGGGCTCTGAAGGCTATCTGATCAACGAATTCATCGCCGCACGCACCAACCAGCGTACCGACGAGTGGGGCGGCAGCTACGAAAACCGCATCAAGTTCCCGGTCGAAATCGTGCGCCGCGTGCGCGAAAAGGTCGGCCCCAACTTCATCATCATCTACCGCTTGTCCATGCTGGACTTGGTCGATGGCGGCTCTAGCTTTGAAGAAGTGGTGCAACTGGCCAAGGCCATCGAAGCCGCTGGCGCGACCATCATCAACACCGGCATCGGCTGGCACGAAGCCCGCATTCCCACCATCGCCACCTCGGTGCCCCGCGCCGCGTTTGCCTGGGTGACCAAGAAGATGAAGGGCCAGGTCAACATCCCCCTGGTCGCCACCAACCGCATCAACACACCTGAAGTGGCCGAGCAAGTGCTGGCCGATGGCTGCAGCGATTTGATCTCGATGGCGCGTCCCTTCCTGGCCGATCCTTACTTCATGCGCAAGGCTGAACAAGGTCGCTCGGACGAAATCAACACCTGCATTGGTTGCAACCAAGCCTGCCTGGACCACACCTTCAACGGCAAGATCACATCCTGCCTGGTCAACCCCCGTGCCTGCCACGAGACCGAATTGAAGTTCGTGCGCACCGGCGCCTCCAAGCGCATCGCCGTGGTGGGCGCGGGCCCAGCCGGTTTGAGCTTTGCCACGGCTGCGGCCGAGCGTGGCCACCAAGTCACCTTGTTTGAGTCTGACAGCGACGTGGGTGGCCAGTTCAACATCGCCAAGAAGGTGCCGGGCAAGGAAGAGTTTTATGAGACCCTGCGCTACTTCCGCAACCACATCAAGGCCACCGGCGTGAACGCCAAGTTCAACACCCGGGTGAGCGTGGACGACCTGGTCAAGGGCGAGTTCGACGAGATCGTGCTGGCCACGGGCGTGGTGCCTCGCACGCCTCCGATCGAAGGCGTGGACCACCCCAAGGTGCTGAGCTACCTGGACGTGTTGCGCGACGGCAAGCATGTGGGCAAGACCGTGGCCGTGATCGGCGCCGGCGGCATTGGCTTTGACGTGTCCGAGTACCTGACCCACGAAGGCGACAGCCCTGCCTTGAACAAGGACAAGTTCTACGCCGAATGGGGCATCGACACCGGTTACGCCGAGCGCGGTGGTGTCAAGCAAGCCCATCTGGACAAGGCCCCTCGCAAGATCTACCTGCTGCAGCGCAAGACCAGCAAGGTCGGTGATGGCCTGGGCAAGACCACGGGCTGGATCCACCGCACCTCGTTGAAGAACCGCGATGTGGACATGATCTCGGGCGCGACCTATCGCAAGATTGACGACGCCGGCTTGCACATCACCGTGGGCGGCCAGGACACAGTTCTGCCCGTGGACAACGTGATCATGTGCGCGGGCCAAGAGCCTTACCGCGCGCTGCAAGACGGCCTGGTTGCTGCAGGCCAGAAGGTGCACCTGATTGGTGGCGCCGATGTGGCCGCTGAGCTGGACGCCAAGCGCGCCATCAAGCAAGGCGCTGAACTGGCCGCTTCCATCTAAGCGGGATTGGGTGCACAGTGAGCGGCTACATGCCGCTCGCTGTCACCTGTCGTGTCCCTTAGACCCCTCATCAGGAGATTTCCATGAGCTCGTTGGACGAACAACTCAAGCCCGCCGTGGCCGCCTCGTTGGCGCAATGGCACGAGATGGTGGCCACCAAAGACCTGAACAAGCTGCGCAGCTTGCTGCATGACGAGGCGGTGTTCCGCTCGCCCATGGCCTTCAAGCCTTACGTCAGTGCCGAAGCCGTGCAACTGATCCTGAGCACGGTGATCCAGGTCTTCAGCAACTTCACGTATCACCGCCAATTGGCTTCGGCCGATGGCTTGAGCGTGGTGCTGGAGTTCAGTGCCGATGTGGGCGACAAGTCGGTCAAGGGCATCGACATGATTCGCTTTGATGAGCAAGGCAAGATCGTGGATTTTGAGGTCATGATTCGACCCTTCAATGGTTTGCAAGCCTTGGGTGCTGAAATGGGCGCCCGCCTGGCGGCCTACCTGCCTGCGTACAAAGCCAAGCTCTGAGACTGGATACACACATGAACTTCGACACCGTCAGCGTTTCGCTGGACCAACACGTTGCCACCGTTCGTCTGAACCGCCCTGAAAAGGCCAATGCGATGAATGCCGAGATGTGGCAAGACATCCGCAAGGCCTTCACCTGGATCGATCAGAACGTGGATGCCCGCGTGGCCATCATCGAAGGCGAAGGCAAGCACTTCACCTCGGGCATCGACCTGCAGATGATGATGGGCCTGCTGCCCCAGATCAAGAACGATTGCGAAGCCCGCACCCGCGAAAACCTGCGCCGCGTGATCCTGGACATGCAAGACACCCTGACCAGCATGGAACGCTGCCGCAAGCCCGTGCTGGCGGCCATCCACGGCGGTTGCGTGGGCGGTGGCGTGGACCTGATCTGTTGCACCGACATGCGCTATTGCTCAGCCGACGCCTACTTCACCATCAAAGAGATTGACATCGGCATGACGGCCGACGTCGGCACCTTGCAGCGTCTGCCCAAGCTGATTGGCAACCAGGGCATCGTGCGCGAGATGGCCTACACGGGCCGCAAGGTCGACGCCGCTGAAGCCCAGGCCATCGGTCTGGTCAACAAGGTGTACGAATCACGTGAAGCCTTGCAAGCCGGCGTGCGCGAACTGGCGACCCAGATCGCAGCCAAGTCGCCCCTGTCCATCCGTGGCACCAAAGAGATGTTGAACTACGCCCGCGACCATTCGGTGGCCGATGGCTTGAACTACATCGCCACCTGGAATGCCGCCATGCTGATGTCCAATGACTTGACCGCCTCCATGATGGCGGGCATGACCAAGCAAACGCCCGTGTTCAAGGACTGATGTAATGGTGCGTGAATGCGATCCGGTGTGAGACCGATCGCATTCATGCTCGCCTGGGCCTAGTAGAAGACACCGATCCAGCTGGCACCCACCAGCGTCAGCGGCACCGCGAAGCACAAACCCGCGCCCACCCGCCGAGCGATGGACGCCTTGCGCGGGCCGATCAGGCGCAGTCCCAACCAGGCAGACCAAGCCAGGCCGCCGCACAGCACAAGCGCGCGTGCCCACCCCATCCAGCTGAACACCACGCCGTCGGCCCGCAACTGGGTCAAGGTCAGCATGGACAGACCCAGAAAGAGGCTGGTGCCACCCAGCGGCACCAAGGCCATCGCCAAGGATGACCAGCCCTGGCGAGGGGCGCCCAGCACGCGCGCCGCGCCCATCAGCGCCAACCAGGTCGATCCGCCAATGACGGCGGTGGTAAGCGCCAGGTAAGCCAGGATGGCGAGCCCATCGAGCCAATTGAACACATCGCCAGCCTCGGGCACGTGGGTCAGCAGCCACCATGGCGCGTTGTCTTGCAGCAAGGCGTAGTGCTCATGGTTGATCAGCCACTGCGCGGCGGCTTGTTTGAGGCTGACAAAGATCGGGCTCACAGTCCACTGAAATGCGCCCAGTGCCAACCCCAAAATGCCAAACACCAGCAAGCGGGCCGGGTAGCGTTGGGCTGGGCTGGCGGGGGCAGACACGATCTCTTGGCAAGGTGAGCGCCATGACAGCGCAATCGCATTGCGGTGGCCGCTGCATCGGCCGCAGGCATGGCAGTCAGACGCACTGCTCAAATGGCGCATGTCCAACAAGGGCGCGCAATTGACGCGGGTGCGCGGGCCGGTGTGTTGAACCCACTGCTCGGCGTCGGTCCGATAGTGCATGGGCGCCACTTTGGCCAGCAGACCAAAGACGCCGCTGACCGGACACAGATAACGGCACCAGACCCGTTTGCCGCGTCCAAACACAAAGCCGACCGCCATGGCGACCAAGGTGGAGCCCCCCAGGATCAGCAGAGTGGCTTGCGGGTATTCATACACGCTGATCAGCTGACCATAGATGGTGGTGCAGACAAAGGCCACAAAGGGCCAGCCGCTCCAACGGATCCACCGGGGAATGCTGCGGCCCAGCCCGTGGTGGCTGGCCCATTCGGTCAAGGCGCCTTCTGGACACAAGACGCCGCACCACATGCGGCCGAACAGCATCACGCTCAAGATGACAAAAGGCCACCAGATGCCCCAAAACGCGAACTGGGCAAACAGCCGCAGATTGGATGTGATGGTGGCCTCAGCGGGCGGCATCGGCATGAAGGCCGGTACCACGACCAGCACGATGTAGCAGGCCACGACCGCCCATTGCAGAGCGATCACCACAGGCCGGTGGCGTTGCAGCGCGTGGCCCAGGCTGGCCAGCCTTGTCACAGAGGTGTTCATGATCAAGCCCGATGGGGGTGATGGCTGATGCGCCGGCTTGGGCTTGGTCGCAGCAAGAAAGCCACCCCGCTCCAAAACGCGAAGTAAGCCAACAACAGCGTGCCGCTGGGCCGTGATCGGTATCCTGCAAAGGATGACAAGATGTGCCCCAGGCCCGTGCTGTCGTCCAGCCAAGAAGAGCTGTCCCACACCGGGTCCAACAAGACCGGTAAGTAGTCCAGCCCGATCAGCCGCTCCATGCCTTGTCCCAACATGGCGGCAGCCAAAACGAGCAGCAGCGCTTCGCCCATTCGCAGCAAAGCGCGATAACTCATGTAGCGCGCCCCACGCGTGATCGCGGCCGAGCACGCGATGGCTGCAACCAAGCCCAGGGCTGCGCCGATCCATAAGGTCCGGGCGCCGGCATCCAGGCCCAGGCCATACAGAAACATCAAAGTCTCGGCCCCTTCTCGGGCCACGGCCAGCGCACTGACCACGCCCACGCCCAAGGCGCCTGCAGCCTGGCCCGCGCGGGCTTCGAGTTGGTGGCGCATCTTGGCACCATGGCTCCGCATCCAGACCACCATCTGAACCACCAAGGCCGCAGACACAAAGGCCATGCAAGCCTGGAAGACCTCCAGCATCTGGCCTTGCAATTGGCTCTGCGCCGCATAGGTTGCGCAGCCCAGCAGCGCGGCCAAACCTACCCCGGCGATGGCGCCCAGCCAGACGCCACGGCGCAAGGAGATGGGATCGGGTTGCCGGTGGATCCAGGCCAGCAAGACGGTGATCACGAGAATCGCTTCAAGGCTTTCTCGCCAGACAACAATTAGGGCATTGAGCATGGGGGGCTTATTTCACGATCAGATTCAAGCCACCCGCATCCGGGTGGAACTCGTCGATGAAGCGGTAGGTGCCTGTGCGCAGGGACGGCAGCACCACGAAGGACTGCGCTCCCGGTGCCAGGATCTTCTCGACGTGCATGTCCAGGTTTTCAAACTCGCTGGGGCCGGGGCCTTCATTGCGCAGCACGAGCTTGATGCGTTTGCCCGCAGGCACCTCCAGCGTTGGCGGGTTGATCCGTCCCTTGCTCAGCGTGACGGTGTAGCTGAGCAAATCGTCTGCGCGGGCCTGAGGCCATCCCAGACTGCTTGCTGCCAGCATCAGCGCGATCCAGCGAGCGGGGCGTGCCATCAAAAACCCACCTTCATGCGAAACCCGATCGCCTTGATGGTGTTTGCGGATGAATCGGCACCTGCGCGCCAGATCCACTGGCAGTTGGGGCTCAGCTGTACGCGGTCGTTGAGCTTGTAGCGGTAGTACAGCTCGGCACTGCGTTCGGCGCCTGTCGCCGCGTAGCCTGCCACCGTGGTGTCTGCGCTGGCTTGGCGATAGGCTGAGCTGGTGTGAAGCGAGCCCCAAGCCAGCCCCAACTCGTCGCTGGAGCGCCCCCAACGGTTGCCGTTGGTTTGCACGCCAAGAGTCAAGGTCCGATCAAAACGAACCAAGCCAGAGTTTTGACGGCCCATGCGACCAAAGACCGTCCAGTCTTCGTCAACCCGTTGATCGACTGACAGGCCCCAACCCCGGTGGGTGGTGGGCAGCCCGTCAAAGTCATTGGCCCGTCCGTTTTGCCAGACATACAGACGATAGTTGCCCGCCAATCCGGTGATCAGTTTGCGACTGGTGTCAATCTGGGCGATGACAAATGGCTTGCCCAACGAGCCCGAGAAGTTGCTGGACGGCCCCGATCCAAACACCCCGATGGATGCGCTCCAGGATTGCCCCTTGCTGAACTCGTTCACATAAGCCAGTCGAGCACCGGGGCTGAAACCATAGGCATCGACACCCACGTCGCCACCCGAGTCCAGCAAAGGGTTGTGCACGAAGGCGTTGTTCATGAAGCGGGCCGTTTCGTCATCGGCCGCCGCGTTCTGGTCAAAGAACAAGAAGGGGTCCATCTTGCCGACGTTGATTTCCAGATGCTCACGCGAGTGGGGCTTGAAGCCCCCCATCGGCAAGGGAATGTTCAACTGATACCAGGCCTGGGCCAGCACGGCAAAGGAGTCATCCGGGCCGGCGGCCGTTTCAAACGCGGTGCTGTTGACCGTGCTGGTGTAGGTGGGACGCAAGCCCACACCTGTGCCTTGCCCAAACCGGAAATGGGTGAAGAACCGGCCGTCGATGTCGCCCATTTGCCCACCCGGCAAAGACACCGAAACGTCTCCCCGGTAATTCGCGCGCGATGGGCCTTGAGAGGGCAGGGAGCCCGATCCCATCACCCTTTGGAGCACGCTCGTGAGGCTGGCGCCCACGGTCACGCCCTCCAGGGCTTCGATCTGGCGCGCTTGCTTTTGCATCTCCAAAGTCTGGAATTCAACCGCTTTGAGCCGGGTGACCAGTTCGGGCTCTTTCTCGCTCAGGCGTTCGGTGTTCAAGGCCTGCTCGGTCTGGCTTTGCGCACGCTCCAGTTGTTCCACCCGCTCCTGCAGCTTTTGGTAGTCGGCCAAGGTGGGAGTGGGTTCGCTCGCTGCCAGGGCAAGGGTGCAGGGCAGGGCCAGCGAGCAGGCGGTGGCGATCCGTGCCAATCGTGTCGTGGCCATCAGTAGCCACCTTTTTTGCCAATGCCGGCGTAGGCAAAATCCCATTCCAGCTGGACGGGCTTGAACCAGGGGCGCACACCCGTGGCGCGGTCGGTGTGCCGGCCGAAATGCATGCCCATGGCGTTGTCTGGCGCATTGGGGGCCATGACCGTGAACTTGACGTGATACTTGCCGGGGCCTGCCAGCTTGATGTTGTCGCCATAGTGCGGGCCGTCGCTGGCCACCATGGGCATCATGTCGCCCTTGATGATTTCACCCGATCCCAACTTGGTGACTTCAAAGCGAACCAGCAAGTACGGCACCCATGCGCCCTCAGGAAACCCGTTGGGGTTGTTGGCCAGGGCATGGATATCGGCTTCGAGATGGATGTCGGTCTCAGAGGCCTTGCGCATGTGGCCATCGGGTTCCATGTCGATGGGCTGCAGGTAGACGGCCCCCACTTCCATGCCGACCACGTTCTGAGCGGTGCCAATGGGGTATTCCAAAGCGCTGGCCGTGGATGCGAACAAAGCCAGCCAGGATGAACAGGCGATCAAGCGAAGGGAAGGGGTGTGACGCATGGGGAGTACTCAAGTGATTTGCTTGGTACTGTAGATAAGAATGATTCGCATTACTTTTATGCAAGGCAAGTGGGCGGCCTTTCACCTCTTGTCTTGATGGGGCGCAGTGATGGCGGTGCCGCACAAAAAAAGTAAAACAATGAAAGCGGACTTGGCCTTTTCTTTGGCGCTGTCGCACACTCACCCCAAATTAAATGAACCCCCTCCAACTGAGTGATCTAAGAGGGAGGGGCAGGGGTTGAGATGATCTGTTTTGCATGGGCGAGGTGCTGATGGGTGCACGCCTTTTGAATGACCAACTGTGTACGCACGAGTTGGTGTCTTTGACGTCATGGGGCGAGATTCGCTTGTCGCTGCCATGGGATACGACTTCGCGAGCGGATGGCCTGATTGAGCAGCTGACATATTGGTGCCAGCAGCCACTGACCTTTGTCGCCGCGTCACAAGAGCGGGATGATGCTGACGACGCCGTCCAAGGCGTCGTGGCCGATGTGCGGCTGGCTCCCGTGGGGACACGGCTGACCTTGCCGATGGCCTTGCTCCAGTCCGAGCCGCCTCCTGTGTCCATGCAAGGCGCGGCCATCCGTTGGCGGCCATTGACTTTTCATGTCACGGTTTCGAGCCTGGAAGAGGCCTGCGTCGAGCCAGCCCACGTCCATGAAAATGGAATGGTCTTGCTGCCTGAAGCCTTCCAGTCGCCGTGGGTGGTCCAGCTGCAAACATCCGAACAAAGTTGCACCTTGTGGGGGCACTTGCATCTCAATGCGGGTTTGATCGATCTGCTCCCGTCCGAGGTGGACATGGATGCGGCCTTGCAACGCCGCGTGCACTTGTCCTCTGGTGCCTGGCATGTCCACCTGGCGCGACCCTTGGTGTTGGACTTGCCCGTGGCCATGGGGTGGATCAAAGGCGTCAGGGCGGTGCCGGTGGACTACAGCTGCGATCAGAGCGCGCAATCAGAGTTCGGCCTGAGTGCCTTGTTGCGCCATTCGCAACGCGATGTGCAACTCAACGGCATGGTGGTGCCGGTGATGCTGGGCGCGGCTCTCAGCGTGCGTTAATCCCGGCTCACCCCCCTATTTAGGGTGTCGTTGAGGGTGCCTTGGTGTATGGTTGCGCTGTTAACAAATTGGAGATTTTGTCATGGCAGCGGCATCGAGCAGTCAGCGTGGCGCCAGTGGGAATGAACTGAAATTGGCACTGCTGATTGGCCTAAGCATGGCTGTGGTTTTGCTGTCAGTATGGGCCTACAACCAACTGGTTTCGAACAACGCGGAAGAGGTTGTTCGGCCGGTTCCAACTTGGCTGGGTGTCAGCAAAGTGCGAGCCCAGACCCAGGATGGACGGACGCTGTCGGTCCAAGTCAACTTCATGCTCAAAGACAAAGAAGAGCTGGAGATCTTGTCGCCCTACGAACCCGTTTTTGAGTCGCTGGTGGCCCAAGTGGGATCCGAGTTCAACACCGAGCAGGTCACGGGCAGCGAACGCATCTTGCAATTTGGTGATGCCGTGCGCAGTTCGGTCAACGATTACTTGAACGAGCAGCACGTCAAACCGCGCATCAAGCGGATCGCCTTTGAAGAATTCCGCTTGATGCCGTCTTGAACGCCATGGCTCTGTTTCAGAGCATCACTTGCGTTCCCAATTCAACCACCTGATTGGCCGGGAGGCTGTAGTAGGTGGCCGCCCCTTCGGCTTGCCGGGTCATCCACGCGTACAAGGCGCAGCGCCAGCCGGGCAAAGACCCAGGGCCATCCACCACCGATGAGCGGGCCACGAAGAAGGTGGTGCTCATGGGGTTGAGCGACAGGCCAGGGTGCTTGAGCAAGGCCAAGGCCGCAGGAATGTCAGGCTCTTCTCTGAACCCAAATCGCACCGTGACCCGGTACTGACCCGGCGCCAGGTCCGCCACGTCCAGGCGCTCTTGGTCATGCACATAAGGTGCGTTGTCATTGAGCACATGCAGGAACACGGTTTGGTCGTGCATGACCTTGTAGTGCTTGAGGTTGTGGAACAAGGCGCTGGGCACAATCGTCGGGTCAGACGTCAGGTACACCGCCGTGCCTTCCACATGGGGCACATCAGGCCGGGGGCTGTGGATGAAGTCGTCCATGGGGATGTCGATCTTGCGCCGTTGGTCGGCGACCAAGCCGGTGCCTTCCTTCCAGGTGGTCAGCATCAAGAAGATGGCGGCCCCCAGGGTCAAGGGGAACCAGCCGCCTTCGCCCAGTTTGCTCAGGTTGGAGGCAAAGAAGCCGATTTCCAGCAAGGTGAAGCCGGCCAGGGCGATCAAGGTGGGACGGCGCAAGGTGCGGGCGCTGATGCGGGTGACAAAGGCGGTCAGCAAGGTGGTGATGATCATGGTGCCGGACACCGCAATGCCGTAGGCCGCAGCCAGTGCCCCAGAGCTTTTGAAGGACAACACCAGCGCGATCACCGCCAGCAGCATCAGCCAGTTGACGCTGGGCACGTAGATTTGGCCGCGTTCTTTGTCTGAGGTGTGCAAGATGCGCACGCGAGGCAAGTAGCCCAGACGGCTGGCTTGCAGGGTCATGGAATACGCCCCCGAAATCGTGGCCTGCGATGCGATCACAGTGGCGGCCGTGGCCAAGATGACCAGCGGGATCAGTAGCATTTGCGGTGCCATCAGGAAGAAGGGATTGTCGGCAGCGCTGGCATCGCGCAAGACCAAGGCCCCTTGCCCGAAGTAGTTTAGGATCAGGCAAGGAAAGACCAACCCATACCAGGCCAGTCGAACAGCCTTGGCCCCGAAGTGCCCCATGTCGGCATACAGCGCCTCGCCCCCGGTCAGGGCCAGGAACACGGCCGACAGCAGCAAGAAGGCCTTGGCTGGATGGTCCAAGGTGAAGTTCAGGGCGTGCATGGGGTTGATGGCCTGCAACACCAAGGGTGTTTGCGCAATGCTGTGCAAGCCCATGCCTGCCAGCGCCAAGAACCAGATCACGGTGATGGGTCCAAATAACTGGCCGACACTGCCCGTGCCCTTTTTCTGGATCAAGAACAGGCCGATCAGGATGCCGATGGTGATGGGCTCGATGAAGTGCTCAAAGCGCGGGGTGGCCACACTGATGCCCTCCACGGCGGACAACACCGAGATGGCCGGTGTGATGA
>JAGWTE010000196.1 GCA_028869095.1 Burkholderiales bacterium
CCCTGCTCCTGACAGGTCTGGGGCAAGATGCCCGTTAGCAGGCAAGCTTCGGGCTCCGGCAAGTAATCACGCGCAGGCTGGCAGTACTGCATCAGGGGCTCGCCGATCTCGTTGAGGTCGGCATCGGTGCGCACACCGGCAAACTGAGACGGGCGGTCTCGGCGGGGCGACTTGCCGAAGGTTTCGTAGTCGTGCCAGTAGAAGGTGAAATCGCCGCTCATGGGATCAAGGCTCAGGCAAGGGATCGGTTCGATCTGTTCAGATGGACAAAACGGCCCGCTGGTCGTCCAGACGGGCCGTTTTCACGTCGTGAAGACGCGAGGAGATCAGCGCTTGCGAATCACCACGCTGCCGACGGAATAGCCGGCACCGAAAGAACACAACACGCCCACGTCACCCTTGGCCATGTCGGCGTGGTGCTTGTGGAAAGCGATGACCACGCCAGCGGATGAGGTGTTGGCGTATTCGTCCAGGATCAGGGGGGCGACATCGGCACCGGCCTCACCGCCGATCAGGCGCTTGACCACCAATTGGTTCATGCTCTGGTTGGCCTGGTGCAGCCAGTAGCGGCGCACCGCCGTGGGCTCCACCGACAGGGCTGCCAGGTGGCTTTCGATGTGGGCGGCGGCAATGGGCACCACTTCCTTGAACACCTTGCGGCCTTCTTGGCGGAAGGTTTTGTCGCGGGCGTTGGGGTCGGTGTCCTCGCAACGGTTCATGAAACCGAAGTTGTTGCGGATGTTGTTGGAGAACTGCGTGGCCAGCTTGGTGCCCAGCACTTCCCATTGGTCAGCGGACGTGGCGGTCTCTGCCAACTCCACCACCGAAGCCGTGGCCACGTCACCGAAGATGAAGTGGCAGTCGCGGTCACGCCATTCCTGGTGGGCCGAGGTGATTTCGGGGTTGACCACCAGCACGCACTTGGCCGAGCCTGCGCGCAGGGCGTTGACAGCCTGCTCCATGGCGAAGGTGGCGGTCGAGCACGCCACGTTCATGTCAAAGGCATAGCCATTGATGCCCAGCGCTTGCTGGATCTCGACAGCCACGGCCGGGTAGGCGCGCTGCATGTTCGAGGCACCGCAGATCACGGCGTCGATGTCTTCGGGCTTTTTGCCAGCTGCGGCCATGGCCTTGTGGCAGGCGTCGACAGCGATTTCGGCCATCAGCGACAACTCGTCGTCAGCACGAGGCGTGAAGCGGGGGTACATGCGGTGAGGGTCCAGCACGCCGGACTTGTCCATCACATAGCGCTGCTTGATGCCCGACGCTTTTTCGATGAATTCGACGCTGGAGTGGGCCAAGGGCTCGCGCTCACCCGCTTCGATTTGCGCGGCATTCTGGGCGTTTTGCAGGTCAACGTAGGCGTTGAAAGCCTGGACCAGTTCGGCGTTGGTGATGGTATGAGGGGGCTGGTACAGGCCGGTCCCGCTGATGACGACTGCGCTCATGGTTCGGAGGGGCTCATCACTCGCCTGGTCAGGCGGCTTCGACCCGGATCATCAAAACGGTCGATTTTGCCACCTTTTACGAAGCAGACAAAAATCGAGACGTCAGGCTGCCTTAAGCTTTCCCCACTAAAGTGAAAACACGCACACCCCTGAGGAATCTCAAAGGACTCACCATGAAAACCGCTTTGATCGCCCTGATTGCCACCGCCGCCCTGGCCCCTTTCGCTGCCCAAGCCAAAGCCGACTGCCCGGCCCACCCCAAGGCCGAATGGCTCAAAGAGTCGGACGCCCGCGCCAAGCTGGAAGCCCAGGGCTACAAGATCCGCAAGTTCAAGGTCGATGGCCAGTGCTACGAAATCTACGGCTTCAACAAAGAGGGCAAGAAGGTCGAAATCTATTTCGACACCAAGACGCTGGACATCGTCAAAGCCGAGATTGAATGACCCCCATGCTGTGGAGCCCCCTCGTCCGCCTGACCCACTGGGGCATGGCGGGCTTGGTGCTGTTCAACCTGTTCAATGACACGGGCCGTGTTCACCGATGGGGGGGCTATGTGGCCGCCGCCCTGGTGGTCTGCCGCCTGATCTATGGTGCCAGGCAGCGCCGCCTCAGCCCGGCCCGCATTCGCATCCCCGGCCTGCACGAGGTGTGGGTCCACCTGAGCGATCTGCTGGCTGGCCGCGCCCATCCGGTGCGGGGTCACAACCCGATCGGCATGTGGGCTGCCCTGATCATGTGGGCCCTGGTGCTGTCATTGGGCGTGACCGGCTGGATGAGCCAGCTCGACGCATACTGGGGCGAAGACTGGTTGCTGGATCTGCATGAAAGCCTGGCCCAATCGCTGCAAATCGTCGTGTTGATCCACTGGGCGGGCGTGGCCACGATGTCGGTGCTGCTCAAGCAAAACCTGGTGCGCGCCATGGTCACCGGCCGCCCCAGCGAGGTCAAAACGGAACAGGACAACTGATGTCCAGCGACTCTCCCGTCACGGGGTGAGTCAGCTGCAATTGCGCGGCGTGCAATAACAGTCGGCCTGAGCGCGTGCGCGCCTGGCCTTGGGCATACAAAGGGTCACCCAGGATGACGTGGCCGATGGCCAGCATGTGCACCCGCAACTGGTGCGAGCGGCCCGTGATGGGTTCGAGCTCGACCCGCGTGGTGCCCGTCGCTTCATCCAGGGCGATGACCTGATAGCGCGTCTGCGACGGCTTGCCGATCTCGTGGTCCACCTTCTGCAAGGGGCGATTGGGCCAGTCGGTGATCAAGGGCAAGTCGACCATCCCCGATGGCTCGGCCAGCAAACCATCCAGCACGGCCACATAGCGCTTGTCGACCTGGCGCTTCAAGAACAATTCGCTGAACTGGCGCTGCATGTCCTTGCCACGCGCAAACAGCAGCAGCCCTGAGGTGTCCATGTCCAGCCGGTGCACGATCAAGGCATCGGGATAGCGCCGCTGCACGCGGGCCGACATGCAATCAGCAAAAGCCTCGCCCCGCCCCGGCACGCTCAAGAGTCCGCTGGGTTTGTTCACGATCACCACATGGTCATCCGCCCACAGCAGGTCCAGCCCCACATCAAGCGGGGGCCGGTAATCCAGCAACTGGTGGCCGCTCATGAGCGCACCACGGTGCGAGGCCCCTCGCGCTCGGCATAGCGCCGCGCCAGCACCGTGCACACAAACATCTGCAGTTGGTGATAGATCATGATGGGCAAGATCAACACGCCCATCGCGGCCGATCCACCAAACAAGAGCTTGGCCATGGGCATGCCCGAGGCCATGGTCTTCTTGGACCCGCAAAACACCGCCACGATCTCATCTTCCACATCAAAGGCCAAGCGACGCGCCACCCAACGGCTCAGCCACAAGGTGGGCAGCAAGAACAAGGCCGCGCCCGCCAGGGTCTGCATGAGCAAGCCCACGCCATGACGGCTCCACAAGCCATCGGCCACCGAGTCCGAAAAGGCCGACCACACCAGCAGCACGATCACCACGCGGTCAAACACATTGGTCACGGGCTTGATCTTGGCAAACACCGGCAAGAGCCAAGGCCGCGACAGGTGGCCCGCCACAAACGGCAGCAGCAACATCTTGGCGATCTTGAGCATGGTCTGGCTCACATCCATGGCCTCGGCGCCCTGCCCGCCGATGACGGCGCTGACCAGCAAGGGGGTCAAAAATACGCCCAGCAGCGTCGACAAGGTGGCGTTGAGCACGGCCGCCGCCACCCGGCCCTTGGCCAAGGCCGTCATGGCCACCGACGACGACACCGTGGATGGCAGCACCGCCAGGTAGAAAAAGCCCATCTGCAAGTCATGCGGCACCCAGCGGCCCAGCAGCAACACGCACACGCCCCACCACAGCGGGAACCACACGTAGGTGCAGCTTTGCACCAGCAGGTGCAGGCGCCAGCGCGAGGCGCCGTCTTTCAGGCTGTCGGTCGACAAGCCCATGCCGTGCAAAAAGAACAGGCCCAACACGCCCAGATCGGTCACCGTGCCCAGGTGCAAGACGCCCTGGCTGCGCCCGACATGGGGCCACGCACTGGCGACGACCACGGCCAGCACCATGCCCAGCAAAAACCAATCCAGACGAGGCAACTTCAATGTCACGACAAACACACCTTCTTTTACGCTGAACCGACCCAGCAGTCGGCCAGGCACCCCTGGATTATCGGCAAACCCTCAGCCCTTCGGGTTTCATCGCTCCATCCCAGTGGATTCATCGTTTTTTGCCGGGCCCGGTGACACAATGGTCCGATCCATTTTTGCCGCACTTTCAGGAGTCCCGCACATGGCCACCGCTTCCTCCGTGACAGCCCCCCAGCCTCACCCTTTTGCCAAAACCTTGAAGTCATTCAAGACCGAATCTGGCAAAGCCCTGAAGTTGTATTCCCTGCCTGCGCTCAGCAAGCAGTTCCCCAATGTGCAGCACTTGCCGATCTCGCTGCGGATCGTGCTGGAAGCGGTGCTGCGACATTGCGACGGGCTCAAGGTCTTGCCTCAACACGTGGAACAGTTGGCCAATTGGCAGGCCCAGGCCCCACGCACCGACGAGATCCCCTTTGTGGTGGCCCGCGTGGTGCTGCAAGACTTCACTGGCGTGCCCCTGCTGGCCGACCTGGCCGCCATGCGCAATGTGGCCGCGCAATTGGGCCAAGACCCCAAACGCATCGAGCCCCTGGTGCCCGTGGACCTGGTGGTGGACCACTCGGTGATGATCGACCATTACGGCGACAACCAGTCGCTGGACCTGAACATGAAGCTGGAGTTTCAGCGCAACAATGAGCGCTATCAGTTCATGAAATGGGGCATGCAGGCCTTTGACACCTTTGGCGTGGTGCCCCCCGGCTTTGGCATCGTCCACCAGGTCAACCTGGAATACCTGGCCCGTGGTGTGCACCAGACGGACAATGCCGTGGCCTATCCGGACACCCTGGTGGGCACCGACAGCCACACCACCATGATCAACGGCATTGGCGTGGTGGGCTGGGGCGTGGGCGGCATCGAGGCCGAAGCGGGCATGCTGGGGCAGCCGGTCTACTTCCTGACCCCGGATGTGGTCGGCATGGAGCTAACCGGCCAGTTGCGCGAAGGCGTGACCGCCACCGACTTGGTGCTGACCGTGACCGAGATCTTGCGCAAATCCAAGGTGGTCGGCAAGTTTGTCGAATTTTTTGGCGAAGGGACGGCCTCTCTGGCGGTGCCTGACCGCGCCACCATCGCCAACATGGCCCCCGAATACGGCGCCACCATGGGCTTCTTCCCGGTCGATCACAAGACCATCGACTACTTCAAAGGCACAGGCCGCACCAAGGCCGAGATCGAAGCCTTTGAAGGCTATTTCAAAGCGCAGGGCCTGTTTGG
>JAGWTE010000015.1 GCA_028869095.1 Burkholderiales bacterium
CGCAATAGATAATTCCAACAGGAGGAACTCTGATGGACCGTCTGTACCTGATGACCGTCTTCGTGGCGGTGGCGGAAGAAGAGAGCTTTGCGGGTGCGGCCAGGCGACTGGGCATGTCCCCGCCAGCCGTGACACGGGCCATTGCCGGACTCGAAGAGCGACTGGGCGTGAAACTGCTCAACCGCACCACGCGCTATGTGCGAGCGACCGAATCAGGGCAGCGCTATCTGGAGGACGCGCGCCGCGTGATCGCGGCGGCAGACGAGGCCGACGAAGCCGCAGTGGGGATCAGTGCCCAGCCTCGGGGCCACATGACCATCACGGCCCCCGTCTTGTTTGGGCGCATGTATGTGATGCCCGGCATCGTGGACTACCTAAAGAAGTACCCGGACACCAGTGTGTCGGCTTTGTTTTTAGACCGTGTGGTCAACATGCTGGAAGAAGGCGTGGACGTCGGCATTCGCATTGGCGAACTGTCAGACTCCAGTTACCGTGCCCTGCGTGTTGGGTATGTCAGACGGGTCATTTGCGCATCGCCTGCCTACCTGAAAGAACACGGCATCCCGCAAACGCCGCAAGATCTTAAAAGCCATCAAGTCATTGTGGCCAGCAGCTTGTCCCAGAACATCGAATGGCGATTTGTCGATCAGGGTGAATCGGTCGCTGTGCGCATCAAGCCACGCTTGACCGTCGCGAGCAACGATGGTGCGATTGAAGCCGCCGCGCTGGGCTTAGGCGTCACGCGCTTGATGTCATATCAAGTTGCCCCACTGTTAGCGGCAGGCAAACTCAAAATCGTGTTGAGTGAGTATGAAGCCCCCAAGGTGCCGATTCACATCATTCACCGTGAGGGCCGCCATGCGTCAGCCAAAATGCGCGCATTCATCGACCTGATGGCCGAGAGACTGCGCGCGGACACGTCGCTCAATTGATAGGGTTCATAACCCCAAGTCGCTCAGGCTGGGGTGATCATCGGGCCGGCGGCCTTGCGGCCAATGAAACTTGCGCTCATCAGCGGTGATGGCCAAGTCGTTGATGCTAGCGTAGCGCACGGCCATGTAGCCGTTGGCATCGAACTCCCAGTTTTCGTTGCCGTAAGAGCGAAACCACTGCCCGGAGGCGTCCTGCCACTCGTAGGCAAAACGCACAGCAATGCGGTGGGTGTCAAACGCCCACAGCTCTTTGATCAGGCGGTACTCGTGCTCTTTGGCCCACTTGCGAGTCAGGAAGGCCTCAATCTCTTCGCGCCCTTGTGGAAACTCCGCCCGGTTGCGCCAACGGCTGTCAGGCGTGTAGGCCATGGCCACGCGCTTGGGGTCACGGGTGTTCCAGGCGTCTTCTGCCAAACGGACCTTGGTCACCGCGGCATCGCGACTGAAAGGCGGGAGGGGCAAACGGAGGGCTTCTGTAGGCTGGATCATGATCAGGTTGCTCGGGTGAAGGTGTGTCAGGGCACCACTATCTCGCGCCCGCAACCCCATGTGAAGCCTCGTTGCCGTCAATAGCTTATTGCCGGAAACGAAATACTGCCACGCCAGTGAAGTTCAACAAATGGTGAAGTTTTGATGAGGACTCGGTGATCTTCGATCTCTACGATTTGTTCAGTGCGCCAGGGATGGCCCCACACAGCGCATTCAACTCAAACCGGAGATCAAGACATGCAAACCACCTCTTCCGCCTTCAAGCTCGTGTCCGCCTTGGCACTGACCTTGGGTACCCTGGCCGTGGCCCAGGCCAAGATGGTCCAGATCACTGTGACCAGCGAAAGCCTGGTGGCCCCCGACAGCGTGACCTTCGCGCCTCTGAACGTCGCCTTCCATGATGGCTCGCTGGACACCTTCAACATTGGCCAAGCGGCCAGCGCGGGCATCATTTCGGTGGCCGAACTGGGTGCGGGCACTCAGTGGCATGCCGATGTGGCCGCCACTGCGCCCACGGCCGTGCATGGCCAAGTGGGTGGCATCTTGCTGCCCGGCCACACTGCCAGCCAAACCTTCACCATCGACACCGACAAGAACGCCTATTTCAGCTTTGCCGGCATGGTCGTGCCCAGCAATGACTTTTTCATCGGCAATGACTATGCCAAGGCCTACAAGCTGTTTGACAGCACGGGGCACCAACAGCTGAGCGGCTTCACCGTCAAGGCCAATGAGATCTGGGATGCGGGCTCGGAAGTGTTCGACCCCGCCACCGCGGCCTTCGTCGTGGGGGGCCATGCCGTCTTGCGCAATCCGCAAAATTCTGTGGTGGCACGTAACTTTGCCGAGCTGGCCGCTTTCGATGGCATGACCACGGCAGCCGGCTACCAGTTCCACAGCGGCCTGACAGCCAATCAAGACGTCTATCGCGTGTCCTTCAACGTCGCGGCCGTACCCGAACCAGAGGCCTATGCCCTGATGGTTGCAGGCCTGTTGACCGTGGGCTTCTTGTCACGTCGCCGGGGCGTTCGCGCCTAAGCAGCGTCGATCTGGATGCGAAGTTCAACTTTTGTTGAACTTCGTGCGCATTCGCCCGGATATCGGCACAATCGACTGCCCCCTGATTCTGCTGGGACGTGGTCCTGATTTGTCGATGCTCCCCTTGCCCCCCAAAAAGCGCATCTTGCTCGTGGAAGATGACCCTGGCATCGCCGATGTCCTGGTGCTGCATTTGTCCGATGAGGGCTATGAAGTGACCCAGGCCGCCGATGGGGTGACAGGCTCTCGCTTGTTGGCGGCGGGGCAATGGGATGCCCTGGTATTGGACCTGATGTTGCCCGGGGTAGATGGTTTGGAGATCTGTCGTCAAGCACGCGCCTCCAGCCACTACACCCCGATCATCATCATCAGCGCCAAGACCAGCGAAGTGCATCGGATTTTGGGCTTGGAGGTGGGCGCGGACGATTACTTGCCCAAACCCTTCTCCGTCCTCGAATTCATTGCGCGCGTCAGGGCCCTTTTGCGGCGCGTGGATGCGCTCAAGCAGTCCCCTCAGGCTGCGGACAACCTGAAGCTGCAGGCCGGCCCCTTGAGTCTGGACCCTCTGTCTCGCCAAGCTTGGTTGGACGGGCAAGCGCTGGAATTGCCCCCACGCGAATTTGATCTGTTGATGTTTTTTGTTCAGCACCCAGGGCAGGTGTTCTCCAGAATCGACTTGCTCAATCGCGTCTGGGGCTATCAACACGATGGTTACGAGCACACGGTCAACACCCACATCAATCGCCTTCGAACCAAGATCGAAAGCAACCCGTCCCGCCCTGAGCGCATCGTCACGGTCTGGGGCGTAGGCTACAAACTGAATACGAGCACAGCATGAAACATGGCATCTCGCTTTGGCAGCGCCTGTCGCTGGCCTTCACCTTGCTGTTGCTGGCTTGCTGTGGTTTGGCCGGTTGGTTGCAGATTCGCGCCAGCACAGAGCATGAGCAATACACCATCCAGCATCTGTCCAAAGGGCTGGCCGAGCACATCAGCAGCCACTCGGTACTGATGGACCCCAAGGGCATCGACCGGGCTAATTTAGGCAAGCTGTTTGACATGCTGATGGTGGTCAACCCCGGCATTGAGGTTTACTTGCTTGACACCCATGGCAAAGTTTTGGCGCACCAGGCCCCCGAAGGGCACGTCAAGCTGAGCCAAGTACGCGTGCAGCCCATCCAACAGTTTTTGCAGGGCCGATCTGAATTGATCCTTGGGGATGACCCACGACAGCCGGACCACCCCAATGTGTTCTCTGCCGCGCCGGTGAAGGTGCAAGGCGTCACCACGGGCTATGTGTATGTGATTTTGCAGGGTGAGTCTCACCTGGCCGCGTCACAGTCCGAAGGCATCAATCCTTCGGTGACCGCCGCACTGTATGCACTGGGCGCCATCGCGCTGATTGGCATCGTCGCGGGTTGGATGACCTTTGGGTGGATCACCCGTCCGTTGCGGCAACTGACCGCGTCTGTTCAATCCTTGTCGATTGGAGACGCAGCGCCAGGCAGCGACACGGCTGCCGCGTCTTCAAGCCGTCAGGGTCACGAAGTGGATCAATTGCGTGAGGCGTTTGAGCGCATGCAATCCCGCATTCAAGAGCAATGGCGTGAGTTGCTCCGCCAAGACCAGGTTCGCCGAGAGTTGATCGCCAATGTCTCGCATGACTTGCGCACTCCTTTGACGGCCATGCACGGCTACCTGGAAACCATCAAAGTCAAGTCCGACCAGTTGGATGCTGACTCGCGCAACAAGTACCTGGATCTGGCCTTGGCCCAGAGTTTGAAGGTGGGCAAGTTGGCTCGCGAACTGTTTGAACTGGCCCGACTGGAATACGGCTCGGTCCAACTGGCGCCTGAGCAATTTTCGATGGTGGACTTGGTTCAAGACGTGTTTGGCAAGACCGAACTGGCTGCCCAACAAAAGAACATCCAACTGGTGGCCGACTTCCCCGAAGCGTTGCCCACGGTGGTCGCCGACGTGGGCTTGATTGAGCGCGTGCTGACCAATTTGATCGACAACGCCATTCGCCACAGCCACGCCAACAGCATGGCCCGCATCACCTTGGTCGAGCAGACTGGGCGTGTGTGGGTTCGCGTCATCGACTATGGCGAAGGCATTGCACAAGGATTGCGTGCGGCCCTGTTCTCGCGCCCCTCACCGTTTGGCAGCAAACAATTGGGTGAGCGCGGTGGATTGGGACTGTTGATCGTGCGGCGCATTTTGCAGTTGCACGACAGCGACATCGAGTGGGCTGACACACCGGGTGGTGGCACCACCTTCAGTTTCGCACTGCCCACTGACTACTCCTAAATCTGGCGCCCACCCTGCGGTCTCGCGAGCTTCACAAGAAGCAACGGCCAAATGCCGCCAATAGCTTGGGTGAGCCTTTGAGCTTGAGCTTTCTGGTGGCCAAAATGGTTAACAGCTTGGCCTCACGCCGCAGGAACCGAACCCACGATGCAGAGTCCACGGTCACGGCCAGATCTGCCCGCCCATTGAGACCCGGTTCGACCTGGATCTTGCGATTGTGGATGGTCACTGTGGCCTCGGCGGGCTCCTCACCTGTGAAGGTGAAGTGATAGACCGCTGATAAGGTTCCCGCCCTGCCTCGCTGAAAGCTGATGGGCAGTCCGTGTAAGAAACCCTTGATGTTGCGCACGCGCAGACCATTGGAGACGCGACGGACCGGTTTGTGGGGAAACCTCGTTTTGACGTATCGCTCGGCATCTGATCCCGGCACCACGTAGATCGGTTCGCTCTTGTTTTGCAGGGGCTGCAACACCTCCTGCACGAACTGCTTGCGGTTGGCCAGGAAGTCACCAATGACGTCCGATCCGGCGGGGCAAACCGAAAGGCAATACGCGGCCTTGTAGTTGGGCCCAAAGCTCAGGCTTTGCCACATCGAAACGGTTTCTGAATCAGAGACCTTGGCTCGGTAGTCTTTGGCCGATTTGGCATCGGCCACTTGCTCCACCCAGTCTGTGAAGCCCGACATGAATTCGCGGTAGTTGTGGGTATAACAAGCGGTGAAGTCAAAGTGCCCATCCGTGCTGATGGCGCCCACCGGGCAGGCGGCCACGCAGAGGTTGCACCCAATGCAAGGGTTCTCATCCAGCGGGCGGTCTTCAAGGTCCACGTCCCGATCAATGACGATGGTGTCCAAGAGGATGAAGTTACCAAAGCGGGGGTGAATCACGTTTCGGTGCAGGCCGATGCGACCGACCCCGCTGGCCTCTGCAATCGTCTTGTGCGCGATCACCCAACCACGCTCAGGAAAGCGGTCCATCTCCATCGGAAAGGCCGGTGGTGCGCAAAAGGCCTTGATGCCGCGTTCGGTCAGGGCATCGGCCAAGCGTCTGGCCACATGCTGGATGTCATCCATGGTGTGATGAAAATCGGCATTCGCAATGGACCGCTCAGGGCTTCTGACATTGGCCGAGTTCATGCGACGAACAAGACAGATATAGGTGCGGCCTTGAGGGAAAGCTTGGGCCAGATGGGGTCGCTCACCGGCCAGATCGTCCCGATCAACCGAGGCAAAGCCCACATCATCGGCACCGCATTCCAGCGCCAATTGCGCAAGCTCGTCACGGCTGACAATCTGATTGCCCTGGCGCCGTGGCGCGTCGAACCAACGTATCACCGCGGGGTGGGCATCCACTGCCTGATTCACTTCGGGCAGTTCGATGGAGACCGGCGTCCGAGCGGTCGACACACAAGAAAGGATCACACCCGATTCTTTCTCGGCCTGGCTCAAGCATGCAGATTCCGTGGAGTGAACCTCTCCTTCCAGCAATTTGACTTTGCAACTGCCACACGTGCCGACACGGCAGGAGTGAGTCACCGCCAGGCCGACCTGTTCGGCCGCATCCAGCAAGGACTCGGCTTCGTGCGCCTGATAGGTCTTGACCGTGGCCCCTTGGCGAAGCGTCACGGGCCATTGGCCACTTGCTGGGGACGCTTGGGCCAACTGGGCTACAAACTGCTCTATATGGATGGATTCAGCAGGGCAGCCCAGGCTGGTCAAGGCGGATATGGCCTCGTCTTGCATACCTTGAGGGCCACACAGGAACACATCGACCGAACTGGGCAAGGACACGGCTGCGCGAATGTGCTGCCGCCAACCTTCTGGCCCTCTTAGGCCTTCCGTGCTCAAAAAGGGTAGGTGTTGAAACCTGCCTGGATACTGCTGCTCCAGGGCCTCCAGCTCGGTATCGAACATCATGGCCGCGCGATGGCTGGCCCGATGGATCAGGGTCACCGCGCTGTGCTTTTCTGTCATCAGCGTCGCTTGGGCAATGTTCAGCAGGGGGGTGATCCCGCTTCCGCCAGCGATCAGGAGCATCTGACGCTGCTGCGCGCCCCTCGGCAAAGCAGGGCCAAAGTCTCCGAAGGGGCCTCTCAACTCCAGGGCCTGACCGGGCTGCAAGTCCTGAGTGAGGAACGGCGAAACCCGGCCCCCTTCCACGCGTTTGACACCGATGCGGATCTGCTCTGGCGCCAAGACGCCCGGCGCGGTTGCAATCGAGTACGAGCGGGTGACTCGGCCGCCATCTGGCAAGCGCACCGTCAAGGACACGTACTGGCCAGGCCGATAGGCAATCGGCAAGCCATCCACGGCTGACAGGGTGATGGCCACGGCCTGCGGCGAGAACCGCTCAACCGCATCAATGACAAAGGCGCGGGTGTCCACGGAATCGATCTGGATGCCGACGGGCTTGGCCGGTGAACGCTGGGCGGGCCGTTTTTGACTGTCCAGCTTTGGCAACGGCGCCTTGTCAGGGAGCGTGGGTGAACCCGTTGAGTTTGGCATGTAGATCTCCATTCGCAAGATGCATCGTTTTTATATGACGATCATCATGTTAAAAACCAAAAAATAGAAGCCTCGTGGGCTTCGTGGGCCAACTACTGGGACGGGTCAATGCAACAAGCCCAGCCTCTGTTTGACCGAGGCCCTGGCTTGTTCAAGGATGGCCAAAGATTGGGCCGAATCTGCAATCGCACGGGCAACCGCCAGGGCCCCCACCATTTCAAAAAAGATGGATGTGGCCAAACCTTCCGCTTGCTGGTGACCGAGCTTTCGCAACAAATCAGCAAGAGCGCCCGTCATGGCTTGAACGCCTGCTTCAAAGCGTCGCTGCGCCTGTTGGGCCATGCGTGCCACATCACCTGACAAGGCCACCACCGGGCAACCTCTGTCCCGACGATCGCGATGCAAGGGACTCAGATACAAATCGATGTAGTCATGAAGTCCCTTGGCCGGGTCTGTTGCTGACAGGGCCTTTCGGAGCAACGCCATCCGGTCTTCAAACATGTAATCAATGGCCTCGGCGACCAAGTCGTCTTTGGATTTGAAGTGCGCGTAAAAGCCGCCATGGGTCAGCCCGGCTTTGGCCATGATGGCCGCCACGCCAATTTTGTCGGGCCCCTTTTGACGAATGGCCTTGGCCGCTTCCATGACGACCTTCTTGTGCGTTTTCTGCTTGTGGTCGGCGTCGTAGCGCATCTTCGGTACACCGCATATTTGAATGACGATCATCATATTACAACTGAAAAAGATTTGCTTGATTCTCAATCCCGAGCCAGTCGCAAACCCGAAAACTGCCAGCATGCCTCTGCGGGAAAAAGTTCCGATAGCTGGACCTGGCGTGACCCGGTGGCGTGGCCATGGAGCCCCCGCGAAGGACGTATTGGTTGACCATGAACTTGCCGTTGTACTCGCCGACGGCGCCAGGGCTGGGATGGAATCCAGGGTAGGCAGCATAGGCCGAGGATGTCCATTGCCAGGCATGGTCAAAGAGTTGGCTCAAAGCTTGACCGCTGTCTTGCACTTTGCGCACGGCGTGTTCCCACTCGAACTCCGTGGGCAACCTGGCACCCGCCCAGCGCGCGTAGGCGTCGGCCTCGTAATAGGACAAGTGCACCACAGACTGCTGGGCATCCAATGGCATCAAACCGGCCAAAGTGAACTCGTGCCAAGCCCCCTCTCTTTGACGCCAATAGAGAGGGAACTCCCGCTTTTGCGCCACGCGCCAGTCCCACCCCGCTGCAAGCCAGACATCGGGATTGGCGTACCCACCGGCGTCAACAAAAGCCAGGTATTCACCATTCGTCACCAGCCGTGATGCCAACTGATAGGGTTGCAGCCACACCTGATGGCGAGGCAGCTCGTTGTCGAAGCAAAAGCCCTCTCCGCCATGGCCCACCTCAACCAATCCACCTGAGAAACTGAGCCAATCCAGCCCAGACGCCAGAGTGGGCGCCTGCCTGTCCAGACTGTAGGCGGGCAGCAAGGGACTCAAGGACAGCAAGTGCTTGACGTCTGTCAGCATCAGCTCTTGGTGTTGCTGCTCATGGTGCAAGCCCAGCTCAATCAACTTGAGCAACTCTGCATCCGCATGGGACGAGCCCAGCAAGCCTTGCAGGCGCTCGTCCACATTCGCCCGATAAGCCTTGACCGTATCCAAGCTGGGGCGGGTGAGCATCCCGCGTTGCGCACGGGGATGCTTGTCACCCACCGCGTTGTAGTACGAGTTGAACAATACCCGAAACGCTGGATCGAAGGACCTGAAATGAGGCTCCCAGCGCTCTAATACAAAGGTCTCGAAAAACCAGCTCGTGTGCCCCAGGTGCCATTTGATGGGGCTGGCATCGGGCATGGATTGCACACAGCAATCCTCTGCCGACAAAGGCGCAGCCAATGACAGGGTGTGCTGACGCACCGATCGGTACGCCTGAGCCAAGGTGTCAACGGTCATGGATGGGGATTCCTGCATCTGGCTCAAGGTCGCGCCAGCATGACTGCAAACCAGGCTTTGTCATCGGTCCAGACCTGGGTGCGTGTCAGCCCCGCGTCCCGCAGGATGTCGACAAAGTCGTCGACCCGGTATTTGTAGCTGTTCTCGGTGTGAATGCGCTCGCCGCGTGAGAAGCAACGAACCCCATGATGCCAGTGGACATGCTGGTCTGTCAGCGCCTCCAGATGCATTTCGATGCGGGACTGCGCCGAGTTGAAGAACGCACGGTGCTGCCATTGCCGGGTATCAAAGTCACTGCCAATCAAGTGATTGAGGTGATCCAGCGCATTGAGGTTGAAGGCCGCTGTCACGCCCAATTCGTCGTCGTAAGCCTTGTACAGCACGGTTTCGTTTTTCAGCAAGTCGACCCCAATCAACAATGCGCCATCGTCTAGCAACAAAGCCCGAATGCGTTTCAACAAAGACAGGGCCTCGGGCAGATCGAAGTTGCCGATGGATGAGCCGGGATAAAAGACCAGCCGCCCGTGCTCAGGCACATCAGGCGGCAGCACAAAGTCTGTGGTCAGGTCCGCCGCGATGGCACGAATGTCAATCTTGGGGAAAGACAAACGCATGGCGGCGACGGCGTCATGCAAAAACGCCTCACTGATGTCAACGGCCAGAAAGTGCGATGGACGAATCAACTCACACAGCGCCCGAGCCTTTTGACAATTGCCCGCCCCCAGTTCGATCAAGGTGCGTTGCTCGCCGATCTCACGCGCCATTTCTCGCCCCTTGGCGATCATGATGCCGTGCTCGGTTCGCGTCGGGTAATAGGCCTGCAGGCGCGTGATGTCTTCAAACAGCGCCGAGCCCTTGGCATCGTAAAAGTACTTGGGCGAGATCCGCGCTGGGATCTGCATCAGGCCATCGATGATGTCGTTCATGTCTTCTTCCGAGTGATCTTGTCACGCAGGGTCACGAACTCCTCTGCAGCCGAAGGGTGCAGTGCAACCGTTGCATCAAAGTCGTCTTTGCGCGCTCCCATGCGAATCGCAATCGCCAGACCTTGAATGATCTCTGGCGCATCCGATCCCACCATGTGGGCACCCAAGACACGTTGGCTAGCCGTATCGACAATCAACTTGACCAGTGTCCGCTCCTCACGCCCGGACAAGGTGTGGCGCATGCTGCGAAACCTGGCGCTGTAGATGTCAATTTCGCCATACTGGACCAGAGCCTGGGTCTCGGTCAAGCCCACGGTGCCAATGGGTGGTTGACTGAACACCGCCGTCGGCACCGTCGTCAGGTCCGCACTCACCGGTTTGGCACCGAACAAGGTTTGAGCCAAAGCCGCGCCCTCTCGAATCGCCACGGGTGTCAGCGCAATGCGATGGGTGACATCGCCCACGGCATGGATGCTGGGGATATTGGTTTGGCCAAGGGCGTTCACCAGTACGCCATCGTCCGAGTCCAATGCCACCCCGACCTCTTCCAATCCCAACCCCTTGGTGTTGGGCACGCGGCCTGTGGCGTACATGACGGCATCGACCTCGATCGACTCCGCCGCCGCGCCCGCGAAGGTCACCAACAGGCCGCCTTGGCTGGATTTGTCAATCCTCGCCACTTCGTCATGCAGGCGAACGGTCATGCCCTTTTTGACCAATTCGTCGTGCAGGTGGGCCCGAACGTCGTCATCAAAACCGCGCAAGATTTGTTCGCCGCGATAGCTGAGCGTGACCTGTGATCCCAGGCCCTTGAAGATCCCCGCGAATTCGACCGCGATGTACCCCCCACCTACGACGAGTACACGTTGGGGCAGTTCGGGCAGTTCAAAGGCTTCATTGGAGGTGATGGCGTGTTCGATGCCGGGCACATCCGGCACAAATGGTTTGCCACCGGTGGCGACCAGAATGTGTTCAGCCCGAATGCGCTGCCCATTCACCTCGACCGTATGCGCATCCAGCACGCGGGCCTTGCCGTGCATGACCGTGACCTGCGAGCCATTCAAATTCTTTGCGTAGATGGCACTGAGCCGACCAATCTCTTTGTTCTTGGCCTCGATCAGTTTGGACCAAGACAGGTGGGCCTCAGGGACGGTCCATCCAAAGCCCTGGGCGTCGGCAAAGTCTTCAGAGAAGTGAGCCGCATAGACCAACAGCTTTTTGGGCACGCAACCACGAATGACACAGGTGCCGCCGTATCGGTCGCTTTCCGCGATGGCAACTCGGGCACCCAGGCTGGCTGCGATGCGCGCTGCACGCACGCCACCTGATCCTCCACCGATCACAAACAGTTGGTAGTCGCATGCAGACATGGAATTCTTTCGTGTCAATCAATCAGAGTCAGCATCACCGCTCTGTGCCAACCACTCTGTGGGCGTCAGGCCGACCCGCTGCGTGAAGGCTCGGGTCAGCGCGTTGGCACTGCCGTATCCCACTTCATCGCAAATGGCCTTGACCTGACGACCACGCTTGAGCATGTTTTGCGCCAGGCTGATTCGCCACCCAGTCAAGTAGTCCCCGGCAGGGCTGCCAACGACCTGTGTGAAGTGCGCAGCAAATCGCGCACGCGACATGCCCGCGATGTCGGCCAAGTCTTCCAGCGTCCACGGCTCTGCAGGCTTGGCGTGCATGGCCGTCAAGGCTTTGGCCAAGCGCGGGTCAGCCAAACCCGCGACCACGCCGGACTTCAACTCACCCCGTTCAAGCGCATGGCGAAGCAAATAGATCAGCACCACCTCGCTGAGACGGTTCAGCGCCGATTCGCGGCCTGCGCCAGGATTGAAAGCCTCAGCGAACAAGGCGTCCAACAACCCGGCCATCTGCGGCACGTCTTTCAAGGGAACGGCCAACAAAGCGGGCAAGCCGTGGATCAGCGGATTACCAAAATCCGCGCCGAACTCGACCGACGCACAAATGAGGTCTGCTCCGCCGTGCTCATCAGCCCGGATGCGATGCTGCGCTGCACGGGGATAGAACAACAAGGTGGGCTCATCAAGCTGGAGCGTGGTCCCATCTGATCCAATCAACGCCATCGAACCTGCTTTCAACAGGTGCAAATGCCCGACTCCTTCCACTGCGTCGAAGTTGACCAATGCACACAAATTCCCGGTGTGGAATACGCGAGCCTTCAGATCAAATCGTTGCAGCAAGGTGGCAAGAGGATCAAGCATGTCAGGATGGGCCTGTCTATGGCGTTCAAAGATCATATCGGAGCGGCCCGGAGGGCCGCATCCGGGTCATACGCTTAGACCGATGTATGCGAACTCACGCGAGGAAAGTCCACATCTGTATGCGCCACGTTGTTGAGGTAGTTGGTCAACACATTCAAGGCGACGTTCAATACGATTTCCACCGTCTCGGCGTCGTTGAAGCCAGCGGCACGCAATTCAGCCAAATCTGCATCGCGAACGCGGCCACGGTCTGCGGCAACGCGGTGAGCAAACTGCAGGGCCGCTGCGGTGCGGACATCGGTGGCACGGCCATCACGCGCTTTCGCAATGTCCTCGTCGCTCAGCTTCGCCAAGTTCTTGCCCAGATAGCTATGGGCTGCCAGGCAGTAGTCACATGCGTTGAATTCCGCAACAGCCAGGGCCAGAGACTCACGCAGCTTGACGTTGAGCGCGCCCTTACCCAATGCACCACTCAGCGACAGATACCCTTCCAAAGCGGCGGGTGACACGGCCAGCAATTTCATGAGGTTGGGAACGACGCCCAATTGCTTTTGCACCGCGTCGAGCAATGGCAACGATGCTGCGGGGGCTTCGGAAACGGCTGGAATCGACAAACGAGACATGGTGAGACCTTTCAGTTGGTTGGGAAACAGGGAGGGGACAGCGTAATTCAGAGAGACTGGTTAACCCACTCAGAGACCTGAGCCTCAGAGTGCAGTCCGACCAGTTGGGATTGGGGCTTGCCGTCCTTGAACAGAATCAGCGTGGGCACACCGCGCACGCGGTAGTGCGAAGCCAGGTCCTGCGCTTCGTCAACATTGACTTTGCGGACTTGCACTTGACCATCGAAGCGCTGCGCCACTTTCTCCAGATGGGGTGCCAAGGCTCGGCATGGGCCACACCAAGGGGCCCAGAAGTCCACGACCACGGGCGCGGCCTGTTTGGCAATGAATTCGCTGAACGTGGCCGAGTCCAAGGCGGCGACGACTGCAGTTTGAGTTGACATGGTGGACATCCTTTTGTGTAAGGGCCGCAGAACGCTGCGGCATGTCCACCAATGTAGGAAACCAGGCCCCGTTGGAGGTGGCTGAGCGTCTCACTCAACTCACCGAGAGTCTCATCTCCCCGTCTGCTATTTATGCTGAGTCACTGAATGTTCCAAGTTCCACTTGCGCTTGACCGTATCAATCGCCGCGCGCACAGGTCCACCTGAGAAATCCATGAACAGCGGCACATCCCAGTTGCACAAGGGATGATGGCGCTGGGGCGAATCAGGCAAGACTGCAGGCTTGCCAATGATCACAGGCAAGCTGGGGCAGCCAGAAAGCTCCCTGGCTAGCCTGACGATTTCACGACTGACCTCTTCGCCGGGCTTGCAAGGGCGGCCCTCATGGCCGCCCTCAGTTCCCATAGCGAAGCACGACGATGACTGCATGGCTTTCCTTCGTGCTTCAGATCGATCAGTTCGCAGCCAAGCCCACGGTACCGACAGGCAAACCACCCGCGACCGCGCCGGAGATCAACTGCCCATCGCGTTGGATCTCAAACGAAGAGATGGCCAAGCTCTTTGCACCCAGCACATACAAGCTGCGTCCATCTGCAGACACTGCGGCGTCAATGGGCGCCGAACCCGCTCCGGTGGTGCCCGCGACCGCTTGCGACAGCGTGATGCGACCTGACATGGGCGTGATGGCAAAGCTGCTGACCGAGCCACTGCCCGCATTGGTGGTGTAGGCAAACTTGCCATTGGGCGTGATGGCCACCCAGCATGCCGCAGTCTGCGTGGTGGCGACCTGGCCACTGACCAGCGTTGGGCGCGCCGACATCCAATCCGTGAACTTGTACGATGACGCGGTGCTGGCATTGACCGCGCCTCCCACCGCTTCCGAGACAATCAAATGATCCCGATGGTCAAATGCAAAGCCGAAAGGCGTGGCGCCTGCAGAGAGGGTCACCACGGGGGCACCCACACCACCGTCGGCCTTGACACGATAGGTCACCAGCTTGTTGGTGGCTTTCTCTGTCACCACCAAAACATCGCCGTCCGAACTGAACCCCACTTGAGCAGGGCCGGTGCCGCCTGAAGCCGACAAAGCGCCATGCGAGCCTGACACGGGTGTCAAGGTGCCATGATGGTTTCGGAAACCGGCGATGTTGCCCGCACCCTGTGCGTTGAGCACGTAGACCAGGCCCTCGTGTTCGGTCACACTGACCGGTCCCAGGCCACCAGAGTCCACTACCGACATGAGACGCAGATCGCGGCCATGCAATGCAAAGGTCGTGACGGTGTTGCTATGCGCGTTCACCACAAAAATGAACCGGCCATCTTGGCTGAGTGTGACGGCCCCTTGCGAACCCAATCCGGCGCCAGTACCTTGGCCATTGGTGGCGGCCTTGGCGACCAATTTCAGTGCACCACTCTCATCCCGAGAGTAGACCAGCAACTCATTGTTGGCGGCATTGGTGCTGGTGAACACCTTCCCAAACCGCAACCAGTTGTCCATGTCCTGTGCCTGCGCACCAGAACCCATCACGGACAAGGCCAGGGCCAGTCCGGTCCACTTCAGAATGTGACGTCGAGATGAAAGCATGATTCCCTCCAGCGGGTTTGAAGAATGCACCCCACATGGCTTGTTGGGTGCTGGGGCATTCTTGTTTGCCGCTGGTCACGAAGTCTTCTCGAAACCCTCAATTCCTCGTGATAACTCGTTCACGATTTGGTGAACTTTGGGTACCGGTCAATCGGGATTCATCAAGTTGTAAATCTCGATCGCGCTGATGCGTCGGCATTGCTCGCGGTCGTGAATGTCGCTGGTGTCAAAGAAGTAGGCGTACTGCAAACGGGCTTCTGCGTCTTGCTCAACGATCTCCCATGCCCGACAGGATGCGGGGTCGGAGATCTCGTCGCGCATGAAGTCTCGCGCCGGCTTGGTCGCCAGGTATTCAGCCAACGCCTCGCGGGTGCGGGCGTAGTTCACACGGTCTGGCAAAGGCAAACCGCTGCTGTGATAGCCGCAGCACATGGCCTGCTCCAGATCGTCGTAAACCTTGGCTCGCTCGGCCATGTCCTGCGCCTGCCGCATGGCGTTGTCATGGTCAAACTGCCGCTGCCACTCCGGCAAACGCTCGTTGGCCAAAGCCTCTTTGGCCATCTGCAAAAAATGCGCTTGCCGGTTTCGCGTTTCCTGAGCCAACACGCCAGGTGTTTGGTTGATGAAGGTGCTGGGCACTTCCACCCGCTCGCCGTTGTCCAGGTACTGGTAGACCAGCACGGCCGAGTGGGCCGCATCCACGCCCGGCGGCATGGCCAGCTTATGCGGGCGCGTTTTGTCGATGCGGTCTGCCCGAGTCATGGCCAGGCGCGCTGACATGGTGCACAAACGCAGGGTCGGAACATGCTGGGCTCCCATGGCGAGAGAACAAAGGCTGGGTTTTGACAAGTATTAGCCCATTGCCCCGCCGCTGTCTTGGAAATAACCCGAGGTTGGCCCCCTTGAAGGGCGCTTTACTCCACCAACTGCAGCTTGGTGCCAAAAAGTGGCGCTTGGACTGACTCCAACCCCCGTGGCATGTGACCTGTCAGCCCCTCAATCCCCTCGATGACCCCGCGGTTGCGCCGAGCCAGGGCGCCGATGCCCAGATGGGGCGCACGCCCTGCGTCCACGTTGTAGTTGGACGCCTGGAATGCCGAGTAAAACGTTTTGTTCTGGCTGTCTCGCTGGTAGGGCCGAGAGGCCACGGACAGGCGTGCAATTGCCAGAGGGTTGATCTGACGGCTAAAGCGCGCAAAGCCGTCAAACCGGAAAGTCTCTTCCACATGGCGATCGCTGACGTGAATCAAGGCGTCTTGCACCTCATAGATCAGCTGGTGCGCTTGGCCGGGATCGAAGGTCACGCACAGCGCCACGTGATCGAACTCGGCCAGGCCGCCCTCCTGGTCGCGCCCAGCAGGCTTGTCGCCCAAGGTGATCACCAGCCAGGCACGCCCCCCGAAAAAATTCAGGGACTGCAGATGCAGGGATCGTTGCGCGAAATGCAGCTTGGACAACAGGCCCTTGATCTGCGAGGCCTGGCTTGCCTCGTCAGCCCCAAACCCCATGACCCATTCACGGTTCTGAGCCATCAAGGGCAGGTCCTGGTGGCAACTCAGGGGGGCACTGATGGCCCCGCTCTGAGCGTCTTGGACGGTCAGCAGTTCACGCACCTCATGTTCACGCGCCTTCTGGATGGCCAGAAAGATGGTTTGCACAATCTCGGAGGTGGGCGTGTCGCTGTCGATGCGCCACTTGCGGCCGTAGACCAGCTTGCGTGGCCGCACCACGGAGCCCCGGTCATAGTTTTCGCGTCCGATCAGGCCCACCTGGATGTACAGGCCCTTGTCATCTTCTGTTGCGAACACCAGGGTCTCGTCGTCAAAAGCCACACGCGAGGCCAGGTCAGACACCGATTCCAGCGTGTGTGCATAGCTCAGGTAATGCTGGGGGATGCAATCCAGTCCACTGGGCAGGCGAACCTGGGGCGCATGAGGCATCAAGAGCTCGCCTTTTTGGAGCGTTGAAACCGTGGATGGGGTACTGGATTGAAGGCGCTGCATGGTGTGACCTCGTTGTTGAAGTCATTGTGCAAAGTTCCACCCAAAGAGAGAATACGGCCCCCATGCAATGAACTATTGCACCAGCAGGAATACTAGGCGGTCATGGCCTTCAAGGCGCGCCGCGTGGCTGCACGCGCTTCAATGGCGTCGACCCAACGTTGCACCGCCGGAAAGGGTGACATGTCCATGCCCACGTAGGCAGCGGCCACTCGCAGCCATCCAAAGTTGGCAATGTCGGCGATGGAATACTCGCTCCCGGCCAGCCAAGGCGAGGTTTGGAGCCGCCCCTCCAGCACGGCCGACAAACGAGCCGATTCCTCTCGATAGCGCGTCAGGCCCACCGCGACATCTGGCGCGTGGCGGCGAAACCAACCCGCTTGTCCAAACATCGGCCCGATGCCGGAGACCTGGAAGAACAGGTATTCCAACGCACGGATGCGGCCAACCGTATCTTGGGGAATCAAGGAACCATACCGCTCCGCGAGATGCAGCAAGATGGCCCCGGACTCAAACACGGAGAGCCCTTGCTCACCGTCGGGTACGTTGCGATCCACGATCGCAGGGATGCGGCCATTGGGATTGATGCGCAGGAAGGAGGGGGCCTTTTGCTCCCGCATCCCCAGGTCCACCATGTGCAGGGTGTAGGGCACGCCCATCTCCTCCAGCGCCATGGGAATCTTGATGCCATTGGGGGTGTTGGCGGTGTAAACGTCGATCATGTTGAAGCCCGTGATTCAAAGGTCCAGAACCAATTCTTCAGACTGCGCCCGAGACACACAGGGACACATCAGGCCAGCGGCTTTCAGGACCGGTGTCAAGACGGTGTCGCGATGCTGGACCTGCCCTGACTGGACCTTGACCGCGCAGGCCCCACAGGTACCGGTTCGGCAGCCAGACGGCAGGTCCACCCCAGCCTCTTCCAGCGCCTGCAAGGCACTGGCTTGGGCAGATACCCACACCTTGTATCCAGCTTTGGCCAGGTGGATGACGAAAGGCTTTTGCCCCGCCGGAGCGGCTGCAACAAACTGCTCGTGATGCACCCGATCCGGGGCCACACCCCCGGCTTGCGCGGCATCCCTGACCGCCTGAATCAATCCCTGCGGGCCACACACGTAGACATGCGCACCGGCAGGCACATCACGCAGCAGGGCCTGCGCATCGAGCTTGTTGGACTCGGACGCATCGTGCCTGATCAGGCGTGCGCCAACCTGCCGCTCCAGGCGGTCCAGGTATGCCGCCTGCTGGCGCGAGCGATAGGCGTAATGCAAGACAAAATCGCGGCCCTGTGCCTGCAACTCCAAGGCCATGGCCTTGATGGGGGTGATACCGATGCCCGCAGCAACCAAGACGGCCGGGCCATCTGCGTGCACCAGGGGGAAGTCATTGCCCGGCATCGCGCAAGCCAGGACCAAGCCGATCTGATAGGTCTCATGCACCGCGGCCGAGCCGCCGGAGCCCGCGTCCTCACGCAGGACGGCAATTTCATAGGCGTCACGCCGCGTGGGGTTGGAGCTGATGGAATAACGACGGTGGCTCACCGCACCTGAGGCCAACTTGACCGGCACGTCCAGATGGGCGCCAGCCCGAACCTGGGGCAGCGCTTGGCCATGGACATCGCGCAGCTCATAAGCTCGCACGCGCGGGCTCAACTGGCGGACGCCCGTCACGACCAGCTGCAAAGGCCCCTCACCCAATTTGGTCAGCGGGGCGGCTTGCGCCATCTGGTGCTGGGCCGCATCCAGTTGCTGTTGCAACTGCTTGATCTGGCTCTGGTAGTCATCCAGCACGGCCCGCACTTCTACCTCGGTATAGCGGGGGGTGATGTGTTGCGGGCAATTCCAGTCATAAGCCTCCACCGTGATCACGAAGGCACGCTCGACCCGAGCCCGATAGGAAGGCACCTCCAGGCGAGCCACCAGGGCGGGATCCTGCGCTTCGTCGACCAGTTTCACCCGTCCCAGAATCTTCAAGCGCCGCTGGTTGGCGTAGTCCATGAAGATGATGGAGACCCGATCATGGGTCTTCAAGTTGCCGACGCTGATGTACTGGCGGTTGCCACGAAAGTCCGCATACGCGAGGGTCTTGGCATCCAGCACGCGCACAAAGCCTTGGGGCCCACCCCGGTGCTGCACATAGGGCCAACCCGTTTCGCTCACCGTGGCCTGGTAGAAACTGTCACGGGCTTGGATGAAATCGGCCTCAGCCTGCCCGAGTTGATCGCGCCGGTCATCGGTGTGGTCAAAAGCTTCGTATCCGGCGCGACTGCCCATCTGGGTCTGCATGTCACGGACCACGGGGGTGAAAGCGATGTCGGAATATGCGCGGCTCATGGGGCACCTTCTTGGGATGGGGTGCCGCCACTGTGCCGCTTGAGGCCCCAAAGGAGAATGCCCGAGGTGGCGAATTCAGTATTTCGAAATCAGAAACAGTCCAGCCTCAAACGTCTTGATCGGTTTTCTTGACGACGTGCTCCCGAAAGCCCTCCAGCACCGCATCCAGCTTGGCATCGTTGCGGGTGAAGGCCCGGCAATACTTGCACGCCAGCCGGTGAAACTTGGCTTGCAAACGTTCTTCCACCGGCGCATCGTCCAGTTGCCCCGATGTGAGCTTGAAGACGTATTCCTTGCACTTCATCACAGGGTGCTCCCTTCAAACCAGCTTTGGTTCAGACACAGCTGGATTTGCTTGCGGGCCCGGCTCAAACATTGCCAGTAGTCGGACTTGGTCAAGCCCAAGGTGGCGCAGATTTCTTCGGGCTCGCATTCCAAAAATTCTTTCATGCTGAACACGCGGGCCGGCTTGCCGGGCAGCTTGTTCACGCAAACGTCCACGACCATGAAGAACTGCTCGGTTTGCAGTTGCGCGTCCGGTGTCGTCCAGGCCTTGGGGGCCACGCCTTCGGCCCAATGGTGGCGGTCATCGAACAGCACGTTGTCCAGGTCATCTTCGAACGCATCGCTGTAACCCACTTCGGGTCGGTACTTCATCCGCAGGCGGTCGGTGATCTTGTGCTTGAGGATGCCAAACAGGTAGCGCTTGGGGTCCGCCCCGGCCAGGGTGGTGGCGTCCACCCCCAAGACGGCGGCCAGCGCATCCTGCACGGCATCTTCGGCATCTTCACGAGGCTGCAGATGCAGTTGGGCAAACCGCATCATGGGCCCACGCCATTCACGGGTCCATTGGGCAAAGTCAGCGAAGTCCGAAGTCAAGGTCATGTTGTGGCGAATCGCGATTGAATCCGATGCTCCCAGCGAAGCCAGGCGTCCAGCGCATATTTTCCACCGCCCTGCGTCAACACGGCCACCAACATGATCGCCAGCATCAGCGGAACCTTGAAGCCCTGCCCGGCTTCGGTTTCGATCTGATCCCATCCAGCCCAGCCCAGATCAAAGTGAACGGTGTAGACCGCCACATAGGTGATGAACAGCAGCGCCATGGAAGCGAAGCGGCTGAAGAGTCCCAAGATGATGGCCGTGCCAAAGACCAGCTCGCCCACCCCTGCGACCACCCAGTTGGCGTCAATGGGCAACCATCGCACCACCAGGGGAAAGTCCAGGGCAGCAAACCAGTCGGGGGCGTGGATGCCGCCCGACAGCTTGGTGTAGCCGGCCAGCACAAACTCTTGGCCCACCCACAAGCGCAGTGCCAGCAGGCCGAGATCGCCGATGAGCTCAAGCGCTTTCGCGCGCAAGGAAAGTAAGGAATTCATCTTTCAAATCTCCGTAGTAGTTGGAGGTCCATTGGGACTGGCGGACAAACGCCTCGATCAAGGTGCGCCAGGCCTCATCGCCCAGCTCCGACTTCACTTCAGGAAAATGCGCCTCCACCATCTGGCTGGCGCCCAGGTAGACCAGATAGCGGTACGCCCGCATACCGGGCTCGGTGTAGCCCGCAGGGATGGCATCCGTTCGGCCTCTCACGTAGTCATAGAAGTCAGACATGCCAGCTCCGCGTTGAGGGTGTCCAAATCCGGCACATCGTTGTCCCACTCCAGCAAGATGGGGATGCCATGTTGCCGGTGCAACTTCAAGGCCGCCTGCACGGTTTGCACTTCAACCGGCTGACTGTGGGTGTCGATGTACAGACCAAATCGCTCGTCCCACTCATGCCCCGCCACGTGCATGTAGCTGACGCGTGACAAGTCGATGCGGGCGAGGAAGACATCGATGTCCAGTGCCCCTTGGCTGCTGCCGTGGTTCTTGTGGTTGACCGCGATGTTGTTGATGTCCAGCAGGATCTGGCAGTCCGCCCGCTCGGCCACCGCAGCCAAGAAGTCTGCCTCTGGCATGTCGCCAATGTTGGTGTACCAGGTGCTGTTCTCGATCGCCATGCGACGGCCCAAGCCATCCTGCACGCGTCGGATGCGGTCGCTGACGCGTGCCACCTCCGCCACCGTGAAAGGGATCGGAAACAGGTCGTGCAACTGATGGGCATCCCCACTGGCTGCCAGGTGATCGGAGTAATGCTGGGCCCCCAAGTCATCGATCAGATCACGCAGCGCTTGCAGGAATTCAGGCCGAATCTCAGACGTGCCGCCCAGGTTGAGCGAGACCCCATGCAACTGCACGGGCCGACCAGATGCGATCAGTCGATGCAGCGGATCACGGTTGCGATGGACCCAGTTCTCGGGCACCACCTCGAAGAAGTCCGCTCGCACGGCGGACATGTCCCAGTCCGCCATCTCGCGTCGATAACCCAGGCCAGCCATGGCATGTCTCCTTTGGTTTATCCCTTGATTACTTCTTGCTACAGGCGGCTTCTTTTTTGGAGCAAGATGCTTCTTTCTTGGAGCAAGAGGCCTCCTTTTTGCTGCAGGACGCGTCCTTGGGTTCTTCCTTCTTGGAGCAAGAGGCTTCTTTCTTGCTGCAGGCGGCTTCAGAGCCCGCCGATGCGACCTTGGCCGCGGCGACCTTCTTGCTACACGAGCCGGCACCGCACTTCTTTTCTGCTGGGGCGGCAGCCAAGGCGGCAGAGCTGGCAACAACGGCGGCGGCCAAGGCGGCGATGGACTTCAGGTTCATGGTGATTTCCTTTTGAGTTGAAGTGCACACAGCGTGCACATGAACTCAGTCGGGTTAGCTCACCGATTCCTGACAAAGTTTTTGAAAATATTTTTTCAATCGGTGCATCCAAAGCAGCATCTGCACCGTTCTTCAGGCAGGCGGCACCTCAAAAGCCTGCTTTTTCAATCCCTGAAATCTAGGAGAACCAAGATGTCGATCCGATCCACTTCCGCACTGACCCTGTCTGCCCTCTTCGCCCTGATCACCACGGCGGCGCAAGCTCAACCCGTCGTCGCGCAAGGCGGCGTCCTCACCGATGCAGCGGGCCGCACGCTCTACACCTTTGACAAAGACCAGCCCGGCAAGAGCAATTGCCAAGGCGGCTGTGCCCAGAATTGGCCGGCCTATGTGGCCGAGCCCGCCACGGGCGCCAAACTGCCCAGCCAGGCCAGCCGTTTTGAACACGACGGCATGCAGCAATGGGCCTGGAACGGCAGCCCGCTTTACTACTTCGCGGGCGATACCAAGCCGGGCGACAAGATGGGTGACGGCAAGGGTGGGGTGTGGCACGTGGTCAAGCCGGCAGCAGGCGCACCGTCCGGCTCCACCACCATGCCTTCGTCGTATTGACCTTGGTCACCGCCTCCCAGGCTGCCCCGATCCAGCAGGTTAAGATTTTCCGCTTCGTGGATGACTTCGTGAACCAGGCTCCCAGCCCATGATCCAAGCCCAAGAAGTGGAAGCCCTGCTGGCGCGTGTCGCCATGGGGGACAGGCCTGCCTTCAAAGCCCTGTATGACCTGACGGCCGGCTTGCTGCTGGCCACCGCCACCCGTGTTCTGAACGACCGCGCCTTGGCGGAAGACGTCGTGCAGGATGTGTTTGCGGGTCTGTGGCACCAGGCTGCCGACCTGCGGGCCCCCACCCTTCGCAACCTGGGCTGGCTGTGCGTGGTCACGCGCAACCGCGCCATTGACCACGCACGCAAACGCCCTGCGGATGTGTCCCTGCAAGGTCAAACCGATGACGGGCAGGACTACACCCACGACGCCCCGAGCGACAGCCCGGATGTGTTCGCGCAATTGGTGATGGCGCAAGACCATCAATGCCTGCAAGCCTGCCTGCAGCGGCTGGCGCCCGAGCCCCGTCAGGCCATCTTGCTGTCGTACATGGAAGGCTTGACCCATCTGGAACTGGCCCAAAGGATGCAGCGCCCGCTGGGCACGATCAAGGCGTGGACCCGGCGCAGCTTGATGGCCTTGAAGCAGTGCATGGCGGCGGCAACATGAAGACTTACTGGCATCAACACCCTGAGACGGTGGAACGTCTGGCAGCCGAATACGCGCTCGGCACCCTGCCCGCTGCGGCCCGACGACGGCTGGAAGCCCTGATGCGTGATCGCCAGGACATTGCCCAGGCGGTGTGGTCCTGGCATGACACCTTGTCGGGCGCACTTGTGTCTCAGACCCCACTGCCTGTCGACCCCATGCAATGGCGCCGGCTAGAGTCCCGCTTGTTTGCCTCTGCTACCGCGTCACCTGTCCAGACGGCACAGCGCGCCCCGTGGTGGTCTCGCTGGTTCGCGCCCGTGCCTTCCGGCATGCTGGCCTTGGGCCTGACCCTGGGTTTGGCCCTGCCGACCCTTTTGCACACCTGGCAAAGCGAAACGCAGTCCACGCGACAATCCACGCAATTGCCCGAAAGCTATGTTGGCGTGCTGGCCACGCGTGATGGTCAGCCGGGTTTGATTGTGTCGAGCCTGCGCAAGGGGCTGCGGGTCGACATCAAGCAGCAAACCCCGGTTGTGGTTCCCAAGGGCCAGACGCTGTACCTGTGGCTGATCGACAAGGCTGGCCAAGCTCATGCTGTGGC
>JAGWTE010000197.1 GCA_028869095.1 Burkholderiales bacterium
CATCACCACCTTGCCCACAGCGGGCGAGCCGGTGAAGAAGATGTGATCAAAAGGCAAGTCCAGCAGTGCTTGCGACGTGGGCAAGCTGCCTTCAAACAAAGCCACTTCGTTGTCTGGGAAGATGCTGGCAATGACCTCGGCCATCACCGCACTCACCGCAGGCGTCATCTCAGAGGGTTTGAGGATCACCGTGTCGCCTGCGGCCAGAGCCGACACCATGGGGCCAAAGCACAGGTTGAGCGGAAAGTTCCACGGCGCGATGATCAGGCTGCGGCCACGAGGCTGATACTCAATCCAGCTGGACGTCATGGCCGACGCGATCGTGGGCCACACCTTGGTGGGCTTCATCCACTTCTTGAGGCTGCCGATGGCGTGGCGGATCTCGTCCAGCACGGGCATGAACTCGGTCGCCTCCACTTCAGCGGACGGCTTGCGGTAGTCCTTCTGGAAGGCCGCATAGAAGTCCTCGCGGCGCGCCATCATGCCATCACGCAATTTTTTGAGACGGGCAATGCGCTCGGCAGCGGTGGACTCACGCCAGGCCAGCGCCGTTGCCAATTGGGAGTCGAACACGCGCTTGATTTCAGCGGGATCCGATTCACCGGTCTGCGGGTTGACAACGTGCATCAGGGGTCGGTTCATGTTCGATCTCCTCAAAGGGAATCAAGGAAAGAAGAAAGGGGATTAGGCTTTTTTGGCGGCCTTCTTGGCTGCCGTTGTTTTGGGAGCCGCTACTTTTTGCGGAGCCGCCTTCTTGGCGGCGGCTTTCTTGGCTGGCACCTTGCTGGCAACCGGCTTTTCAGCCTTTGCAGCAACAGGCTTGGTCGCAGCAGCCTTTTTCACGGGCGTACTCTTCACCGGGGTCTTGCCGACGACCGCTTTGGCTTCAACCTTGGCAGGCACTGCTGCCGCTGGGGCGCCACCCATCCCCGCGCGAATGAAGCGCTCGGTCAAGTCATTGAGGGACACGCCCTCCTGCAGGGCTCGCTCCTGCAATTGCTTGACCAGGTCATGGTGCAACTTGACCGCAAAAGGCACCAGGCCCGCAGCCTGGTCCAGTTTGCGCTGCTCACGGCGGTCCGGCAAGGCGGTCGACGCCACACCAAAACGGTTGGGAACCCCCGCCTTCTTCATCTCCATCGAGATTTTGAGGGCCATATTTTTCGCGAGATCAGTTTTTTTGAGAGACATGGTCGAATCTGAAAACACCGGAGTGCACAATCTGGGCGCATTGTGCACCCATTCATTCTCTGACCGCATTCATGGCTACCCTGAAACAAATCAGCTTCGAGCTCCGGGGCGAATTCATCCCTCTGGACAGCCTGCTCAAGGCCACCGGCGTGGCTGAAAGCGGGGGGCGCGCCAAGACCATGGTCGCCGAAGGCATGGTCCAGGTCGACGGCCAGGACGAAATGCGCAAAACCGCCAAGATCCGCGCTGGCCAGGTCGTCAGCGTGCCGGGCGCGCGCATCAAGGTGATGGCCGCAGAGGCGCCCCAGGCCTGATCCCCTTTCGGGATGTAAAGCTTTGTGCCGAGCGCAAACTGTTGTCATCCCTGAAACACGCCTGATACGTTGAATCTCTTGACGACCGCAATGGCGCGGGTTGATCATGGCGTTGGGAGAGTTTGGACATGCTCGCGATGAATGCTCACCCGGAAGCCGATCGCATCACTCAAGAGCGATTGCAACTGGCGCTTGAATCGGCCCAAATGGGCACCTGGGATTTCGACTTCCAGAATCAAGATCGCGTCATCAATCACCGCACGGCGTCCATGCTGGGCTTTGATCCTGATGACGTGACCCAAACGACGGTCGATTCCTGGCTAAGCCTGGTCCACCCTGAAGACCGCCACAAGATTGTGGAAGCCACCCAGATCTACCGCAAAGGCCTGAGTGACATCATCTCCATCGAATACCGCGTGCGCCATCGCCTGGGCCACTACATCTGGGTGCAAAGCTATGGCAAGTTGGTTGAGCGCGACCATCGCGGGCGCCCCAAGCGCGTGGTCGGCACCTTGCGTGACATCACCGAGCAAAAGCAACGCGAAGTGGTGCAGCAAAAGCAGCGCCAATTGCTGGACTTGATCAACCAGGCTCATGCCACCTTCCTGATCAACCACGACATCAAAGACGCTTGCGAAGCGTTGTTTGCGCCCCTGCTGCGTTTGAGCGAGTGCCAATTCGGCTTGATCGGTGTGGTGCGCCCCAACGAGCAGGGTGCGCCGTCTCTGGTCGTGCCCACGATGTCGATCAGCACACAGGCCCATGGGCATCAATCGTGCGAATACCTGGACCTCAACAACCTCTTCGGCCGCGTGGTCAGCGCCAATGAAACCATCGTCGTGCAAGATGGCCTTCAACATGGCGTTCGCCCGATCTGGCCTGAGGGCGTGCAGCCCATGAGCAACTTCCTTGGCTTGCCCATCCGCTTTGACAACGAGGTGGTGGGCTTGATTGGGCTGGGTGAGCGCGCACAGGATTTTGATCAAGCCATTTTGGATCTGCTGATGCCACTGGCCTCCACGCTGGGCACCTTGATCCACGCCCGCCGGCAAGAAGAGGCGCGCATGGAAGCCGAGCAAGAATGGCTGCGCCTGGCCACTGAAGACACCTTGACCGGCCTGCCCAACCGCCGGCACTTCTTTGATGTGGCCGAGACCTGCCTGCTGCAGACCCGCCGTTATGGCAACCCGATGACCGTGGCCTTGCTGGACCTGGACAACTTCAAGCAGATCAATGACACCTATGGTCACAGCACGGGCGACGAAGTGCTGCGCGTGCTGGCCGACATCTTGCGCCAGGCCCTGCGGGACTCGGACACGCCGGCCCGCATTGGGGGCGAAGAGTTCGCGGTCATCCTGACCAGCACGTCTTTGGAGGACTCGGTCAATGCGCTGGAACGCATCCGCGCCACCTTGAGCCTGACCCCGATCCATGTGGACAAACGCACCTTGCATGCCACGGTCAGCATCGGGGCCGTGCAATGGGACCCTGATACGCATGAACACGTGCACGGCATGCTGCAGCAAGCCGATGCGGCCCTGTACCGCGCCAAGCGCCGAGGCCGCAACCGGGTTGAGGTGCATCAACCCTTTGACACCGAGCCCTTCAACGAAACCCCGCAAGACACGGGCTGGGGGCTGCTGGGCTTGGCCTGATCCACCCAAAGTTGGGTTAAGTTACGGGTCATGAACCTGTTTACTGCCTTGCGTGCCGCCTGGCCCGCCACCCTCGAAGAGCCTGCCATCTTGCTCGATGGCGGTCAGTCCTACTCATGGCAAGACCTGGATCGGGCCACGGCCATGTTGGCCAACTTGCTCGACAGCCTCAAGCTCAAAGGCGTCAACGGCCGCCCGCCCGTGGTGGCCGCCCACGTTGACAAGTCGGTTGAGTCCTTGTTGCTGTACCTGGCCACCTTGCGCGCTGGTGCGGTCTACCTGCCGCTGAACCCGGCGTACAAGGCCGCTGAGCTCGATTACTTCGTGGCCGACGCCCGCCCCGCCGTGCTGGTGTGCCGTCCGCAGGATCAGGACTGGGTGGTGCCCCTGGCGGCTCACCGCCATGTCAAGCACCTGTTCACGCTGGGTGACCAGCAAACGGGCAGCCTGCTGGCCCACGCCGCCGTGCAATCAGACCAGCACGACACGGCCAAACGCCAGAGCGACGATCTGGCCGCCATCTTGTACACGTCCGGCACGACCGGGCGCAGCAAAGGCGCGATGCTCACGCATGGCAACTTGCTGAGCAACGCCCGCACCTTGCTGCGTCACTGGGACTGGCGCACTGACGATGTGCTGATCCACGCCCTGCCCATCTTCCACATCCACGGCCTGTTTGTGGCCAGTCACTGCGCCCTGCTGGCCGGCACCCCGATGCGCTGGTTGGGTAAGTTCGATGCGGCCACCGTGATCCGCCACATCAAGGACACCCATCGCCCCCGCGCCACCGTGTTCATGGGCGTGCCCACCATGTATGGGCGACTGCTGCAAGACCCTGAACTGACCGGCGCCCATTGCGACCACATGCGTTTGTTTGTCAGCGGCTCGGCCCCCTTGCTGCCCGCCGCCTTTGAAGACTTCCAGGCCATGACGGGCCACACCATCCTGGAGCGTTATGGCATGAGCGAGACCGGCATGCTGTGCTCCAACCCCTGCCGCCCACGTGAAGGGCATCGGGTGTCTGGCAGCGTTGGGCCTGCCTTGCCTGGCGTGCAGGTGCGCATCGTGGACGACGCCGGCGCCGTGTGCCCGGTTGATGCCGTGGGCCATGTCGAAGTCAAGGGGCCCAATGTGTTTGTGGGCTACCTGGGCATGCCCGACAAGACGGCCGAGGCCTTCACGGCAGACGGCTGGTTCAGGACGGGCGATGTGGGCCGGATCGATGACCTGTCCTACATCCACTTGGTGGGCCGCGCCAAAGACCTGATCATCACCGGCGGCTTCAACGTCTATCCAGCCGAAGTAGAAAGCCACATCGACAAGATGCCCGGCGTGCTGGAGTCGGCCGTGGTGGGTGTGCCCCACCCGGACTTTGGCGAAGGGGTGATCGCCGTGGTTGTGCCCACGCCCGATGCCCAACTGGATGAAGCCGCCATGATCCGCGCGCTCAAGAACATGATTGCCGGCTACAAGGTGCCCAAGCGCATCGTCGTCACCGACGAATTGCCGCGCAACGCCATGGGCAAGGTCCAAAAGAACCTGCTGCGCCTGACGTATCAAGACGCTTGCCAGGGTTGATGTCATGAAACAAGTCTGGATCGTGAGCGCCATGCTCGCAGGCGCGCTGGTGGTGAGCGCGGCCTTGGTGGTGGGGCATGACCGCATGCAGCCGGGCACCCACCCGGTCGCCCAGCCCGCTTCAGGCCTGCCTTGGCAGATTCAAACCTTGCCCGGCGGTCAGACGCAGGTGATGGGGCTGCGCCTGGGCGGCCAGGCCAGCACGCTGGCCGATGCGCAAAAGATCTGGGGCGGCAATGTCGAGGTGGCCATCATCGCCGCGCCAGGTGAAGGCGGCGCACTGGAGGCCTTCGTGGACCCGGCTCAAGCGGGCTTCATCAGCGGCAAGCTGGTGCTGACGCTGCAAGCGCCGGCCGATGCGGTCGCGGGCATGCGGCAACGCGCGCTGAAGTCCGAGTTCATGGAAAGCACCACGCGCAAGTACACACTGGCGCCAGCCGATCGGCAAAGCGCGGCGGCTTACGCCATCACCGCCGTGGCCTTCATCCCGCAAGCCAATCTGGATGCCACCATGGTGATCGACCGCTTTGGCCAACCGGCCGAGCGCCG
>JAGWTE010000198.1 GCA_028869095.1 Burkholderiales bacterium
CTAGGGAAGGTCTGCACAAATGACGGCTGACTGTGCCAGCAGATCCGTCAATGTGTGACGATGAGCAGTTTGTGCTCCTTCAGCCGGGATTTGGGCGCGTCGAGCGCCCATGTGGCTCATTTCGGGCGCACTCATGCCATCGCTCTCAATAACTGCCGACGAGCCATCCATAGATTGGACAGCGCAAACAGCGTGTGCAATTGCGCGGTGTTTTTGGCCAAGCCTCGGTAGCGCACCTTCACATGGCCGAACTGTCGCTTGATGACCCGAAACGGATGCTCTGCTTTGGCTCGGATCTGAGCCTTGGTTCGCTCAATCTGATCAATGAGCTTGCCCATCGGGGTGCCTTTGTCCAACTCTTTGCGTAACCCGGGTCGCATGGCTACATGCCACTGGATACTGGCCTTGGCATCTGGGCGTTTGGATACCCCTTGATAGCCCGCATCGCCAAAGGCGTTGACCTCATCGCCATGCAGTAGGCTGTTGCCTTCGATCACGTCGTTGACGTTGCCGGAGGTGCCCCGCACCGTGTGTACCAGCCCTGAATCGGCATCGACACCGATGTGGGCCTTCATGCCGAAGTACCACTGCTGGCCTTTCTTGCTCTGGTGCATTTCAGGATCACGTTCACCGCCGGCATTCTTGGTCGAACTTGGAGCCGCGATCAGCGTGGCATCAACCACCGTGCCGCTGCGCAGCATCAGTCCCTTGGCGCGCAACAAGTCATTGATGACAACCAAAATCTGCTGCGCCAGTTTGTGCTTCTCCAGCACATGACGAAAGCGCAAGATGGTGCTCTCGTCGGGCAGACGATCATCCCAGCCACCCAGGCCGGCGAACTCGCGAAACAGCGGCACGTCGTGCAGCGCCTCTTCCATCGATGGATCACTGAGCGTGAACCACTGTTGCATGAAGTGAATGCGCAAAAGCGATTCCACAGGAAAGGGCGGACGGCCGCGTTTGCCATCTGGCAAGTAAGGCGACACCAATGCAACCAAGTCGGCCCAAGGCACGACTGAGTCCATCTCGTCGAGAAACTCCCGCCTACGCGTGCGTTTGGTTGAGGCTCCCAATCCCAGGCTTGTCTGCTTCATGGGCACAATGTTCTCAGGCAATCATGTCTGCGCCAAGCACGCGTTTGAGCGATTTGTGCAGACCTTCCCTAGCATTGCGCATGAAATCCAACCGCCAAACCTTTTCACCGCCCCAATGGGATGCCCCGACACCCCGGGTGCGCGAGTTGCTGCGGCAGGGCGCCGAGATTGCCTTGAGCGCCCCGCAGGAGATGCTGGACGAAATCGACCAAGCCAGCATGGCCGCTGACGTCATGCGCTTTGTGATCGACGACCCGGTATTGCTGGCCGCATCGCGGCGAGCCACCCGCGCCTGCCTGATCCATTGGGCGGCGGCCAACCTCGAAAAACCAGGCGCGCCCGTTGCACCTTACATCTCGGCCGACATGAAAACGAACGTGAGAGAACTCGTTCGCCGTGGCGCCACCGATCTGATCTTCAATTCCACTCGCGCCTCGCAAAACGCGGCCTGGCAACTGTGGATGAACATTGCCTTTGAACAAACCTCTGACCCTCAAGAGCTGCGCGAACTGCTGGACGTGTCGGCGCGATCCATCAACAGCTTCATTGATGACACGCTGGAACAAATCGCTGCGTTCATGAGGACGGAACGCGAAGAACAGACGCGAGGCACCCACGTGGACCGGCGCGAGTGGGTCACCCGCATTGTGGAAGGCGCGGCCATCAGCGCCAAGCTGGCCAGTCAACGATTAGGCTACAACCTGGAACAAAAACACCATGCGGCCGTGGTGTGGAGCGAAGAGGCCGAAACCGAACTCGGTGCACTGGAAGTGGCGGCGCAAGCCCTGACCCGCGGCGCCAGTTCACAACAGACCTTGACGGTGATTGCCAATGCCGGCACCTTGTGGGTGTGGACCACTGGCGACCACCCCTTGGATCTGCATCCCATGCGTCTGGCCATCAAAGGCCTGCCAAGCGTGCGCATGGCCATCGGGTCAGCCGACCACGGCGTTGAAGGCTTCAGGCGGGCTCACTTAGACGCCCTGACCGCCCAACGTGTGCTGAGCCGCCTGCACGCCAACGCGCGGGTCGTGCACTTCGACATGGTGCGCCTGGTCTCCTTGATGGCCCATGATGCCGAGGCCAGTCTGCAGTTCGTCACCCACACCTTGGGTGAGCTGGCGACCGCGCCACTCCCCCTGCGACGCGCCCTGCTGACCTTTCTAAGCACAGGCTGCAACGCCACCGAAGCATCGGAGCTGCTGCACACCCATCGCAACACCTTGCTGCGCCGGCTGGCACGCGCACAGGAGTTGTTGCCACGCCCCTTGGAGCACAACCGCGTGCACGTGGCCGCCGCATTGGAAGCGCTGAGTTGGACGGCGGAAGATCCCCTCACGCCAGAGCGAAAGTGAAACCGAACTTGCGCCGCAACGGCGTTTGGATGACAGTAGCCACCATGCGGCCTGCATGAACCCACCCAAGGAGCCACCATGCCCACACCCGTTCGCGCTTCTGACACCCCGTTTGCCGTCGATGTGGAACAAGGCAAAGACTACTGGTGGTGCGCCTGCGGCCGCAGCAAGAGCCAGCCCTTCTGCGATGGCTCGCACAAAGCCGAAGGCGTGTTCACCCCGATGAAATACACCGCCACGGAAAGCAAGACCGTTTACTTCTGTGGTTGCAAAGCCAGTGGGCACAAGCCTTTGTGCGACGGGACGCACAAGCAACCGGTCTGAGCGCCACCACCTCAAGGCAACCCGACACAGCTCGGGTAGAGTCAGCATGACCTGACCGCCCTTGATCTGGACCCCGTGATGAACCGACTGCAAGCCGAGCTGCGCCGCCTGTACGCCCTTGACACCCATGAATCGGGGCAAGCCTGCCTGGCTGACGCCCCAGGCCGGGTGCGAGCCATGGTGCTGGCGTTGAGCCAACCCGCCGATTGGAGCGCCCTCTCCAAGGTCTGGCAGGGGGTTCAAACAGCGTTCAACTGGCCAGCCCCTGCCATCGCGGTCAACGGCGTGGACGGTTATCAACTCTGGTTCTCTTTGGCTGAGCTGCTCCCACTGGACCAAGCCGTCAATGCCGTTCAAGCCCTGGCAGCGCACTTTCTGCCCGACGTCGCACCGGAACGCTTGAGCCTGTGGCCGGCAGCAAGCCCACTCGCCACGGCGGTGCCACCGATTGAGACTTTGACCGACCAATGGGCCGCCTTTGTCGCACACGACCTCGCCCCCGTGTTCGCAGACACGCCTTGGCTGGATGTCCCCCCCAGTCTGGACGGCCAGGCCGATTTGCTGTCCCGCCTGGCCAGCATCCAGTCGGCAGACCTGCAAGCGGCCATCTTGCAACTGACACCCCAGGCCCCGCACATCGACAACAACCCCGAGGTGTCAGCCAGGGCCTTGGTGAGGCCCAGCCTGGATCCCAAACAGTTCCTGCTGCAGGTCATGAACAACGAAGCCGTGGCACTGAGCTTGCGCATAGAAGCCGCCAAGGCCCTGTTGCCCTACTTTGAACCCCCACGCTGAGGCCCCCATGCGAAGCGCCCCCTTCAAACAGGTCGACGTGTTCACGCACACACCCTTCAAAGGCAACCCGGTGGCCGTGGTGATGCAGGCGGATGACCTGTCGACCGAGCAGATGCAGCAGATTGCCAACTGGACCCATCTGTCAGAGACCACGTTCGTCCTGCCCCCGACGGACACCCGTGCGGACTACCGCCTTCGTATCTTCACCCCCGCTCAGGAATTGCCCTTTGCCGGGCACCCCACCATCGGCACCGCCCACGCCTTGTTGGAGGGCGGCCTCATCACCCCTCGACACGGCCAACTGGTACAGGAGTGCGCGGCGGGGCTGGTGGCCTTGCAGGTGGAGATGGACCCGCAAGGCCAACCTTGGATCTCATTTGACCTGCCGTCGCCCACCCTCACCCGCCTCACGCCGACGCAAGTGGATGAGTTAGAGGCCATCCTCGGACACGCAGTGAGTCGAGACGCTTGGCCCTGCCTGATCGACGTGGGCCCCCGCTGGATCGTGGCCCAGTTGCCCAGCGCGCAAGCGGTGCTGGCCTGCCAGCCCGATCTGGTCCGCATGACGCGGCAAGACACCCAAGCCCAAGCCACCGGGGTCGTGATCTTTGGCGAGCACCCCTCGCACCATGCGTCCCGCATCGAGGTGCGCGCTTTTGCACCCTCACACGGCGTCAACGAGGATCCGGTTTGCGGCAGCGGCAACGGCTGTGTGGGTGCCTTCATCAGAGCCAGTGGGCTGCTGCCCCACTTCGGCCAGAGCCTGCTCGCCTCGCAAGGTGCCGCGCTGGGCCGAGCAGGACGGGTTCGCATCACGATGACCGAGACGCGCATTCAAGTCAGCGGGCAGGCTGTGACCTGCGTGGAAGGCCGCCTCTCGTACTAGAGAGCTCGCCCATTGAGATGCCGCTCAATGTCAGCCCGAACGGCCTCTCGGTTGGCGGCGGTCACGGTCCACGGCGGGCTGTAGATCAACTCGACCACGCTGCCTGGATACGGGATCCATTTTTGGTCCCAGGTCGGGATGCGCCAAGCCTGGTGGCAGCGAACACAAATGGCCACCACCGGCAGGCCTGAGCGCTCGGCCAGATCCAGCACCCCGTCCTTGACGACGCGGGCAGGGCCATATGGCCCATCGGGGTTGAGGAAGCTGCTCGCGCCCTGTTGAAGCATGGGCACCAATGCTTGCAGCGCCTTTTTGCCGCCATGCCCTGAAGAGCCCATCACCAACTCTTGCACCCCCACCCACGTGAGGAACACATGGATGCCTTTCATGTACCAGGCGGGGTGGTTCATCCAGACATAGCGCTTGCCATAAGGCATGGCGCCAATGAAGTACGGCATCAAGGCTTCATGCCAGGCGCAATCCACGGTGTGCTGCAGATCAAAGCTCGGGGGCCGATGGACGTGGCGCACCCGCACCGTCAAGCGCAGCAGACGCCAACAAGCCCAGAACAAGGCCCCCACGATGAGGCCATACAGCGCAACGGCTGCGCGCCGGACCATGCTTGCTCAATAATGAAACCAGGCCGCCGCGCCCAATGCCAACCCCACGCTGCCCAGGCCGAAGACCAGGTACTCAGACCACTTGCGCTTGGTCAGCAAGGCAATGGCCGCCATGGCAATGGCCACCTGAAGGATGGTGGTGGCCTGCGCCCAGCGATGATGCTGGTGCATCTCTTGCTCGCTCTTTTCTTCAAAGCCCTTGGA
>JAGWTE010000199.1 GCA_028869095.1 Burkholderiales bacterium
GCGGTAAAACGCCCGCGTGCCCAGTTGCTTGAACAGCGACTCGTCGTCGCGGTTGGCGCGCAAGGCGTACACCACATCTGCCCCGCTTTGCCAGTGCTGGACCATGTCGGCGACCAACTTGGGCGGATGCTGCATGTCGGCATCCATCAACACGACGACCTCGCCCACCGACGCATCCAGCCCAGCGGTCAGGGCCGCTTCTTTGCCAAAGTTGCGCGAAAACTCGATCGCCCGAAAACCGGGCTTGCCTGCCCATTGGGCCAACACTTCCGAGGTGTCGTCGCGGCTGCCATCGTTGACCAAGATGACTTCCCACTGCCTGGCGCACTGCCCCAACTGTTCGGCCAGCAAGGGCAGCAACAGGCGCAGGTTGGCCGCTTCGTTGTAGCAGGGGATGACACAACTGAGCGTGGGCAACTCGGTTCGCGGAACAACGGCGAAGTAGGGCATGGATGCTGGCATGGCAAAAAGCAAGCGATGGGAGGCGGGGCGATTATCCTCTGTCCATGAGCTCATCTTCTTCTCTCCCTCCCCTACCCACCTTGCCAACCGGGCGCTGGCAGCACCACAAAGGCGCGTTTTACGAGGTGCTGGGCGTCGTGCGGCACAGCGAAACCCTGGAGGCGCTGGTCTTGTATCGCCCCCTGGTTGGCGACGGGACTCTGTGGGTTCGCCCCTTTGACATGTTCACCGAGTCGGTCGACATTCAAGGCCAAAGCATTCCCCGATTCAAGCCGGCGCCCCAGTCAGAAGGCGCCTGAATCTCAAATGGCAAGATAAATCCCGTGTTTTCGGGAGATAGTGCCCACACAAATCAGGGATAAATGGACAACTGGGGGTCGGTTTTTGTTCTGATCCCATGTGAGTCAAATCTGACGACAACCATGTCCCTGATTCCGATTGAATCCCTTGCCAGCCAGTTGGAGCCGGCGTGGACGTTTTTAAGTGGCCACCAGCGCCACTTTGCGCCCACGGATCAACTGATGCTGCCCCGCCCCGGCGAGACCGAGCACCGCGTGGTGCTCCCGGTCAAACTGCTCAATGGCAACCGCCTGGTGGCCGTGGGCGTGATGATCGACCAGGATCAGGCTGAGGCCGTGGCCCGCTTCATGTTTGGCCAACCTGAAGGTGTCGTCAATGAAGCTGATTTGCAAGATGCCTGCCTGGAAACATGCAATGTGCTGGCCAGCAGTGTGATCAAGGTTTGCGAAAACCCTGCGGTCATCGACATTGGCTTGCCAACAGAGGTGTCAGCGCAGACGTACGCTGACCTGCAAGCCCACGCCATTGCCCGCGTGACCTTGATGAGTGAAATTGACCATGAGCACCGCATCGTGGTCACCGTTTTTGATGTGAGCGATCAAAGTGTTTTTGGAGTCCTGACATGAGTGCAAGCCCCGAAATCCGGCAGGATGCATACCGGTTCTTGATTGTCGATGACAGTCGAGCCATTCAAGCAATCGTGCGCCGCGTGGTGGAAAGCTGTCACTACCCCAATGCTGACATCCGTGTCGCAGCCAATGGCGAAGAAGCCCTGAAGATCCTGGAGACCTTCACGCCTCAACTGGTGATCACCGATTGGCACATGCCCAAAGTCTCAGGACTGGAACTGCTGCAGTCCATGCGCCAGTCCGGGATGATGGACATCAAGGTGGGCTTCATCACCACCGAGTCATCCGAGGTGCTGCTCAATCAAGCCCGCACCAATGGCGCCACGTTCGTCATCAACAAGCCCTTCCGGGATGACGTTCTCATCCAGCAAGTCAAAGAGGCCGTTCCGCTGGCGGACACCTCGACAGCGCCCGTACCACAGCCCGTACAAGCGCCCGCTCCTGCACCTGCCCCCGCGATCCCCCCTGCCGCGCCAGCCCCGGCGGAGTTTCCGGAGCCTGTCTCGCCGCCCGTGACACCCACGCCGCCCGCGCCCGCCGTGTCGGCACCTCCACCGCCTCCGCCCACACCCGAGGTCGCGCCTACACCGGCACCTGCGCCGGCCTCCTTGTTGCCCACGCCATTGATGAGCACAGAGGACTGCCAGAAACTGATCCAGTCCACGCTCAACGAGATCCCCTTCCGCCTGATCCGGCATGAAGACCTGCAGCCCAAGGAATTGACGGCCAAGAACCTGATCGGCCTGTACGCCGGCAGCAACAAGCCCATTGCCGCGCTGTGTGTGCTCGACACGCTGTCCATTTGCATCCTGGGCGGTGGTGCCGCCAAGATGCCTCCGCACATTGTGCGTGCGGCCATGGCCGCTGGTGCACCCACTGAGGCCATGGTGCAAAACGCCACGCGCTTCATGCAAAGCGCCGGGGCCTTGTTGCACATTGCGTCCGAGCCCGGTGCCGTACCCTTGTCTCGCACCAGCCTGGTCCCGCAGAACTTCAAGAAGCTCGAAGAGTTGCTGCAGAAGAACTCAGGACGCGCCGACTTCCGCATCTCGGTGCCCGGCTACGGAGAAGGTCGCTTCTCCTTCCTCGCTGTTTAAGGACCCGTCATGCAGCTTGAACAACTGGCCGTTCTGTTCGTCTTCATCGGCAATGCAGCCTCCATCGTGCTGCTGGTGTTCATGCTGTATCGGATCATGAAGCAGACCGAGGCCACGCATGTGCTGCTGTCAGGCGGGACCCAGGACCTGCTGGAAGCCGGCAAGCGCTTGCGCGAGGCCATGAAGTCCACTGATCGACTGGTCGACCGACTGTCGGACATCAACGCCAACACCGATCGCACGACGCCCGGCTCATCCGGTGAGTCCGAAGAAAAGCTCAAGAAGATTGAGTCCATGCTGCATGAACTGGCCGGACGCAAGCTGCCCGATCAAGGGCACTTTCTGGAAGACATCAAGAATGTGCTGGACTCGCTCACCGGCCTGAACAACGACACCTTCTCGCAATGGCGGGATGCGAACCAGAACAAGCTGGAGACCGCCCAGGCCCAACGCAATCGCATGGCCACTGAAACGGAAGCGCTCAAGGTCCGGCTGGAAGAGGCCAACACCATCATCCAGGAGTTGCGCCGATCGGTGCGGCTGGCTGAATCGGCCAGCCAATCGGCCGATGCCTTGCGTGCCAATCTGGATCAACAGCAGCAATTGCTGGCCCGCGCCAAAGAACGGGCGCAGGTTGCAGAAAACCGCGCGGCCACCCTGAGCCGCGAAATCGAGTTGATGCAAGCGGAGGCGACCCGGGCTGAACCGAATCGCGAGGGCGGCTCCAACCAGGCCTTGAAGCGTCAACTGGAAGAGGTCACCCGCGAGCGCGATACGCTGCAAGGCCAGATGGATCGGCTGAAAGAGGCCATGCAACGAACCTTGATCGAGAAGGACTTCATCGAAGAAAAACTGCTCGACCTGGATGCCGAGGCAGCCACCCGCCAGGGGAGCACCCCGCCTCCGTCATCGCCTGCGGCCTGAGCCCTCAGGGCTTGCTGGGTGTGGACGCAACCTGCGCGGGCGGCGCCACATAGCGTTCCACCGCGGTCGCGTCGATGCGATAGCCGCTGTTGCCCATGTAGCTGGGGTCCCGCTGGACCTGGATGGCGCCATACACCCAGACGGTGTCCATGGACTTGTAGCCCTTGATAGGCTGCTTCAAGCGCACGTGCACGATCTGGTTGGCCGGCGGTGGCGGCGAGTGGATGCAGGCGCCGTAATACGGCACCAGCAAGAACTCTTTGAGCCCCTTGGCTGACTCTTCCAGCGGCACGATGTAGCCTGGCAAGCGCCCTACCACGCCCTGCATGTTGTCGTTGACCGGAGCCGTGTCCCACACCTCGCGCATCTGGTTCATCATCTCCATCACCTTGGGATCGCTGTCTTGCAGCATGCCCAGGTTCAGGTCTTTGAACTTCATGCGGCTGTCCTTGTAAGGGTCCCAGCCTTTGGGGACCAGTTCAGCCCACTGGATGTGGCGCACCGTGGATGCCGCAGGCCCCGCCGCCCACACAGGGTGGGTCCAACACCCGGTTGTGACGACGGTTGCCAGTGTGATGGCCATGGCAGCCGCCTGTGCCGCGAGACCTTGCCTCATCCTTTGATCCATGCGTTTCATGTTCCGATCCACCATCCACATACGCCGTCACATGCGAGGCGTCAGCCCGTCTTGCAAAGACAGCCGATACGCTCGCCAGGCGGGCAACAAGCTGGCCACCAAGCCCGCCAGCAACACCGCACCCGTCCATTGCCATTGCGACACCTGCGTGCCATGCCAGGTCAGGTTCAAACCCAGGCTGGCCTGCACCCAATCTTGCGCCACCCACAGCAGCAGCGCGTGCAGCAGCCAGCCCAAGGCCACGCCCAGTGCGGTCAGCATGGCGCCCTCCAGAGCCAGCAGGCCCAGCACATGCCAAGGCCCGGCCCCCAAGGCACGCAGGATCGCCAACTCACGCCGGCGGGCCTGCAGCCCGGCCAGAATCACAGCCACCAACCCGATCAAACTGACCAGGGAGACCAGGGCCGTCACCGCCAGCAAGACCTGCTCGCCCACGCCGACCACGGACCACAACTCGTCCAAGGTCACGGCGGGCATCACTGCCATCAAGGGCTCGCTGCGTTGAGAGGCGACCCAACGCTGCACCGCAAACACGGCCGCACGGTTTTTCAAACCGACCAAAACGGCGGACACCTGGTGAGGATGCAAATGCTGTGGCGTCAACTCGACCGGCTCCACCTGCATGCCGGGAATGCGCATGCCGCCCATCCAATCCAGGTGCAGGGCCTCCATGGCCTGCAAGCTGATGTGCACCGACCGATCGACCGGGGTGCCGGTGCGCGCCAGGATGCCCACCACGCGGAAGGGATGGTCGCCATGGTCATGGCCTTCGATGTCGCCCTCGCCATGGGCCAGCACGATGGACGAGCCGATGCTGTAGTGCAGATGCTCGGCCACCTCGGCGCCCACCACCGCGTCAAACAAAGCCTGCATGGGCTGGCCCGCACGGAAGCGCAAAGCCTGCTGCTCGCCGTATTGAAAATGCTCGAAATAGGCCGGCACGGTGGCCACGACCGGGAAGCCCTTGTGGGTGTCGCCAATGGACAAAGGCACCACCCAGGACACCGCGGAATGACGCGCCAAAGCGTCCACACTGGCCATGCTGATGTTGTTGCCCGCCTGCCCGATGCGGAACACCGAATACAGCAGCAACTGCACGGCCCCGGTGCGTGGCCCCACGATCAGATCCGTGCCCGACACCGATTGAGAAAAGCTGGCCCGCACATCGGTGCGCACCCGCTCAATGGTCA
>JAGWTE010000200.1 GCA_028869095.1 Burkholderiales bacterium
CCCCATGTGCACGGCCCCGGCTGCGGGCACGACCACTGATCGCTCATGCCCCAAGTTCGCCGCGCAGTCCCCGTCCTCAGCCCCGCCGCCCGCATGCAACTCATGTGGTTGGCGTCTCCCGCCCTGCCGGTGGGCGGGTTCAGCTACTCCGAGGGACTGGAAGCGGCGGTGGACTCCGGTCACATCCGCAACGAGGCCCAAGCGGCCCAATGGCTGCAAGACCAGTTGATGCTCAGCCTGGCCCGATCAGACCTGCCCGTGGTGGCCAAAGCGCTGAGCGCCTGGATACGGCACGATCTGCCCCGAGTCAATGAGTTGAACCGCTGGGTGGGCCGCACCCGCGAGACCAGCGAGTTGCGCCTGCAGACGGAGCAAATGGGCCGCTCTTTGGTGGAATGGTTGCGCAACACCGGCCGCAATGACCCCAGAACCGACGCCTGCCGGCAACTGAGCCCGGCCCCGACCTGGCCCGTGGCCTTTGCCTTGGCGGTGGCGCAATGCCTGCCCAGCGGCATGCCCGCGTCAGACACCGTCACGCAATCGTGGGTACAAGAAGCCCTGCTCAGCTACGCCTTTGGCTGGGCCGAGAACATGGTGCAAGCCGCCATCAAGGCCGTGCCCCTGGGCCAAAGCGCCGGCCAGCGCATCTTGCAATCGCTGACCGACCGCATCCCCGATGCCATTGAATCCGCCTGCCGCGTGACCGAGAGCCAGCGGCAAGCCTTCACGCCCATGCTGGCCATCCTCAGCGCCCAGCATGAAACCCAATACTCCAGACTGTTCCGATCATGAGCAACCTGCACAACATCCCTGGCCGCACCCAAAAACTGCCCCCGTTGCGCGTAGGCGTGGGCGGCCCTGTGGGCTCCGGCAAAACCACCTTGGTGGAAATGCTGTGCAAAACCATGCGTGATCAATACGACCTGGTCGTCGTCACCAACGACATCTACACCAAAGAAGACCAACGCCTGCTGACCGTGGCCGGTGCCCTGGAGCCCGACCGCATCATGGGTGTCGAGACCGGTGGCTGCCCCCACACCGCCATCCGCGAAGATGCCTCCATCAACCTGGAAGCGGTCGACCGCATGCTGGCCAAGTACCCCAATGCCGACATCGTGTTCATCGAATCGGGCGGCGACAACCTGGCGGCCACCTTCAGCCCCGAGTTGAGCGACCTGACCATTTACGTGATCGACGTGGCGGCGGGCGAGAAAATCCCCCGCAAAGGTGGCCCCGGCATCACCAAGAGTGACCTGTTCGTCATCAACAAGACCGACCTGGCCCCCTATGTGGGCGCCAATCTGGACATCATGAAGGCCGACACCGAACGCATGCGCCAAACCCCGCAAGGCCTGCGCCCCTTTGTGATGACGAACCTGAAAACCAAGGCCGGGCTGGATCAAGTGATCTCGTTCATCGAGACCAAGGGCATGCTCAAGGCATAATGCCGCCTGCCTTTCTCTCTCCGTAGTTCAATGGATAGAACGGCCGCCTCCTAAGCGGCAAATACAGGTTCGATTCCTGTCGGAGGGACCAGGCACGCGCCAGAGCGAACCCAACGCGAACCCAAACGGCATGTCGCCGCCTCTTAGTGATCGAGGATGGTCCTCACGAACCACTTGATCAAAGGAAATCGACATGTTCTATGCCAAAAATCTCCCCACCTGGGAGCGCCTTGTGCGCATCGTTCTGGGTTTGGCCGGCCTGCTTTACGCCGCGCTGAATCTGGGCACCTCCACCCTGGCTGTCGGCGTGGGCATCACGGCCGCCACCTTGGCCCTCACCGGGCTGTTTGGCTTTTGCCCCATGTGCGCGATGGTGGGCCGCAAACTCGACCAAGGGCACTGAGTCATGAGCGCTGGCGCCGATCGCACCCCCTTGATCCTCGCGGCCCAGAGCGGCGATCGGGCCGCCATTGAGCAATTGCTGGCGGTGTGCCAGGCTGACGCGCGGCGTTATGCCCACAAGCACTGCCATGCCAGTGATGTGGATGACGCGGTGCAAGAGTCTTTGCTGGTCATTTCTCGCAAAGTGACGGGGCTCAAGGCGGCTGCGGCGTTCTCGTCGTGGCTGTTCACCGTCATCAAACGCGAATGCCTCAAGTTGACGCAGGCGCTGCTCAAGCACGAGCCCATTGACGCTGACGCGGCAGCACAAAGGCTGGTCGGCCAAACGGACGCCGCGCTGCGCATCGACCTGGCCAAGGCCTTGGAGTCCCTCCCCGCCCACTATCTGGAAGTGGTGTTGCTGCGGGACTTTGAGGAGTTGACCATTGCCGAGATGGCCGAGCGCCTTGCCGAACAGCCGGGCGCCATCAAAAGCCGCCTGCACCGTGCCCGCGAGTTGGTCAGAGAGTATTTGACCGTGCAAAACCCCTGAGCTGGCTGAGGCCACTTTAATATGCATCAAAAATAGATGTTATGGTTCTGCCCCAGCAGGAACCGTACATGAGCTCTCAACCCAGAATCATTCCCATCAAGCCGGTTGGCGGCGCCACGCGCAACGGCTCGCTGTTCGAGTCCCACAAAAAAATCCACGTCAAGACCGTTCAAGGCTGGTTCACCAATTGGCGCTGGGTCTTTGTCTGGCTGACCCAGATCGTGTTCTACGGCCTGCCCTGGCTGAGCTGGAACAAGCGCCCGGCCATGCTGTTTGACCTGAGCAATCGGCGCTTTTATGTGCTCGATCTGGTCTTGTACCCGCAGGATTTCATCTACCTGGCTGCGCTGCTGGTGCTGTGCGCGCTGGCGCTGTTTTTCTTCACCGCCGTGGCGGGCCGCCTGTGGTGTGGCTTTGCCTGCCCGCAGTCGGTTTACTCTGAAATCTTCATCTGGATCGAGCGGCGCATCGAGGGCGACCGCATTGCGCGCATGAGGCTGGACGCCGCGCCCTGGAGCGTCAACAAAGCCACTCGCAAAACGGTCAAACACCTGATTTGGGGCCTGTTCAGCCTGTGGACCGGCTTCACCTTTGTGGGCTATTTCACCCCTATCCAATCTTTGGGCGCATCGATCCTGAGCGCAGGCGTCGGCCCTTGGGAAGCCTTCTGGATTCTGTTTTACGGTTTTGCCACCTACGGCAACGCGGGCTACATGCGCGAACAGGTTTGCATCTACATGTGCCCCTATGCCCGCTTCCAGGGCGTGATGCTGGATGACGACTCGCTGATCGTGGGTTACGACGCCGCCCGGGGCGAAAACCGTGGCTCGCGCTCGCGCTCCGCTGATCGCGCCCAATTGAAAACGCAGGAGAAATTGGGCGATTGCATTGACTGCACGCTGTGCGTTCAGGTCTGCCCCGTGGGCATCGACATCCGTGACGGCTTCCAGATGGAGTGCATCGGCTGCGGGGCCTGCATCGACGTCTGCAACTCGGTCATGGACAAGATGAAGTACCCCAAGGGCTTGATCCGCTTCACCACGCAAAACGGCCTGGCCAAAGGCTGGACGCGGTCGGCCTTGTTCAAGCGCGTCTGGCGCCCCCGCACCTTGATCTATGGCACGGCCTTATTGGCAGGCACCGCCGTGTTTGCCGCCAGCATCCTGGCGCGCGATCCCTTCCGGGTCAGCATCATCCGCGACCGGGGCGTCATGGCCCGCATGGTCGACGACGGCGCGATCGAGAACATCTACCGCCTGCACATCATGAATGCGACCGAGGCCGAGCAGCGCTACCGCATCGACGTGTCCGGGCAGCACGGCGTCCACGGGCTGAGCGTGGAAGACGCCCACACCGTGAAGCTGGGCCCCGCCGACAGCAGCGATGTGACCGTGCTGATCCGGCTGGACGCCAATGTGGCCGCCAGCCGCACGGGCCAGATCCTGCCGATCAGCATTGGCGTGGAACAGCTGGGCGCCTACGGTCAGTCAGTGCGAGTGCTGGAAAACAGCACATTTGTCGTCCCCCGCTGAGCCATCCATCGGCGGTACTGGCGCGTGCGTCGCAAGGTGCCGAGCTGGTCGCACACCAGGGCCAGCACGGGTGACACCTGCGGTTGAGAGGCTTGCGCCCGGCTCAATCGGCGCAATTGATGCTTGACCATCGCCATCTGCGCCATCGAGGCGGCCGACTTGTTCTTCCAGGTGATGGGCGGCATCTCGGGCACCGTCTGGCGTCCTGCGCGCCAGTGCTGAGGCAAAGCCGGCTCCAGCGCCAGGGCGGTGGCCATGCCCACCACGCTGATGCCGCTGTTCAGAACTTGTTCAGCCACGGCTTGGCGGCGGATCCCACCGGTGACCATCACCGGCATGCGCGCCGCTTGGGCAATGTCTCGGGCAAAGTCCAGGAAATACGCTTCGCGCGCCAGCGTCCGCCCATCGCGTGACTGGCCTTGCATGGCGGGGGCCTCGTAGCTGCCGCCCGACAACTCCACCAAGTCCACCGACAGGTCATTGAGCCATTCGACCACGGCTCGGGCATCGGCCACATCAAAGCCGCCGCGCTGGAAGTCGGCCGAATTGAGTTTGACGCCCACGCCAAAGCCTGGGGAGACCACCGCCCTCACCGCCTTGACCACGTCAATCAGCAAGCGCGCGCGGTTCTCCAGCGAGCCGCCCCACTGGTCGGTGCGCCGGTTGCTCAGGGGCGACAAGAACTGGCTGAGCAAATAGCCGTGGGCGGCGTGGATCTCGACCCCATTGAAGCCGGCTTGCTCGGCCATCTGGGCGGTGCGCGCAAAGCGGCGAACCACGTCAGCAATGTCGGCCGCCGTCATCTCGCGAGGTTGGGCAAACAGTTTGGAGTACGAACCCAGATCCAGTGGCACCGCAGACGGCGCCCACGCTTGCTGCCCCATGCGCTCAAACACTTGACGCCCGGGGTGGTTGATCTGCATCCACAACTGCCCGCCGCCTGACTTGCCTGCCTGAGCCCAGCGCTTGAACGGCGCCAGGTCTTGCCCGTTTTCCAGCACCACCCCGCCCGGCCCGGTCAGGGCTCGGCCGTCCACCATCACGTTGCCAGTCAGGATCAAACCCGCACCGCCCTTCGCCCACCCGTCATACAAGGTCCACAAGGCCTGGTCAGGCAGCTGCTGACGGTCAGCCATGTTTTCCTCCATCGAGGCCTTGGCCAGACGGTTGGGCAGCACGGCGCCATTGGGCAAAGTCAATTCGGTAAACAACGTCGAAGGGGTCATGACAACGCTCACAGTTGAAAAGTTGGAACAATGCTAAAGTTAAAGCCAACTTTAATGTCAAGCACTTTTTTGAGGTGTTTCATGCGAATCGGACAAGTT
>JAGWTE010000201.1 GCA_028869095.1 Burkholderiales bacterium
CGCGAAGGCATCACGGGTAGCACGCGTGCTGTTGCCGAGGCCGCGGGAGGGTGGGGCAAGGATTGCTCAGGTAAGGAAGTGACTCACCTGTGGCAAGTCTCCGGTATTTGCCCGGAGGCTCCGGCGACCAAAGGCAGTTACCTGTCTGCCGGTGCCGCGCTGTATGGCAATACCCGAGCCATTCGTGGTACGGAAGGTGCCAGCAAAGACATCCCAGGCTTTTCGGCCAAGGCTTTGCCCTCCGACTTGCCTGGCTATGCCTTGCGCGTGAAGACCTTGGCTGCTGCCATGGGTGGTGGTGTCGCTCGCATCGAGGTGGTAGACCCATCCAGTGGCGCCAAGGTCTACATCACACCGGCCAGCATTTGGGATCTGAAGGGGCGGATTGCTGCTGGAGACACATGGATGCCTGGCGCCATGTTGACGATCAAGCTGTTGAATTCGCTGAGCAATGCCGAAGGCAAAACCATCGCAGCCTCGTATGTGGTGACTTGGAACGATGCCCAGTTCGGTGGCGACTACGACATGGACATCGTTGGCTACATCTCGTATGCCATCACCGATGGGACGCTCAAGGTGACCACGGACATTCTGAACGTGGATGGTGGCTTGCCAGGGTCACATGGATTCAGCATCACCGGTGCTGTCAACGATGCGGGTAACTACATCACGCATGGCAGTCATTCGATTGCCTATGGCGATTGCAACCCGGTGACGACGACGCTGTCTAAGCGGGACTACAACTTGCGTTGTCGCTACGACGATGCAGGGATGCCTTCCACGGTGGCGGGGGGCGGTTTTGACAATTGGGCTTGGCCTACCCTGTATGACGGCGTGACGGTTGGCTTCAGTGGTGTGGGTACTTCGTTCACCCGCACTTTCACGTTCAACACCAGCAAGGCTGGATCGGTCTTGAATGACCCGCTTTGGTATGCGGCCAAGTACGGCAGCTTTACGACTGGCGAGGAAAAGTTCTCGGCTGCCTTCTCCGGCAAACTGCCAGACGCCACAGCCGCTGCTGAAGGCTACTTCCTGGCACGTGACCCGTCCAAGTTGGAGGCAGGCTTGCGCAAGGCGCTGGACAAAATTTTGGCTGCGGGCAACTCCACGCCAGCCGTGTCAACTGCACAGTTGATCAGCACCAGCTTGAAGTATGTGGCTGAGTTTGATGCGAAGGCGCATACCGGTACGGTCAAGGCCTATGAGTTCTCTGGAACGGGTTTCAAGAAAGAGCCCAAATTCGAATTGGGGGAGAAGCTGACGGATGCTTCGCGCCCGACGGCCGAGCATCCTGCGGGTGTCCGACAGGTGATCACGAATGTGGGCTTGGCTGGATGGCCTTTGCAAGTTAGCAGCCTTGATGCGACGGCGCCAAGCGCCCTGTCCGATGTCCGCAGCGCGCTGAATGCCTCAGCAGGTGTGGGCAGTTGGAAAGATTTGGTCGCCTATGCACGAGGTGGCATCGCAACGGGTGACTTGCGCAAGCAACCGACCAACGTGCTGGGGCCTATTGTCAACGCGGCCCCGTGGTTGCAACGTGGTGCCTTATTGCGGACCACGGATGTGGACTTGCCCTCTGGCTGGGCTTCGTATCGCGATTTTGCGATGACGCGCAGCAAGGGAAGTTACCCCTCCTTGTTGTGGGTCGCGTCCGATGACTCCATGCTCCATGCTTTTGACGCCACCACGGGTGAACCTTTGATGTCTTACCTACCCAGCCCTTTGCTGGGAGGCGTGCGTGCGGCCAGTCAAGAGTCAACCAAGGCCATCACGGCCACCATGGATGGCAGCCCGTTCACGGCTGATGTGCATTTGGCCGACGCTGGTGGAGGTTCATGGGCCACCTACCTGTTTAGTAGTTTGGGACGGGGCGGGCGAGCCGTGTTTGCTCTGGACGTTTCGAACACGTCAGCATCAGGGCCGTTGAAGTCGGCTGAGCTCAACGCATCTAGCATCTTCAAATGGATGTTCAGCTCCGACGACGACAATGATCTGGGCTATGTGTTGATTGATCCGGTGGTCCATCGCTCTTCAGGCCAGCCCGCCAACGTGGTTCGCCTCAACAATGGCCATTTTGCTGTGATGGTGCCCAATGGCTACGGCTCATCCAATGGGCGTGGCGTGCTGTTCTTCCTGGATGTGTCCGGTCGACAAGAGTCTGGAGCGGACGTGGGAACCTGGCGGGGCGGTCGTGCCATCAAGCTGTTCACAAACGCTGCAGACAGTGGGAATGGCTTGATGGGCGCGACTTGGGTGGACATTGACAACAACGGCACCGCCGATTGGGTTTATGCCACGGACTTGAAGGGCAATGTCTGGAAGTTTGACATCAGTTCCAGTAATCCAGCCAATTGGGGCTCGGCCTTTCAGTCGGCAGGCGTACCGATCCCCATGTTCCAAGCGCTATCTCTGTCAGCAGACGGTACTGTTGGTACTGGCGCCCCCTTGCCCATTACCACTGCGCCAGTCATTACCTTTCCTGGCATGGGGGGGGTGATGGTTGGTTTTGGAACAGGCCAGTCCATTGTGGCTGGCGACTTCCCCAATACCAGCTTGATGCAGCGTTTCTACACGATCTGGGATCGCGGTAATTTTGCAGGTGGCTCGGGGGCTGCGGTCGCCACGCGAGCACGGCCAAAACACTCCACCTTGGTGGGGCGTCAATTGGTGCGAGATGCCTCGACTGGCGACGTGACGCTGTCGGGTACAGAGGCCACGACCTCAATCAACTGGGCCACCAAGGATGGCTGGTATCTGGACTTCCCAGTAACCCCGGGGCAGGCGTTCGGATCCGGTGACATGGTGTTGTCGACCCCTGTGGTGCGCTCCGGCGTGCTGTTCTTCACCACCGTTTGGCCCAATGCGAGTGCAGAGGATATGTGTCAAACGGCGCCGTTTTCTACGCTGTACGCGTTGAGCCCAACACAAGGCCTGGTTGTGCACGGTTTGTTGCCCACGGCGGCCGCAGTGGGCATCACGGTCACAGACTCCAAAGTCCTTGTCGTTTCCGACCAGACGGTCACGCCTGAAACGGGCAAGGATGCGCTGCGCATTGAAGGGCGAAACTGGGAGTTGCCGGTGAGTCCTTCGTCGAGCAGTGGTCGTGTCCAGTGGCGTGTGATCCCAGGGCTGAAAACATATCAATGAGGCCCAGCATGCCGCAGTTTTTGTTCCGTTCTCGTGGTTTTACCTTGATCGAGTTGATGATCACGGTGGCGATTGTGTCTATCCTTGCTGCAGTGGCTTATCCGTCTTACGCGGAGCACGTCGCCAAAGGGCGGCGTGCGGATGCGCGTGCCCGCATGCTGGCGGCCCAGCAATGGATGGAGCGGTACTACACCGAGCGCTACAGCTACGCGTCCAGGGGGGAAACCGTGAAGAACGCCGACTTTGACAAGCAGACATCGTTTGTGACTTCACCGCCTGCAGGCGAGGGAGCGGCGATGTACACCCTGAGCGTGGCGGTGGCTGGTACGAGCTACACCTTGACCGCCACCCGGCAGTCCGGCAGTGCCATGGAGCATGACGTGTGTGGCGATTTGACACTGACTCAGGACGGGACCAAGGCCCTGGTCAACTACGACACGACAAGGTATGCCTCGCTTGCCACAGCGGTGGCTGGGTGCTGGCATTGAGTTGTCCGGTCGTGCAGGATGCCAATGGCTGACTCGGGGCTGACATGAAGCGGCCATCCTGGCGCCTGCTGGCTGTTCTGGCTGCCGTTTTGGCCATTCACCTGGGTGTGTGGGTGTGGTGGCTGCAGGCTCAATCCGTGTCGGGCGAGGGGGCGTGGCAAGTGTCCTCATCCCGACCGTTTCGCGTGAGAGCGACGGTTGTGAAAGACGCCTTGCCTGTGTCGCGCAAACCGGAGATCGCGCCGATTCCTTTGCGTTCAACTCCAACGCCCGCCCCTGGTACGCAGGTGCCCTCTATGGTGTCCACGTTACCGATGGCGCTCGCTGCTGCTGGCGAGAAGCGGCCCTGGGCCCCTCTGCCATCCGACTATCTGGCCGCGGAACAGGTCGATGCTTTCCCCCATCCCCAAGACGATTGGCGGCTGGATTGGTCGCAAGTGCCGGCCACCCAAGTGGGTTGGCGCGTCACGGCGCGCCTGTGGGTGTCGGCAACCGGACAGGTTGACCATGTGGATATGCTGGACTCAGAGCCGCACGCTGACTGGATCAACCTGTTGTTGGCGCCCTTGGCGCAGACCCCAATGGTGTCCGCCCAATTGGCGGGACAAGCGGTGCCGGTGACCTATGTGGTCCAACTGGCCCCCGATCAATTGCCGTGAGGGTGCGCGGTGATGCGATGATCGGCACCATGGACCCTCAATTGGATAGCTTTGACCTGCAGGCCATGAGCCTGGCCCTGGAGTGGGGCCGTCGGGCTCAGCGCATCTGTCCGCCCAACCCGGCCGTGGGCTGCACCTTGTGGCGCGATGGACAACTGATCGGTGCCGGCCACACGCAGGAAACGGGCGGGCCGCATGCCGAGGTCATGGCCCTGCGTGATGTGCAAACGCGTGGCTTGCCGGTGGCGGGCGCCACGGCCTACGTCACCTTGGAGCCTTGCTCGCATTTCGGTCGCACGCCGCCTTGCGCAGACGCACTGGTGCAAGCGGGCGTGGCTCGCGTGGTGGTGGCCTTGCTGGACCCCAATCCCTTGGTGGCCGGGCAGGGCGTGCAACGCCTACGGGCGGCTGGGGTCCAGGTCCATGTGCTGCCGCGTGCTCACGAACTGGCAAGCCAAGCCTGGCTGGACAACATCGGTTTTTTCTCGCGCATGGTGCGTCAGCGCCCTTGGGTGCGCATGAAGATGGCCGGCACGCTGGATGGCCGCACAGCCTTGGACAACGGCGACAGCCAATGGATCACAGGTGAGGCGGCTCGGCTGGATGGGCGTGAGTGGCGAGCCCGTGCGGGCGCCGTGCTGACCGGCGTGGGCACCGTGCTGGATGACGACCCGCGCATGGATGTCCGTGGGGTGGACACGCCGCGCCAGCCGCTGCGCGTGGTGCTGGACACGCATTGGCGCACGCCCCGAACGGCGCAGCTGCTGCTGCCGCCCGGTCAGGCCTTGATTTACGGGGCCGATGCGGCGCCGGGCGACTTCCCACTCGCGCAAGAAGTGGTGGCGCCGACCCGTGACGCGCGCCTGGACCTGGCCTGGGTGCTGGAGGACCTGGCCCGCCGTGGCGTCAATGAGTTGCACG
>JAGWTE010000202.1 GCA_028869095.1 Burkholderiales bacterium
GTCACTTCATCCAACAAAGCGTCGTCGTCAATCGGCTTAAGGTTGGTCCCTGCCTTGGCCGCAGCAGCCTGCAGTTGGCGCACTATTTCAGCACGACGCTCGGTGAAACTGGCGATCACGGCGCCTTGCGATTGGAGCTCGGCGCCATAGTTGTCCGCATGGGTCAGCACAACGGGGCTGACCTCGGCTTCAAAGCGGTGGCCTTGCGTTTCGCGGCCCGACTTCAAGCCCAGCGTGCCCACGGGCACCACGGCTTCACCATGCAAAGCCACCAAGCCATGAGCAGGTCGAACGAAGTTCACGCTGCTCCAACCGGGTTGGAAATCAGCGCCCTCACCTTGCTCCAATTGGTAGGTCATGACCTTGGGGATGGGCAACTTGGCCAAGGTTTCGTCCAAAGCCTTCTGCAAGCCCTCAGACAAGGTCGCGCCGGGCTTGATGCTATCCAGGAACAAGGCCTCTGCCTTGCCGTCCGGGGCACGCTTGAGCTGCGGCACGACCTCGGCACCCACACCCAGCGACGCCAGCTTCTTGAGCAAGGCCGGCGTGGCGTTGCCGCTGGCATCCAGCGCCACGGTCACAGGCATCAGCTTTTGCTGCACGGCCTGGTCCGCTGCCTTGGACGCCACACCGGTCACGTGCACGGCCAAGCGACGTGGCGAGGCAAATGGCATCACCACCGCGTCAGCACCAGCCAAGCCTTGTGCCTTGAGGCTGTCAGCCAGCACATTGGCAAAGGACTCGCCCAGCTTCTTGAGCGCCTTGGGAGGCAACTCTTCCACAAACAGTTCAACCAGCAGGTTGTCCATGTGATTCGAAGACGTCATGCTCAGGCAGCTTTCTTATTGAGTTGTTCGATCACTTCGTCAGCCCAGGCCTTGGGGGCCATCGGGAAGCCCAATCGGGCCCGGCTGTCGAGGTAGGCCGCAGCCACTGCACGAGCCAAGTTGCGAATGCGACCGATGTAGGCGGCGCGCTCGGTCACCGAAATGGCACCACGGGCGTCCAGCAGATTGAAGGTGTGCGCCGCCTTGAGCACTTGCTCATAAGCCGGCAAAGCCAACTGCTGCTCCATCAGGTACTTGGCCTGCGTTTCGTAGTTGGTGAAGGCGTCGAGCAAGAAGTCAACGTTGCTGTGCTCGAAGTTGTAGGTCGATTGCTCCACTTCGTTTTGGTGGAACACATCGCCGTACTTCACGCCCGGTGCGTAAACCAGGTCGTACACGCTTTCCACGCCCTGCAGGTACATGGCCAGGCGCTCCAAGCCGTAGGTGATCTCGCCAGTAATGGGCTTGCAATCAATGCCGCCCACTTGCTGGAAGTAGGTGAACTGGGTCACTTCCATGCCATTGAGCCAGACTTCCCAGCCCAGGCCCCATGCGCCCAGCGTGGGATTCTCCCAGTCGTCTTCCACAAAGCGGATGTCGTTCTTTTTCAGATCGAAACCCAAGGCCTCCAGCGACCCCAGATACAGCTCCAGGATATTGGCTGGCGCCGGCTTGAGCACGACCTGGTATTGGTAGTAATGCTGCAGGCGGTTGGGGTTCTCGCCATAGCGGCCATCTTTGGGACGGCGGCTGGGCTGCACATAAGCGGCCTTCCAGGGCTCGGGGCCCAAGGCGCGCAAGAAGGTGGCCGTGTGGCTGGTACCTGCCCCCACTTCCATGTCATAGGGTTGCAGCAGCGCGCAGCCCTGGGCATCCCAGTAGCTTTGCAAACGCAAGATCAGTTGCTGGAAGGTCAGCATGTTGTTGCCTTTTTTGTTTTGCTCACGCCAGATATTCACCGACGCAAAAGCCCGATTCTATTAAATGGGATCGCCACCATCAGCCCAAGCAGGACCAAAGGCCACAAGCCCCAGCGTCCAGCCCACCACGCATAGGGCGTGACCCCCTCATATCCTTGCACTGAGCTCACCAGGGCACCCCGGGTATTGGGCTGCAAACGCCGCACGATGCGCCCATCATGGTCCACGATCATGGTCGCGCCGGTATTCGTGGCGCGAATCGTCGGAATTTGGAACTCCAACGACCGCATTCTGGCGATTTGTTGGTGCTGAAAGATCGCAACGTCTTCGCCAAACCAGGCCAGGTTGCTGACATTGGCCAGTACAGTCGGCGCCTTGCCGGCATCCACAAACCGGGCGGCGATCTCCTCGCCGTACAAGTCCTCATAGCAGATGGTCGGGGCCACACGCTGACCAGACACCTCAAACGAAGGCGACACCAGGGGCCCGCGCGCAAAGTCACCCAGCGGCATGTTCATCATCGCGACAAACCAATGGAAGCCCAAGGGGATGAATTCGCCAAAAGGGACCAGGTGATGCTTGTTGTAGCGATAGAAACCGTCAGGCATTTGCGCGGCCTGCGCCGACATACCGGCCACCGAATTGGTGTAGCCCGACTCAAAACTGCCCAGGGGCACGCCAAACAAAGCATGACGCCCAGGAGCCTGGAACGCATGTGTCAGCCCACGCCAATAATCATCAGGCAGTTGCGAGGGCAACAAGGGCACCGCCGTTTCTGGCGCAACAACCAAGTCCGTTTGGGCCTGAGCTAGCTCCCGCGCATACCAAATCAGCATCGGCACCTGCAACTCAGGCACAAATTTTTCATCCTGTGGGACATTGCCTTGCAGCAAGGTCACGCTCAATGGGTGTCCAACGGCTCGCGTGAAGGTCAAGATCGAAGACGCAGGCTGCCACATCAAGGTGACGACCAAAACCAGCATCGCAAGAGCCCACTTCGCCGGGGCACGCTGCGCATCAGGATGGCTTTGCGACAGACGCCAACCCAGCACAAGCCACGCCACCACGCCAGCCCAAAGCGCCCCCGCTCCGTACACCCCGACCCACGGCGCGGCCAGGCGCCAGCCCACATCCACCAAGCCATAGCCACTGACTGCCCACGGAAAGCCGGTGAAGATCAAGGCACGGGTCACCTCTGCCAATAACCACAGGCCTGCCCACGCCAGGGCGTCACGCCAGACCTGCAGGCGACGCCAGGCGAGCCAGCACCAAGCAGCGGCGGCCATAAAGGACGACAAAAACAAACTGAGCGCCAACACTGACAGCGCTGACAGCCACGCAGGCAACTCACCGTAGCGGTGCAGGCTGACGTAGATCCAGCCCGTGCCGCCAATCAGCCACGCCGTGCTGTATAGCCAGGCACACACCGCCCCCCGCCGAGCAGACACCGGCCCCGACAACAACACCAGCAGACAGATCAACCCCGCCGTTTGCAACAACGCGCTCAAAGGCGGCCACACCTGCGCCACCCAGGGGGTCAAGGCAAATGCATGCAGGCAACCACCGCCGATGGCGCCCCACCACAGGCGGTCATGTAAACGAAGGCGACGCATCACGACTCGGTGGACTCACCCGTCGCAGGTGCCCGTGTGACCTTGAACCAGCGAACAGATCCGCCCCTGGCCAACATCACGGACAAGCGCAAACCGCCCATTTCAACGACCTCACCCCGGCGAGGCACACGCCCCAATTCGTGCGCAACCAGCCCACCAATGGTGTCGAAGTCTTCTACCGGCAACTGCGTACCAAACGACTCATTCACCACGGAAATGGCGGCATCCCCCGCCACGCGCTGGCTGCCATCTGCGAGCGTGAAAATGCTCGATTCGCGGGCCTCATCGTCGAATTCGTCTTCGATTTCGCCAACGATTTCTTCCAGCACGTCTTCGATGGTCAGCAAACCCGCAGTTTTGCCAAATTCATCGATCACGATGGCCAAATGGCTGCGGTTGGAACGGAACTCCCGCAGCAATTCATTGAGGCCTTTGGATTCAGGCACGAATTCAGGCGCACGCAACAATGTCCGAAGATTCAACTCCGGGGCACGCTGCAATTTCAGCAAGTCTTTGGCCAGCAATATCCCGATGATGTTGTCTCGGGTGCCTTCAAATACCGGAAAGCGAGAATGGCCGGTATCAATCACCTGAGCCAGGATTTCTTCGTACGGTGCCTCAATATCGAGCAAATCCATTCGCCGGACAGCCACCATCACGTCACCAGCAGTCATGCTGGCCATGCGGATGACCCCTTCCAGCATCACTCGGGATTCGGGCTCAATCAGCTCGCGGTGCTCAGCCTCGGCCAGAGATTCAATCAACTCGTCCGTGGAATCAGGGCCAGGAGATAAAAATTCGACCACCCGGTCAAACAAACTGCGGCGATCCCGCGCTTGTTGAGGATGGGAGTTGGGTTTGTCGACCTTGATCGATCGACTATGAGAAGGTTCGGACACGGCATGGGTGTCTTGGTTGCGATGCCCCAAGAATACCCCATACCTATGTCAAATGAGTCACACCGCCTGTCGAGGCCCCCGTGTGCGGGGCTACACTGCAGGGATGAGCCAGATTCCAGTCACCATCCTTACCGGGTTCTTGGGCAGCGGTAAAACCACCCTCCTCAAGCGAATCCTGACCGAAACGCACGGCCAGAAAATTGCCGTCATCGAAAATGAATTCGGTGAAGAAAACATCGACAACGACATCCTCGTTGCCGACACCGAAGAACACATCGTTCAAATGAGCAACGGTTGCGTTTGCTGCACGATCCGTGAGGACCTGCGGGAGACCTTGGCCGACCTTGCAGCGCAACAACGCGCCGGCACCTTGAAGTTTGACCGGGTGATCATTGAAACCACCGGGGTGGCCGACCCAGGTCCTGTCGCCCAGACCTTTTTCATGGACGATGAAATCGCCGAGTTGTACCTGCTCGACGCCATCGTGACCCTGGTCGACGCCAAGCATGCCGACCAGCAACTGGACCAGCGCCAGGAAGCCCGCCGTCAAGTGGGCTTTGCCGACCAGATCTTCATCAGCAAGACCGACTTGGTCACACCAGATGAAGCCGATGCGCTGGCGCACCGCATCAAACACATGAACCCACGCGCGCCCCAGCAACGCGTGCACTTTGGTGACGTGCCGCTGAAGGACGTCCTGGACCTCAAGGGCTTCAACCTGAACGCCAAGCTGGACATCGACCCAGACTTCTTGACCGAAGGCGGCCATGATCACAAGCATGACCACGATTGCGGTCATGACCATGATCACGGCGAACACTGCGACCACCCGCATCACCACCGCCACGATGACGACGTCAAGTCCTTCGTCTTCAAATCCAACCGTCCGTTTAACGCCACAAAGCTGGAAGA
>JAGWTE010000203.1 GCA_028869095.1 Burkholderiales bacterium
CACAGCCACTCTGGATTCGCCCACAGTGGTTTCCATGGGTATGCCAATGAGCATACAAGTCTCCTATGTCGATGTCAGCGTTGCCAAACGCGCCAGCATACACAACATTCCAGGGTTTTCCGCCGGTCACCAGTGTGCAAATCGGCGTCCCAGCCCCTTCACCCCTTGATCTGACGATAGAGATTGTCAAAATTTCCCACATCTAACGCCCCGAATATCCCCTTTGGGCCATCAGAGGTTGGAAAACGCCGATACGGCTGTCACAGCAATGACGGATAATCTTGGGCTCATGAAGACCGCGGAACTCTTGGCAGCAGCCCCTCAGCCCCCTGTTCAGGCCACGCCCCCCAACAAGGTGCGCTGGAAGCCCAACGTCACCGTCGCCGCTTTGGTCGAGCGTGACGGCAAGTTCCTATTGGTGGAAGAAGACACCTCCGATGGCATCTTGCTGAACAACCCCGCTGGTCACCTGGACCCGGGCGAGTCGCCCATCCAGGCCGTGATCCGCGAGACGCTGGAAGAAACCGCCCGTCAGTTCACGCCCGAAGGCTTCATCGGCATGTACATGTCGCGCTTTCGCCGCACCCGCAATGGCGAGGACACGACCTACTTGCGCCTGGCCTTCCATGGCACCGTCTCGGATGCCGACCCCGCACTGGAGTTGGACGAAGGCATCATCCGCACCGTGTGGATGACGGCCGACGAGATCCGCGCCCAGCCGCATCGCCTGCGCAGCCCCCTGGTGCTGGAATGCATCGAAGGCTACCTGTCAGGCCAGCGCTACCCGCTGTCCATCTTGAACGTGCACGACAGCGTGTTTTCTGCCCCGGCGACCAAAGCCCGCTCCTGATGTCTTCCAAGCAACGTGTGGTGGTGGGCCTCAGTGGTGGGGTCGATTCGGCTGTGAGCGCGTGGCTGCTCAAGCAGCAAGGCCACGAGGTCATCGGCATCTTCATGAAGAACTGGGAAGATGACGACGACAGCGAGTTTTGCTCCAGCCGCCAAGACTTTCTGGATGCGGCCTCGGTGGCCGATGTGATCGGCATCGAGATCGAACACGTCAACTTTGCCGCCGACTACAAAGACCGCGTCTTTGCCGAGTTCCTGCGCGAATACCAAGCCGGCCGCACGCCCAACCCCGACGTGCTGTGCAACGCCGAGATCAAGTTCAAGGCCTTCTTGGACCACGCCATGCGCTTGGGTGCCGAAAAGATCGCCACGGGCCACTATGCCCGTGTGCGCGAAGTGGCCGGCCAGTTCCAGTTGCTCAAAGGCCTGGATCCACTCAAGGACCAGAGCTACTTCCTGCACCGCTTGAATCAAGCGCAGTTGAGCAAGACCATGTTCCCCGTGGGCGAGTTGCCCAAGACCGAGGTGCGCCGCATTGCCGCCGAGATCAACTTGCCCAATGCCAAGAAGAAGGATTCCACCGGAATCTGCTTCATTGGCGAGCGTCCTTTCCGCGAGTTTTTGAACCGCTACCTGGCCAACGAGCCCGGCCCGATCAAAGACGACCGGGGCCGCAAGCTGGGCGAGCACGTGGGCTTGAGCTTTTACACCCTGGGCCAGCGCAAAGGCATTGGCATCGGGGGCGTGAAAGAAAAGGGTGCCCCGCGCGGTGGCGGCGAGCACGAGCCTTGGTTCGTCGCTCGCAAGGACATGGCCACCAACACCTTGTATGTGGTGCAAGGCCATGACCACCCCTGGTTGCTGCAACACACCCTGGTCGCCGAAGACCTGAGCTGGGTGGCTGGCACCGGCCCCGCCGAGGGCAGCGAAGGTGTGGGCGCCAAGACCCGCTACCGTCAGGCCGATGCGCCTTGTGCCGTCACGGCGAGCAGCCCAGAGCAGATCAGCCTGCACTTTCCGCAAGCGCAATGGGCCGTCACGCCGGGCCAATCGGCCGTGCTGTACCAAGGCGACGTCTGCCTGGGTGGCGGCGTGATCAACAGCGCGGCATGAGCGAGCCCGTCGGCGCGACAAGCACGCCCGCCTCAGACGCCCGTCCCATCGTCATCCTGGATACCAATGCCTTATTGGATTGGCGGGTATTCAAAGACCCCGCCGCGCATCCCATTGCCCAAGCGGTGATGGAAGGCCGGCTGCGCTGGCTGGCCTGCCCCTCCATGGAGCAGGAATGGCATCAGGTCTGGCCGCGCAGTTACTTCAAGGCCTGGCAGCCGGACCCGATGTTGACGCTCACGGTCTTCAAACACGCCGAATTTGTCGACGAGCCGCCGCGCGGCCCGCTGCGTTGCAAGGACCCGGACGATCAGGTGTTCATCGATCTGGCGCTGCATGTCGGGGCGCAATGGCTGTTCTCCAAGGACGCCGCCTTGTTGAAATTGGCCAAACGGGCCAAATTGCGGGGCACACAGATCCTGACCCTGCCACAATGGACGCTTGTTCCGTAATTGCTGGTTTTCCCGCAACCCTGCCATGCTTGAGATGTCTCGTCGCGACGCCCTGCGCTGGGGCAGCCTGGCCACGCTGCCTGTGTTGACGGCCTGTGCCGGCATCCTGGGACCGCGCACCGTGGTCATCACCAAAGAAGAGCTGACCAGCAAGATTGCCAAGCCCTTCCCGGTCAGCAACCGGATCATGAACCTGCTGGACGTGAAAGCCCAGGCGCCACGGCTGCAATTGCTGCCGCAAACCAATCGTGTGTCCACCGAGTTCGACCTCAGCGCCGACGAACTGTTGATGGGCCGCAGCTACCAAGGCACGATTGGCGTGAGTTTCGGCTTGCGCTTTGAGCCCCAAGACCTGACCCTGCGCCTGACCAAGGTCCACGTCGACCAGGTCAACCTGGCGGGCCTGCCGACCTCGGCCCAGCGCTATCTGACCCGACTGGGCGCCTGGATCGCCGACGACAAATTGCAGGACTATCCTGTGCACCAATTCAAGCCAGAGGATCTGCGTTCAGCCGATCGCCTGGGTTATGAAGTGGGTGACATCAACGTCACCGACAAGGGACTGGAAGTTCACCTGAACCCCAAGAAGTGAACCCCCATCCGTCCTGATTTTTTCTGAGAGTTCGCATGAGTTTTTTTGCCGCCAACCCCAACACCAAAGATGCCTACCAGTGGGTGGACGTGTTCATCAAGGCGATCCCCTATGCGCAAGCGTCGGGCATGTTGGTCACCGCCTTGGACAAAGGCCACGCCAGCTTGATGCTGCCCGCGCGTGACACGTGGAGCGGCGACACCGAACGCAATCGCATCCACACCGGCTGCCTGAGCGTGCTGGCCGACACGGCTTGCGGCATTGCCGTGGGCACGGCGCTGGACGAGATGGAGCCCTTTGCCACATTGGACTTGCGCATGGACTACCTGCGCTCGGCCGATGCCAGCAAGAACCTGATCTGCCATGCGCATTGCCACCGCCTGTCGCGCAGCGTGGCATTTGTGTCTGCGGAATTGCGTCAGCCTGGCTGCGATGACGTGGTCGCCATCGCCAACGCCACCTTCATGCGCGCCACGGCCAACAAGCCTCGCACCGATCTGGCGCCCGGCGCCACCCCTGCACCCAAAGCGGCCAAGCCCACCGTGCAGCCACCCGCCATCCACGTCGTCTCAATGGAGGCGATTGCCGCTGCGGCCAAGTCCCAGCAGCCCGCCATCCCTGAAGGCCGCTCGCCTTATGTGGATTTCTTGGGCGTGATGCAGCACCCGCAGGTCAACGCCGGCCCGATTTTCCGTTTGCCCTTCCGGCATGATTTGATCGGCAACCCCATGCTGCCCGCCTTGCATGGCGGCGTGCTGGCCGGCTTTGCCGAGACGGCGATGATCATGCACGTGGTGGCCACCAATCCGCATCTGGAAAAGGCCATCCCCAAGGCGATCGATTTTGCGATCGACTACCAGCGCTCGGCCAAGCCGGTGGACACCTATGCGCAAGGCATCACCGTGCGCCAAGGCAACCGCGTCTCCCTGGTTCAGGTCAACGTCTGGCAGGACGACCCCAGCCGCCCTGTGGCCTCGACACGTGGCCACATCCTGATGCCGCAATGAGGCCCACTTGGTGGACTCAATGTCCACCGAGCTTGGCCGTGATCCAGCGGTTCAAGCCATCGGGCGTCAACTTGGCCGCCACGTAAAACAGCTTGGTTTGCAAACCCACCGGTGAATGCAGGGGCAACCCCCAGGCCGAGGTGGGCCGCGCCAGACGCCACACGGTTTGCGCCACGTCATCGGCGCTCAAATGCACGCCCAAGGTCTTGACCGTCTTCATCTTGCTGACGTCGTCGCGCACCATGGCCGTGTTCACGAACAGGGGCAGCACATCCAGCACGCGGATGCCGTGACGTTGCCACTCGATGTCCAGTGATTCGGTCATGCTGCGCACCGCCGCCTTGGTGGCCGAATAGGTGCCCAACATGGGCTGACCGAACAAGGCCGAGGCCGAGCACATGTTGATCACCCGTGACCCTGGGGTCTGCTTCAGATAAGGCAGCGCCGCATGGCAGCCGTTGATCACGCCTTTGAGGTTGATGTCGATGAGGCGATGGTGTCGCGCCAGTGCTGCCTCTTCAAACAAGGAGGTGACCGCCACGCCCGCGTTATTGAGCAGCACATCGAATCGGCCTGCGGCTTGCGTAAAGGCCGCCAATTGCGGCGCCCAGTCCTCGGCCACGGACACATCCAGCCGACCGGCCAGCGCGCGCTCGGGCCCCAGTTGTTGACGCAAGGCCTGCACGGCCGCCTCGTCGACGTCATACAAGCCCACAAACCAACCCGCTTTGGCAAAGCGCTCAGCCACGGCGCGGCCAATGCCGGCAGCGGCGCCGGTGATGAAGATGCTACGGGGGCGATGAATCGACATGCGAGGGCTCCAAGGATCTGGCGCCACAGCATAGGCAAAACGGGAAGACCCCGTCTTGACCAGGCACCCTTGATTTTTGACAATTTCGACCATGCTGGATCGCATCTATCAACGCAGCGCCGTTCATGGCATGGTGCCTCACACGCTGGTGCAAGCCCTGGCCGGCTACGTGCGCGCACGCGGCGTCGACCCCACGCCCTGGATACCCAAGAGCCTGAGCGAGACTGGCACCCATGCGCTGGAGCGCGTCCCTGCCGAGGCCTACTGCCAGCTCCTGATCCGATCGGCCGAGCACCTGCAA
>JAGWTE010000204.1 GCA_028869095.1 Burkholderiales bacterium
GGGTCAAAGACCCGACCTGGGCCTTGGTCATCTGCGCCACGGTTGTCGCCTTGTTTCCCATCGTGTCCAACACCACCGTCGGCCTGCGCAGCGTCAACCCCGGGCTGCTGGACTATTTCCGTCTGCAAGGTGCATCGCGCTGGCAAACCTTGTGGCGACTGCGCCTGCCCAGTGCCCTGCCCTACATCCTGGCCGGCTGGCGCATCTCGGGCGGACTGGCCCTGATCGGGGCCATCGTGGCCGAGTTTGTCGCAGGCACCGGCGGCACCAGCGCCGGGCTGGCTTTTCAGATCCTGCAAGCGGGCTACCAACTCAACATCCCACGCCTGTTTGCCGCGCTGACCTTGATCACCCTGACCGGCTTGATCATCTTTGTCGCCCTGGCCGCCTTGACGCGCTGGGCCTTGGGCGATTGGCATGAAAGCGAGCGCCATGGCCACTGATTGCAACGCACCGCCCTCGTGGACCTTGTTCTTGCATGGCTCTGAAATCAGCCGCGCCTGGCTGAGCGAGGAACAAGCCCTCCATATCGTTCTCTCGGCCGCAGCGGCCATGCCATCTAGCCGCACCGACCGCACCGACCGCACAGAAGGCTATCTATCCGGCGTCACCTGGGTGCTATCGGGTGCACAGGGCCAGTTCGACCCCAGTCTGATCATGGGCGGCATCGCCGAAGGCCACGTCACCACGCAAGGTCAACTGTTGCGCCAGTTGCCGGCACCAAGCCATCAAACCGGCCCTTTGACGCTGAACCTGCGCCTCATTTCCGGGACCCACTTGTCGGCAAGCGGCCACAGTTTGCGAGTTGAACTGGCGCCATCAGCCGTCTTTCGCGAGTCCTGGGCCTGTTGACCGGCCACTGCCGGTACTGATTGGCACGGATTGGCACGGATTGGCACAAAAGCCGCCGGTTTGTGAGCTAGTTCCTCGCTTAAATCGCCCCTCGATCCTAGGATGGCCTTCACATTCCAACTTGATGGACCTGGGATATGCGTGCAGTACACACCGCCGGCCTGATCACCGCTTGCATGGCTTTGAGCCCTTCCGCCTTTGCCGCATCCGGCACCCTCGATCAATTGACACTGGGCCTGAGTGGTGCGACCCAGGTGCTGGCCGCCTTGGGCACCCTGGCCCTGCTGTATGTGATCAAGTCCAAGCCCCCGCGCATGATCAAGCTGGATGCCGAAGGTCGACGCTACGACCCCACGGTGCGCGGCTTGTTTGAGGACTGAGGCACAGCACCCTTCTGACTGCGGCAATCGGTGCTATTGTCTTCAACATCCCGTTGAAGATTGCATGGCGCCGACCGCCAAAGGAGTGATGGGTGAGCACCCGTTCATTGACCGCCACCGAGGCCCGCGTTCTGGCCGTCCTCGTTGAAAAACAGCACACTGTGCCCGACAGCTATCCGCTGTCCCTCAATGCCCTGACCCTGGGCTGCAATCAAAAGACTGCGCGCGACCCAGTCATGAACCTGAGCGAAGCCGATGTCCTGCAAGGCATCAACGGCCTCAAAGAGCTCAGCCTGGTGTCCGAAGTCAGTGGCAGCCGCGTCGTGCGTTTTGACCACAACGCCGCTCGCGGCTTGGGTGTGCCCAGCCAGTCCGTGGCCCTGCTGACCCTGCTCATGCTGCGCGGCCCGCAAACCTCGGCTGAGTTACGCTTGCACACCGAGCGCCTGCACCGCTTTGTCGACGTCTCCTCCGTTGAAGGCTTTCTGGAAGAGATGGCCGAGCGCGAACCCCATCGCGTCGTCAAGCTGCCCAAGGCTCCGGGCGAGCGCGAAGCCCGCTGGGCCCACTTGCTGTGCGGCGAGCCGGTGATCCCCGCTTTCACGGCTTACGCAACCTCTGGCAGTGCTGCCAGCGACGCCACCCAAGAAGACATCCAGTTCCTCAAAGCCGAACAACACAGGCTGAATGCCGAACTGAACGCGCTCAAAGCCCTGGTCCACCGCATGGCTGCTGAATTGGGCGTCGACCCCGCATGAGCTGGCATGGCGAGCTGAACCTGCACTACACCCGAGACGCGCAACGCACCACCGCCCTGGACCGCCACACCGGCCCCTTGCGCGTGCTACAGCGCCTGTATCCCGAGGGTGAACAGGTCTGCCACCACGTGTTGGTGCACCCACCCGGCGGCGTGGTCGGCGGCGACACCCTGGTCTTGAATGCCAAGCTGGAAGCCGACACCCATGCCTTGATCACCACGCCCGGTGCCACACGCTTTTACAAAAGTGCAGGCGACCTGGCCGAGCAGATCGTTCATGCCCAGCTTGGGGATGGCGCCCGCCTGGAATGGCTGCCGCTGGAGGCCATCGCCTACCCCAACTGCCGCGCAGAGAACCGCATGCGCTTTAAGCTGGCCCCCTCAGCGCAAATGATGGGCTGGGACATCGTGGCCCTGGGCTTGCCGGCGGCTGGCCAGGCTTTTGACGCATCGGATGCGCCTTCTGGCTCGTTCACCCAAGAAATTGATCTGCCTGGCGTTTGGCTGGAACGCGGCACCGTCTCGGCCCAAGACACCTTGCTGCTCGACAGCCCCCTGGGCTGGGCTGGCCAACGCGTCATGGCCACGATGTGGTTTGCATCGGGCCAAGCCCTGGACAATGCGCAAGCCAATGCTTTGCTGGACGCCGCTCGCGATGTGCAGTCAGCCAGCGCGTTGGCATCCCGAGCCGGCAGCACCCAAGCTCATGCGCAGGTGGTGGTGGTGAGGGCCCTGGCCGAACGCGTGGAGCCCGCCATGGCCCTGCTGACCCAGATCTGGGCCCAATGGCGCACCCTGGCCTGGGGGGTGGCGCCCTGCCCTCCGCGCGTCTGGCGCACCTGATTCGGGCCTATCATCGCCCGTTCAGCGTCATACAACAAACCCAATCAGGAGAAGGCGTCCATGAAGGTCCTCATCATTGACGATCACCCCCTCATTTTGTCGGCCCTGCAGTCCGTCATCCAGGGCCTGGGCGACAACATCGCGGTGTCTGCAGCAGACAGTGGCAAAGCCGCCCGTGCCGCGCTGGCTGCGGACGCCCATTTCGACCTGGTCCTGCTGGACCTGCACCTGGGCGACGCCAACGGCTTTGACCTGCTGAGCGAGCTGCGTGAGACCTATCCCGCCATCGCCGTGGTGGTGGTGTCCGCCTCAGACCGCACCAGCGACGTCATTCGCGCCATCGACATGGGCGCCATGGGCTTTGTGCCCAAGCGTGCCAGCAACGAGACCCTGGTCGCCGCCTTGCAGCAAGTCATGTCAGGCGGGGTGTATGTGCCGCCCATGACCATGAGCAGCGACAGCCCCCCCACGATGGCCGAGCAACAGCCTGCACACGATTTGCATGCCGCCGTCCACTTGCCTCAATGGGGTTTGACGCCGCGCCAGACGGACGTGCTGGCCTCGCTGCTCAAGGGACACCCCAACAAGTTGATCGCCCGCGAGTTGAACCTGTCGGTCGAGACCGTCAAGGACCACGTGGCAGCTGTCTTGCGCGCACTGGGCGTGAGCTCGCGCACGCAAGCGGTCATCGCCGTCAGCCAGGCCCTGCAAAAGCAACAAAGCGGCTTTTCAGCCTGGCGCCCCGCGCAACGCTGAATCAGCAGCAGGCAGAGCAGCAGGCAGGCCGAGCCTGAGGCTTACCAGTGGGCGACGGCCTGTTTGGCCTCGTCATACTCGGCCTTCAGGCGGGCCACCAGTTGCGCGGTGGGCATCACCTGCTTGATGGCGCCAATGCCCTGCCCGCAACCCCAAATGTCCTTCCAGGCCTTGGCCGCATCCTTGCTGCCAAAGCTCATCTGGCTGGGGTCGCCATGGGCCAGGTTGTCGGGGTCCATGCCCGCATTGATGATCGAGCCGCGCAAGTAATTGCCATGCACGCCGGTGAACAGGCTGGAGTAGACAATGTCTTCGCTCGTGCTCTCGCAAATCATCTGCTTGTAGCCTTCCACCGCCCGCGCTTCTTCGGTCGCGATGAAGGCCGAGCCCATGTAGGCAAAGTCCGCGCCCATCACACGGGCCGCCAAGATGGCGCGCCCCGTGGCCATCGCCCCAGACAGGGCCAGAGGGCCATCAAACCACTCACGGATCTCTTGAATCAAGGCAAAGGGGCTGGTCGTGCCCGCATGACCACCGGCACCCGCCGCCACGGCGATCAAACCGTCTGCGCCCTTTTCAATGGCCTTGCGCGCAAACTTGTTGTTGATGATGTCGTGCATCACCACACCGCCGTAGCTGTGCACCGCGTCGTTGATGTCGGTACGTGCACCCAGCGAGGTGATCACCACCGGCACCTCGTACTTGATGCACAGGGCCATGTCCTGTTCCAGCCGGTCGTTGCTCTTGTGCACGATCTGGTTGATGGCAAAGGGCGCGGCGGGCCGGTCTGGGTTCGCGGTGTTGTAAGCGGCCAGGGTTTCGGTGATCTCAGCCAGCCACTCGTCCAATTGCGACGCTGGACGCGCATTGAGCGCGGGCATGGAGCCGACCACGCCCGCCTTGCATTGCTCGATCACCAGCTTGGGGTTGCTGATGATGAACATGGGCGACGCGATCACAGGGAACGAAACCTTTTGCAAGACGACGGGCAGCATGGACTTTCCTCACAAGATTGACGGTGTACAGCATACAAAAGAATTCACCCCAAAGTCGACAAGAAATGCCTCCATTTAGAGATACCCATCACCATTTTGGAGCCAAGCCCAACTTACGCCGATTGGCTGTATGTCTCACATTTCACTCCCAACGGGACACTGCGTGCAACACACGATCTCCGAGAAGTGCAAAAATGATCGTATTGCCTACTGCTACCTACGGGTCCTTCAGACAAAAATCTCGCGGGGAAACAATATCTGACAACCGCGATCAATCCCCTAAAAACTTCTGCGTTACCCCGTCGATCCTTACAAGTTATGAGCAGCACACCCAAAAACATATTCTCGCCTTCTCCGCGCTCTATACCTGCACAACAAGCGATAGACGGCGTGATACACCAGCAACTTCAACTGGCTAAGCAACTGCAAGCCCGCGGAGAACTCGATCCTGCAATCAAAATCTACGAAGGCGCACTCAAAGTCGTGCCGCATCATCCAGCAGTCTTGTCCAACCTCACGGCCTGCCTAGTTCAAAAA
>JAGWTE010000205.1 GCA_028869095.1 Burkholderiales bacterium
GGCAGCGCCATCCGGCTTTGCGGGTCGAGTTGATCCTGGGGCACGCACAAGTGGATCTGACCCGACGTGAGGCCGACGTGGCCTTGCGAGTCTTGGATGCCCACAACCCCGATGCGCATCCAGACCACATCATGCATCGAGTGGGCCCTATGCAGTTTGAGATCTATGCTGCCCGATCGCTCTTGAAGGGCTTAAAGGGTAGCCAAGCTGATCGCGTGGACTGGCGAGCCATAGACCATGTCGGGTGGGACACAGGGTCGCGTCATCTCGCTTTGGCCCGTTGGCTGGAGAGCAACTTCACGCGGCCCGCCGTGCTCAGCAGCAACAGCATGTCGACTCATTTGCAATGGATCCGATCGGGGCTGGGCGTGGGCATGCTGCCCCGCTTCGTTGCGGCTCAGGAACCCACCCTGATTCGATTACCCGTTGAGGACCCGCCCCGTCGAGAGTTGTGGCTGGTCTATCACCGTGATTTGAAGAGCAGCTTGCGCGTGCGGGCTGTGCGTCAGTTTGTGGAAGACGTGGTGCCCGGTGCGCTCAAAGGGTGACGTCCCCTGTTCTTTCTGGTACACCTGATCGCTGTGCTCCGGAGGTGAACGGATCTGGCTGAGTGACCTGCGAGTGAGTCACCCAGCCCATGCCGCTCGACTCACTCACTCGCTACCGCCCAATGGAGGACGTGATGGACGTTCTGTCATTTTTTGGCCGAAGTGGGTATTTGCCGCACGGCTATTGCTTCAACTGGACGCCCGGCTTGTTGTGGACCATGGTGGCGTCAGACACGGTGATCGCCTTGGCGTATTTCTCGATCCCCGCGGCCATCGGCTGTTTCATATACAAGCGCAGAGAGCGCTCGCTATATCTGGTCGCGGCACTTTTTTGCGCCTTCATCTTTGCCTGCGGGCTGACCCACCTTCTGGACGTCTGGACGATTTGGCGCCCAGACTATGGCTTGCAAGCCATCGGAAAGTTGGGGACGGCACTGATTTCAACGGCGACCGCTGTTTTGCTGTGGCGCTTGTTGCCTGCGGCCTTGGCGATCCCGTCCACGCAGGAATTGCAAAGAGCCATTCGATCGCTGGAAGACGAAGTCCGTAAACGCCGGGTGGCCGAGGATGGGCTGGTGTCCACGCAACAAAGCCTGGCGGTGACCCTGGCGAGCATCGATGCCGGCTTCCTGGCGACAGACCGGCAGGGGCGTATCACCTGCTTGAACAATGTGGCTGAGCGCGTCTTGGGGTGGACTGAAGAGCAAGCGCGTGGCCAGCCTTTGATGCGCGTCTTTGTCCGTGAGGGCATGGCGCCGGATGTGAACGCAACCAATCCCGTGGATGCCGTGATGGAGGCCGGGCTCTCGATCGAGACGAGCAGGCGGGACATTGCGGTCGGTCGAGATGGCCGGCGGACGCCGATTGAAGCCAAAACGGCGCTGACCCATCAAGAAGATGGATCCGTCCTGGGGCTTGCGGTGGTCTTTCGCGATCGCTCGCAAATCGTCCAGGCCGAGCTGGCCACCTACCACGCTGAAAACTACTTTCGCCAAGTGGTTGAATCGGTGCCGAACGGTTTGTTGATGGTGGACCGAAACCAGAAGATCACGCTCGTCAACCGGCCGACCGAAAACATGTTCGGTTACACGCGCGCAGAAATGTTGGGCCAGCCGCTTGGCTTGTTGGTGCCGGAGCGATCCCGAGGCGTTCATGGGGGGCTGGTTGACGGTTACCTCGCTCAGCCGGCATTTCGCGCCATGGGGGCTGGGCGAGAGTTATTTGGGCGCCACAAGAACGGCAGCGAGGTGCCCATCGAAATTGGTTTGAATCCGATTGACACACCCAACGGGCTGTTTACCCTGGCGGCCATCATTGACATCAGCGAGCGCAAACAAGCGGACATGGCGAACCGGCGCCTGGTGTCCATTGTGGAGTCGTCAGCGGATGCGATTGTCAGCAAAACCATCGACGGCACGATCACCAGTTGGAATCACGGTGCGCAAGAACTCTTTGGCTACACCCCGCAGGAGGCCATCGGTCAGTCCATCTTCATGCTGGTCCCGGAGCGGTTGATGGAGGAAGAGGTTCGGGTCATGAACCTGATCCGGCGCCACGAGCGCTTGAATCACTTCGAAACCCGCCGACGCCGCAAGGATGGCAGTGAGGTGGATGTGTCGGTGCGCCTTTCGCCCATTTTCAATGCCGCAGGTGAGGTGGTGGGCGAGTCCAACATCGCCAGAGACATCAGTGATCTCAAACGCAGAGATGCCGAGCTGCAACGCAGCAATGCCGAGCTGGAGCAATTTGCCTATGTGGCCTCTCATGATTTGCGAGGGCCATTGAAAGGCATTGATGATTTGGTCGAATGGATTGTGGCGGACCTGGGTGAGGCGCCTCCAGCGGCTGTGCAGAAGAACCTGGACCGCATCCGGCTACGCATTCAACGGATGGATGGCTTGATCGAAGACCTGCTGACCTATGCGCGAGCGGGCCGCCTGGAAAATGAATTGACACGCGTGTCGCTGGATGCCTTGGTTCGCGGCATCATCGAATTGCAGCCCACGCCTTTGGGCTTTGAGGTCGTGCTCGATTTGGGGGACGAGGAATTCATGGCGGCGCGCGTGCCTTTGGAGGCCGCATTGCGTAACCTGTTGAGCAATGCCATCAAGCATCACGATCGAAAGCAGGGCTGCATCCAAGTCAGCGCCCGGGTCGTGGGAGATTTTTGCGAGATCCACGTGGTGGACGATGGCCCTGGTATTCCAGCGGATGCTCAGGAGCGTGTGTTCAAGCTGTTCCAAACCGGCGGCCGGCAAAGTGGCTCTGGCATCGGTCTGGCGTTGACCAAGCGGGTGGTGGAAACCCATGGCGGTCACATTGAACTCACCTCGCCGGTCATGGCGGGGCGAGGCACGGCCTTCCATATCCTGTGGCCACGGACGGCCCCGCAGCTTGGCTGAAGCTTGCGCCCTGAACGCGGGCGCGACTGCGGCAAAAAAGCCCGCGCTTCATGGGAAGGGCGGGCTTTTAAAGGTGGTTAATCAACAGAAGTCTGTGATTTCCAATTTAGAACGGGATGTCATCATCCATGTCATCGAAACCGGTCGACGACTTGCTTGGGGCCGGACGAGGTGCTGGGGCAGGCGCCGGACGGGCCGCAGGACGGCTCGGTGCCGATGGGGCTTCCTGGCTGTAGTCTTCGGGGCCGCCTTGGCCGCCGCCATAACCACCGCCGCCACCGCTTTCACGGCCACCCAGCAATTGCATTTGCTCGGCGACGATTTCGGTGGTGTAGTTGTCTTTGCCGTCCTTGTCTTGCCACTTGCGGGTCTTGAGGCGGCCTTCGACGTACACGGGGCGGCCCTTTTTCAGGTATTCGCCAGCGATCTCGGCCAGACGGTCATAAAACACCACACGGTGCCATTCGGTTTCCTCAACCTTGTCGCCGCTGTTCTTGTCTTTCCAGTTGCGAGTGGTGGCCACGGAGACGTTGCACACCGCAGCGCCGCTGGGGGTGTAGCGCACTTCGGGATCGCGGCCCAGGTTGCCGATGAGGATGACTTTGTTGATGGACGCCATGGAGCGCTCCTAGAGATGGTTAGTTAAATAAGGTGCCGTTAGTTAGCGCCGCCATTATCGCCGGGGTTTCGGGCTGGATGTATCCACAGTGTTCCCCCGGTGGAGGGCCCCCTGTTGGGGGTTGGGCGCGGTAGGATGGCAGACGTGACGGATCAACCTTGAAGGACCGCCCCCATGTGCCAGTTGTTGGGCATGAATTGCAATACGCCGACCGACATTGTGTTCAGCTTCACCGGCTTTGCCACGCGGTCTTGCGAGCATGCCGATGGTTTTGGCATCGCCTTTTTTGAGGGCCGGGGCGTGCGTTTGTTTGTGGACCACCAAGCGGCCATCAACTCGCCGGTAGCTGAGTTGATCAAGCGTTATCCGATCAAAAGTCAAAACGTGGTGGCGCACATTCGCAAGGCCACGCAAGGCCATGTGGCGCTGGAGAACTGCCACCCCTTTGTGCGCGAGTTGTGGGGGCGTTATTGGGTGTTTGCGCACAACGGCAACCTCAAGGACTTCGCGCCCAAGCTGCATGCGGCCTTCAAGCCTGTGGGCGATACCGACAGTGAAATGGCCTTTTGCTGGTTGATGCAAGAGCTGTCCAAGAGCCATGTCTGCATGCCCAGCGTGGCCGAGTTGAACGTGACCTTGAACGAGTTGGTGCCGCAGATTGCCAAGCACGGCACCTTCAACTTTGTGCTCAGCCAAGGCGATGCCTTGTGGGCCCATTGCTCGACCAAGCTGCATTACCTGGTGCGTCAGCATCCTTTTGGGCGTGCCCGCTTGCAGGATCAGGATGTGGAGTTGGACTTCACCCAGCTGGCTCAGCCAGGTGATCGCGTCGCCGTGATCGCCACCGAGCCTTTGACCCTCAATGAGCCGTGGGTGGCCATGCAAAGTGGCGAGCTGTTGGCGTTCAAGGGCGGGCAGCCCGTTTCTTCTTGACCGGGTGAATGGGCTTGACGGGATCAGTCTGCGGGGCTGAAGAGGCTGCGAGTGGCGTGATGGCTTGCTGCATGCCCATCACGCGGCTGACCAATGGGTCGACGCGGTCTCCGAACATGGCCAGTTGCCCATCGAGCAGCAAATGGCTGAGCCCGTGGACCAGGCTCCAACGGCCAATGGCAGTGATCAGCGCGCGTTCATCGCTGGGGGCAACTTGGATGTCTTGCGCTGACGCAGACACCAGCGCTTGAAAGGCCGCCATGGAGGCGGCGAGCAAGTCCGGGTCTCGGTGTTCGCTGAACAGATGACCAAACATCAGTCGGAACAAAGCCGGATGGGCTTGGGCAAAGGCGATGTAGGCATGCCCCGTGGCTGCGGAGCAGGTGCCAGAGGCGCCTTCGCTGGCTTGCCGTTGTGCCGCTTTCTGGGCGGTTTGTTGGGCGGTTTGTTGGGCGGTTTGTTGGGCGGCTGAAAAACGCCGGAACCCTTCTGCCGCCATGGCGCTGAGTAGCCCTTGTTTGTCCGCAAAGTGGCGGTAGGCCGCATTGGCCGACACCCCGACCTCGCGAGCAATGGCGCGCAGGCTCAACTCGCTGGCATCCGTCTG
>JAGWTE010000016.1 GCA_028869095.1 Burkholderiales bacterium
CGAGCGTCGTGCTGAAATCGTGCGCCAGCTGCAGGCTGCTGCGGCCAAGGCCGGGACCAACCTCAAGCCGATCGACGACGACGCCTTGTTGGATGAAGTGACCGCGCTGGTCGAGCGCCCCAATGTGTTGACAGGCAAGTTTGACGAGGCCTTCCTAGAGGTGCCGCAAGAGTGCCTGATCCTCACAATGAAGGCCAACCAGAAGTACTTCCCACTGCTGGATGCGACCCCAGGCAAAGAAGGCAAGCTGACCAACCAGTTCCTGATCGTCAGCAACATCAGTCCGGCTGACCCTTCGGCGGTGATCGGCGGCAACGAGCGCGTGGTGCGCCCCCGTTTGGCGGATGCCAAGTTCTTCTTCGACCAAGACCGTAAGAAGACGCTGGAGTCGCGTGTGGCGGGCCTGAACAAGGTCGTCTACCACGGCAAGCTCGGCACGCAAGGTGAGCGGGCTGAGCGAGTACGTGCCATTGCGCACGCCCTGGTCAAGCAATTGAGTTTGGGTACGGTGCCTTTCACGGTCGATGACAAGGACCACTTTGAGGTTCTGGACAGCAAGGCTCAACAGGCCGCATTGCTGGCCAAGACTGACTTGCTGACCGACATGGTGGGCGAGTTTCCTGAACTGCAAGGCATCATGGGCGGCTACTACGCGCGCCACGAAGGCCTGCGCGACGGCGTGGCCATTGCCATTGAAGACCATTACAAGCCTCGTTTTGCGGGTGACAGCCTGCCCCGCAACCACACCGGCACCGTGGTGGCGTTGGCTGACAAGCTGGAAACCCTGGTGGGCTTGTTCGGCATTGGCCAGTTGCCCACAGGTGACAAAGACCCCTTCGCGCTGCGTCGTCATGCCCTGGGCGTGATCCGCATCCTGGTCGAAAAGAACCTGCCGCTGGACCTGCCTGCCGTGATCGAGGCCGTGTTGCCGGTCTTTGGCGAGTTGATCAGCAACCCTGCCGAGCACCTGCTGGCTTTCATGTCCGACCGTTTGGCCGTGTCCTTGCGCGAGCAGGGCTACAGCGCCCAAGAGGTGGATGCCGTGTTGGCTTTGCAGCCTTCGCGCCTGGGCGAAGTGCCGCGCCGCTTGGCGGCCGTGCGCGCTTTTGCTGCCTTGCCTGAGGCTGCATCCCTGGCTGCGGCCAACAAACGGGTGGGCAACATCCTCAAGAAGGCCGATGCGGCTGTCGAGGCCAAAGTGGACACCGCCTTGCTGAAAGAATCGGCAGAATCGGCACTTTACGAGGCTTTGCAGGCTGCCGCGCCCAAGGCGCAAGCCGCTTTTGAACAAGGTGACTACACTGCATCCCTGCAAGCCTTGGCGGTGCTCAAAGCCCCCGTTGATGCATTTTTTGACGGCGTGATGGTCAACGCGGATGATGTAGCCTTGAAGACCAACCGTTTGGGCCTGCTGGCAACCTTGCATGCCGCCATGAATCAGGTGGCGGATATTTCACGATTGGCGGCTTGATCTGTTGACTGTACGTCCCCACCCCGGAGAGGGTATGAAGCTTGTCATCCTCGATCGCGACGGCACCATCAACCACGAACGCGAGGACTACATCAAGTCCAGCGACGAGTGGGTGCCTTTGCCTGGGGCTCTGGAGGCCATTGCCCGCTTGAACCATGCCGGCTGGCACGTGGTGGTGGCCACCAACCAGTCGGGCATTGGCCGGGGCTTGTTTGACATGGTGGCGCTCAATGCCATGCATGCCAAGATGAACCAGATGCTGGGGCGTGTGGGCGGCCGGGTGGATGCGGTGTTTTTCTGTCCCCACACGCCTGAAGACCATTGCACCTGCCGCAAGCCCCAGCCGGGCTTGTTTCAGGCCATTGGGCAGCGATTTGGCGTGGCGTTGACGGGTGTGCCCATGGTGGGCGACTTGCCGCGAGACGTGTTGGCGGCACAGTCCGTCGGGTGCGAGCCGCACCTGGTCCGCACCGGACAGGCCGCGACCATGCAAGACGCTGACTTGGTGGCCTTGCGCCAGCGGGTGCCCGATCTGACCATTCACCCGGATTTGTCGGCGTTTGCCGACTTCATCATCCTGCGCGAAAAACGTGTCCAGGGTGAGGACAGCCCTGTCTCAACCCATATTGGCGAGCTGACGTGAGTCAAGCTGGTCCCGGATCCCATTCAGATTTTCAACTGGGGCTGCCCTGGGATGACGAGCCTGCGCCACAGCAGCCGTCACCTTGGCCCATGCGCCCCGAAGGTAGTTCTTTCTCTTTGATGTCTTCGTCTTCCACTCCTCCCGCTCAGGCTTTGTACGCAGCGGGGGACGCCTCCCGTGCGGCATTTCGCCATCCTCAGGCCCAGCATGAGATCCGATTGGGCCAGGCCTTGGTGGCCTATGAGTTCAAACGCGCCCGTCGCCGTAGCATCGGCATGGTGGTCACCGTTGATGGCCTGACCGTGCGCGCGCCCAAATGGGCGACCTGGGCCGATATCGAGACTGCCTTGCGCAGCAAAGAGCGCTGGATTTGCGCCAAGCTGGTCGATCAGCGTGAGCGCGCGCAAAAAATGGCGGCCTCCAAGATCGACTGGAAGGAAGGTGCTGTGGTGCCGTTCTTGGGCGAACAGGTGGTGTTGGTGCTCGATCCCCGCGTGTCTGGCGCGCAGTTCAAGCAAGGCGAACCCACTTTGCCTGGGATCGTCCATCAGGCCTTGCACTTGGGCTTGCCGCAGCAGGCGACGCCTGAGCAAATTCGCGATGCCGTCCAATCCTGGTTGCAACGCGAGGCCAAGGCGATTTTTCAGGATCGCGCACGACACTTTGCCGATCAGATGGGCGTCAGCGTCACAAAGGTCAGCTTGTCTTCAGCCAAGACGCGATGGGGCAGCGCCAGCGCCGATGGGTCCATTCGCCTGCACTGGCGGCTGATCCATTTCAGCGTCAGCATCATCGACTACGTGGTGGCGCACGAGTTGGCGCACCTGCGCGAGATGAACCACAGCCAACGCTTCTGGGACGTGGTCCGCTCGGTCATGCCCGAATACGCAGACATGCGAGAGCAACTCAAGCATGTCACCATTCCGGACTGACTTCAGGCGCTGAATTGCCAGATGCCATCAGAGGTCTGATGGCGTTTCAACTCGCCTCTGTGCCACAGGTAATTCAGGTGCGCAATGGACTCACCCATCGCAAACGTGGTTTGGTGCAGATCCAGATCGCGTTTGAATAAAACCGGCAGCAAGGCCGCAGCGGTCTGAGGGCCTTGGCGGCAAGCCTGCAACACTTCGGCCAAACGCTCGTCGTGGTGTGCCTCCAGTTCTGCTACGCGCGTGTGGATACCAGTAAAAGGCAGGCCATGCGAGGGCAAAACCAGGGTGTCGGCGGGGAGGGCGGTTAATCGTTTGAGTGAATCCAGGTAAAGCCCCAAGGGGTCGTTTTCTGGCTCCAGATTGATCACGCTCACATTGGTCGAAATCCGCGGCAACAACATGTCACCCGAAATCAGAACATGGTCCTGCGCGTCAAACAAGGACATGTGCTCGGGCGAGTGTCCGTAGCCCACCATGCAACGCCACTCGCGTTGGCCAATGCGAATGCTCATGCCATCCATCAGTCGCCGATAGACGCGTGGCACCTCAGGCACCATCGAGGCGTAATAACCACTGCGCTGTTTGATCTTGGCGAGCGAGTCGGTGTCAGATAAACCGTGCGCCCGGAAGAACTGCATCGCCCCCTCGCCACCGTAGCCCATGGTTTCTTTGCTGGCCAGTTGCGCGGCCAAGTGGTCCGTGGCGCTCATCCACAAACGGGCGGGCTGGGATGCGTCACTGAACTGATCGATCAACCACTGCGTGTTGCCGACATGATCCGGGTGCATGTGGGTCACCAGCATTCGGCGCAGGGGGTGGTTCTGGGCATACGTTTGCCAGATGGTTTGCCACGCGCTTCGTATCTCTTCAATGGCGACACCTGAGTCGACCAAGGTCCAGCCCGGGCGTCCCTCCGACTCATCATCCAGCATCCACAAATTGATGTGGTTGAGCGCAAAGGGCAAAGGCATGCGGACCCAGTGGATGCCGTTCCGCAGTGTCATGGTCTCGCCGGTCTGAGGGCGCACTTGGTCCCAGGGGTAATGCAGTGGCGGCAGGCTCATAGATCAAAGAGAGTGAATGCATTGACATTGTGCCTGTTACACCGGGTTGCGGTCTCTGTACACTGTGCCCTTATGAAATTGGATAGCTTGTTTGAAAACAACCGGGCGTGGGCGCGCGACATCGAGTCTCGATCCCCCGGGTTTTTCACCCGCCTGCAGCAACAACAGTCGCCGCAGTACCTGTGGATCGGCTGCAGCGACAGCCGGGTCCCCGCCAATGAGATTGTGGGCATGTTGCCGGGCGAGTTGTTTGTGCACCGCAATGTGGCCAACGTGGTGGTGCACTCTGACCTGAACTGCCTGTCCGTCATGGAGTTCGCGATCGATTCGCTCCAGGTCAAACACATCATCGTGGTGGGGCACTATGGTTGCAGTGGGGTCAAGGCAGCCATGCAGAACCTGCGCATTGGCATTGCCGACAACTGGCTGCGCCATGTGCAGGACGTCCGCAATCAGCATCGCGATTGGCTGTACCAATTGCCGGATGGGCCGATCCGTTTGGATGCCCTGTGCGAGTTGAATGTGCTGGAGCAAAGCCTGAATGTGTGCCAAACCACCGTGGTTCAAGACGCCTGGGCTCGTGGCCAGGAGGTCGTGGTGCATGGGTGGGTCTATGGCTTGAATAACGGTTTGATCAATGACATGCGCATGTCGGTGGCCTCCGCTGATGCCTTGGCGGGCGTGTATGCCCAGGCCTTGGATGACTTGCGCCAACGGTATGCCGCACACGGCCAAAGCGTCTGACGAATTTTTCTTTCAGGTAGAACCATGTTTCCACAACAGTTGACCGACCCCCGTGTCTTTGAAATTGCCCGGGCCTTGCAAGATGGCTTTGACAAGCACTACAAGATCTTTCGGGAAACCAGCGCGAAAGCACAACGTCGCTTTGAGGCCGCAGACTGGCACGGGCAACAAACCGCGCAGCGGGCGCGCATCGAGTTCTATGACCTGCGCGTGGACGAGGCGGTCGAGCACTTGGATCGCGAATACCAAGCCAGCGCGCTGCCGATGGAAGTCTGGCATCAGATCAAACTGTTCTTTATCGGCTTGCTGACAGGGCATCACCAGCCGGAATGCGCCGAGACCTTCTTCAACTCGGTCACCATCAAGATCCTGCACCGCAAGTACTACCAGAACGACTTCATCTTCGTGCGACCCGCTGTGTCGACCGAATACATTGAAGACGAGGCGGACGGCAAAGCCACCTTCATCGCGTACTACCCCAATAAGGACAATTTGCGCGATGTCCTCAAGACCATGGTCTTGAACTTCGGTTTGGCCATTGAGTTCGATGACTTGGATCGCGACATTGGCTTTGTGTACGACGCGCTGCAAGTGCAAGTGGGCGGTGTGCGCTTGCGTACCAACTTCCAGATTCAGGTGCTGTCATCCTTGTTCTTCCGCAACAAGGGGGCTTACATCGTTGGCAAGGTAGTCAATGGCTTCCGCAGTTTGCCATTCGCCATCCCTGTGCTGCACAACTCCAAAAATCGTCTGTACATTGATGCAGCCTTGTTTGGCGAAGACGATTTGTTGGCGCTGTTCAGCTTTGCGCGCGCCTACTTCATGGTCGACATGAAGGTGCCTTCTGCTTATGTGCAGTTCCTGCGGACCTTGATGCCACGCAAGCCTCGCGCCGAGTTGTACAGCGCCTTGGGTTTGCAAAAGCACGGCAAGAACTTGTTCTATCGGGACTTCTTGTTCCACCTCAGCCATTCCAGCGACAAGTTCCGCATCGCGCCGGGTATCAAGGGCATGGTCATGCTGGTGTTTGATCTGCCGTCTTACCCCTTTGTGTTCAAGGTCATCAAAGACTACTTCCCTCCGCAAAAAGAGACTACACGCTCGCTCATCATGAGCAAGTACCAGTTGGTCAAGCAGCACGACCGGGTCGGCCGTATGGCGGACTCTTTGGAGTTCACCAATGTGGCGTTCCCGCGCCATCGCTTTGATGAAGAGCTGATTGAAGAGTTGCGCAAATTCGCGCCCAGCGTGATGGAAGAAGAGGGCGATGCGCTTGTGCTCAAGCATCTCTACATCGAGCGTCGCATGGTGCCGCTCAACATCTACATCCAAGAAGCCGAAGGCGAATCCCTGGAGCATGCGGTCATTGAATACGGCAACGCCTTGAAGGATCTGGTGGCGGCCAACATCTTCCCGGGCGACATGCTGTGGAAGAACTTTGGCGTCACACGCAATGGCAAGGTCGTGTTCTACGACTACGACGAAATCGAGTACGTCACCGACTGCAACTTCCGCAAGGTGCCCACGCCGCGCAACGAGGAAGAAGAAATGTCGGGCGAGGTCTGGTATTCAGTGGGGCCGCATGACGTCTTCCCTGAAACCTTTGGGCCCTTCTTGCTGGGGGATCATCGCGTGCGCAAAATCTTCATGGAGCACCACGCGGATTTGTTGGACCCTGAATTCTGGCAACAACACAAAGAGCGTATCAAGGCGGGCTACGTCCATGACGTGTTCCCGTATGACCGCTCGCGTCGCTTCATTCACCTGATCCAGAAGAACGCGGTTTTGACAGAGCCCAATGCGGAAGTGGCGCCGGTAGAAGAGCCGGTGGATGTGCCACCCGTCGGAGGCCACGTCCATGACCAAGGCACCTTGAGTGGCTTTGCAACAGGGGGCGCCAGCTCGGATTGAGCTTGGTGGCGTCACACGACAGTGTGGCGTTGCTGTTCAAAAAAAGGAAAAGGGCCCGGTGGGCCCTTTGTCATGGTGGTGCCAGCAAGTGCGGCCAGTTGCATTGACAGACGCCGTTACTGCGTCAGGTATTTGCTGTTTGGAAAGCTCTGTTTCAACACGCGTTGCGCATCGGCACTCAAGTCATTCATGCCCAATTCAGCATAACTCTTGGTCATGATCGACAAGGCCTCTTCGACGGCAGGCGATTGGCGGTATTCCTTGACTGCCTGTTGCGCGCGGTTGGCTGCAGCCAAGTAAGCGCCGCGACGCAGGTAATAGCGGGCCACATGCACTTCGCCTTCGGCCAACGAGTTGACCACGTAGTTCATGCGCAACTTGGCGTCTGGGGTGTACTTCGAGTTGGGGAAGCGATCGATCAATTGCTTGAAGGCATCATAAGCATCGCGCGAGGCTTGCTGGTCACGCTCAGCCAGATCTTGGCGAGCCAAGCGACCAAAGAACCCCAGGTCATCGTTGAAGTTGATCAGACCTTGCAGATAGAAGGCGTAGTCCAGAGCCGGGCTGGTTGGGTGCAGGCGGATGAACCGGTCCAGCTTGGCCAGCGCCTGGGGCTTTTCGTCCGTCTTGTAATACGCGTAGGCCAGATCCAGTTGGGCTTGTTGAGCCAAAAGGGTCCCAGAGGCGCGAGCCTCTACTTTTTCCAGCTTCTTGATGGCGGTCTCGTAATTGCCATCGGCCTGGTCCTCTTTGGCATCTGCATACAATTTGTCTGGGCTGATGCCGGCATACTCGTCTTGCGGCGAGGTTTCGCAACCCGTCGTCAAGGCCGTCATCATGACCAGCGCCAGCGCTGCGGCTACACGCGAAAAAACAATATTCTTCAGCAGTTTCACTTGATAAGTGGTGGAGGTTGACTCCACACGCAAAATGGCGCAAATCGACGCCGATGCACCAGTATATAGAAGCACCCGATGCCAAATCGCTCCAGTACAGACCTTGAAGATCCCACTTTGATGACGGAGGACGTCGCGGATGACGAGTGGTCAGAGGGTAGCGAGCCCGATTGGCCCCGGCGCGAGGCCCAGGTTGGCGCTGACGCGCACGGACAACGACTGGATGTCTTTTTGGTGTCCTTTGCGCCCGATTTCTCTCGCAGCTACCTCAAGACGCTGGTTGAGTCGGGGCACGTTCAAGTCGACGGGGCGGTGGCTGCATCGGCATCTCGCAAGGTCCTGGCGGGGCAAAAGGTGGTGGTGGTGCTCAAGCCCACGCCGCAAAGCCAGGCGTTTGCGCCCGAGACGATGGACTTGAACATCGTGTTTGAAGATGAGCACCTGATTGTCATCAACAAGCCTGCAGGCATGGTCGTGCACCCGGCTGCTGGCAATTGGTCTGGCACCTTGATGAACGGCTTGTTGGCACATCACGCTGGCGCCGTGGACTTGCCGCGTGCCGGCATCGTGCACCGTCTGGACAAGGACACCAGTGGCCTGATGGTGGTGGGCAAGACCATCCCGGCGGTCACGGCCTTGTCGCGTGCCATCGCCGCGCGCACGGTCAGTCGCCAATACCTGGCCTTGGTCCATGGCTGTGTGGCCTCCAGTTTTTCGATTGACGCCCCCATTGGACGTGACCCCGTCACGCGGGTGCGGATGGCGGTGGTGGCGTCGGGTAAAGAGGCGCGTACCGATGTGCAGTGCTTGTTGGTGGGGCAGCCGGAAGGGGTGAGTCAGCCCATCAGCGGGGTGCGCTGTACGCTCCATACCGGGCGCACGCATCAGATCCGCGTGCACCTCAGCCATCGCAAGCACCCTCTGGTGGCTGACGCGCTTTACGGCGGAGCGCCTGCATTGGGTATGGCCCGTCAGGCGCTGCACGCCACGCGTCTGTCATTCGCGCATCCTGTCAGCGAAGAAACCTTGGTTTGGGAGGCTGAGTTGCCTGCGGACATGGCTCAGGCATGGAATGAATTGACAGCGGCCCCCCAAGTTTCGATTCGTGGTGCATAATGGGGCTCAATCAACCGGCCAGCATGGCTGACGCCGGGGGATAAGAGACCCGCCAGGAAGACAAAACGCCACTTGAGCGTGCTTCTTGGCGAACGACGCCAAACGCGTCCACCCAAATTTTTGTGTGATGGTAGCCAGGCCGGAAGCCTGGTCTTGGCCCCAATTTGTTTGCCAGCCTGATCTGGCTCAGCATTTTGTCTCGTACCCTTGTGGTGGGATCAAAAGCTGACTTGCCGTCTTGGCTCTGGCTTTTCGATTGAAGAGATGGAAGTCCTCAATCCTCAGGACGCCGTTCGCGTTCTAGAAGCAGCTCTGTTGTGCGCGCATCAACCCATGTCGGTGCGCGATATGCGTCAGCTTTTTGACAATGCCGTCTCTGCAGACGATGTTCGTGGCTGGCTGGCGGAGCTGTCTGCTCATTGGTCTGGACGCGGTGTTGAATTGCGCGAACTGGCTTCGGGCTGGCGTTTTCAGACCAGTGCCGAAGTGCAAGCGCATCTGGACCGGCTGAACCCAGAGAAGCCGCCCAAGTACTCGCGCGCCACCATGGAAACGCTGGCCATCATTGCCTACAAGCAGCCTGTGACGCGCGGCGACATCGAAGACATCCGGGGGGTGACGGTCAGCTCCCAGATCGTGAAACAACTTGAAGACCGAGGCTGGGTGGAGGTGATCGGGCATCGCGATGCGCCGGGGCGTCCTGGGCTGTATGCCACCACCAAGCAGTTTCTGGATGACCTGGGCTTGTCGTCCTTGCAGCAATTGCCAGCTCTCGATAGCTTGCCCATCAGCCCCGATTTGCTGCCGTCCCTGCCCGACGCTGACTTGCTTGACGCATCAGCTGAGGTGGACGATTCCAGTGACTCGATGGACCCGCAAGCCTCTTTGCTTGAGCTGCCCCAAGATCTCCAAGAGATGCCGGGCAGCGATATGCAGTCAGTGGCTGACACAACAACACAAGACGATGAAGCGGACGCTCTGACTGCTGCGCCTGTTTCTCCTGATGAATCCCAAGCCGATTCGGCCAACCCCTCCTCAGCTCATGAGCTCTGATAACGATTCCATCCCACAAAACCTTGACGCTGCCGTGCCTGAAACGGGCGAGGCCGCCAAGCCCAAGCGCACCCGCCGAACCAAAGTGGCAGAGGTGAGCGCTGAGCCTGCGTCTTCCGCTGAAGTGGCCGCGAGTGCTGAACCTGCCAAGAAGACGGTTCGCCGTCGCAAGGCTGTGGCTGAAGGCGACGCGGTTGCGGCCGTTGAGGCGCCTGCCGAGGTCGTGTCGGCTGAGCCTGTCGTGGCAGAAAAGCCCAAGCGCGCACCGCGTAAGAAGGCGGCCGCCGTGGTGGCTGAAGAGGTGGGTGCGGTGTCAGAAGAGCCGGCTGTCCGCGAAGAGGCTCCCGGTGGTTTCTTGCAGTTGGCGCCAGAGCTTCCTGCGGCTGAGGTGTCTCAGCCCGCAGATGAGGGTGTCGAAGCTGCTGCCGCGACGGAAGGTGGTGAGCGTTTCGAGGGGCGTGAGGGACGAGGTCGACGTGATCGTCAGCGCCCAGGGCGTGGTGATCGCAATGACCGCGGCGACCGTGGTGAGCGTCGTGTGCGGGTCGAAGGTGATGCCAATGCATCCGAGGATGGTCAAGCTTCTGGTGATGCCGATGGCGATGGCGAAGACAATCGTCCCTCGCGCCGCGTGGCCATGGCTGCCGAGCAAGCGACCGAAGTCTTTGCCGAAGTGATGTCCGGTGACTTCGACAAGCAGGTCGAAGAGGTGGTCGAAGACCCGTCTGGCGAAGAGTCTGAATCGGCCAAGCGCGTTTTGCGTCCCGAGCCCGATGCACCCAAGCTGCAAAAAGTGTTGGCGCAAGCGGGGGTGGGGTCGCGTCGAGACATTGAGCAAATGATCGAAGACGGTCGGATCGAGGTCAACGGCGAAGTGGCGCACATCGGCCAGCGCATCTCCTTTGGCGATCAGGTCCGCGTGGCTGGCCGTGCGATCAAGGTGCGCATTGCGCCTCCACCCGCTCGCATCCTGGCCTACCACAAGCCCGTGGGTGAGGTTGTGACGCATGACGATCCGCAAGGTCGTCCCACTGTGTTCCGTCGCCTGCCTCGTTTGATGAACGGCAAGTGGATGTCGGTCGGTCGCCTGGATCTGAACACAGAAGGTTTGCTGCTGTTCACCAACTCGGGCGAGTTGGCCAATCAGTTGATGCACCCCCGTTTTGGCGTGGAGCGTGAGTACGCGGTCCGTGTCTTGGGGGCGCTGGATGACACCGCTCGCCGTCGCCTGTTGGAAGGGGTCGAGATCGAAGGTCAGACGGCCTCTTTCGTCTCCATTGAGAATGGCGGCGGTGAAGGTGTGAACCATTGGTATCGCGTCGTCATCACCGAAGGCCGCAACCGTGAAGTGCGCAAGCTTTTTGACGCGGTGGGGCTGACGGTCAACCGCCTGATCCGTGTGCGTTACGGCGCCATCGTGTTGCCGCGTGGCCTCAAGCGCGGTGTTTGGGTCGAATTGGGTGAGTCGGACGTGCGTGCGGTCAAGTCTTTGGCCGGATTCGATCGTGGCGAAGGCTTTGGTCGTGGCAAGGGACCGCACAACAAGCAAGGTGGTCGTCAAGAGCAGGGCGGACGCCAAGAGCAGGGTGGTCGTCAAGGGCGCCCCGGCGGCCAGCAGCAACAAGGTCGTGGCCCCCAGCAAGGTCGGCCAGGCGGCAACAACAGTTTTGGTCAAAACCGACCACCGCAGCAGCGTCAACAAATGGAGTCGCGCCAGCAAGCGCCTCGCGATGGTGATGATGATCTGGACAACTTTGGTCCGATCCCCAATCCGCTGGAGCAGACTTTCGATCGCCGCTTTGCCAAGGGATCCAAGCGAATCACGTCGGGCTTCGGTCGTCCTGACCAGAACCATGGGCAAGATCATGGTGGACAAAAAAAGGGCCAAGGCCCTCGTCAGCCGGATCCTTTGCAGACCTCGGTCGGCTACATCGGTGCGGATGCCTACTTTGGCAAAACCGGCGGTGGTGGTCGATCCGGGCGTGGCGGTGGTGGCGGCGGCCGCGGCCGTCGCTGATTCAGCGCTCTCAGGCGTCAGCACAAGTGGTGCGGTCCGGTCAAATTTCCGGGTTTGCGCGACTTGACGCTGAGCCCAACAAGTTTGTTTTTGTGAATCTGCAATATCCCAGCGTTAGAATGCTGGGTTTTGTCAAGTCTTTTGACTCAAGGAGAACTAAATGGCTATTGAACGCACCCTCTCGATCATCAAACCTGATGCCGTTGCCAAGAACGTCATCGGCCAAATCGTCAGCCGCTTTGAAGGCGCTGGCCTGAAGGTTGCCGCTGCCAAGCTGGTGCAACTGTCGCAAGCTGAAGCTGAAGCTTTCTACGCTGTGCACGCTGCTCGTCCTTTCTTCAAGGATCTGGTGAGCTTCATGATCTCCGGTCCCGTGTTCGTGCAAGTGCTCGAAGGCGAAGGCGCGATCCTGAAGAACCGTGACCTGATGGGCGCCACCGATCCCAAGAAGGCTGAAAAGGGCACCATCCGTGCTGACTTCGCTGACAGCATCGACGCCAACGCCGTTCACGGCTCTGACGCCGCTGAAACCGCCGCTGTGGAAATCGCTTTCTTCTTCCCCAGCCTGAACGTTTACAGCCGTTAATCCATCACCATGACCGTTGCCAACCTGCTTGATTTCGACCTGGACGGGTTGGCCGCGTTCTGTGAGCAACTGGGTGAAAAGCGCTTTCGCGCCACCCAGTTATTTCGCTGGATCCATCAAAAAGGCGCCGCTGATTTCGACCAGATGTCTGATCTGGCCAAATCTTTACGCTCCAAACTCCAAGGCGTGGCCACCATCAAGGCCTTGCCTGTCATCAGCGAGCACGTTTCGTCCGACGGCACCATCAAGTGGCTGTTCGATGTGGGCGGCGGCAACGCTGTTGAAAGTGTCTACATTCCGGAAGACGACCGTGCCACCCTGTGTATTTCATCGCAGGCAGGTTGCGCCGTGGGTTGCCGCTTCTGCTCGACAGGTCACCAAGGCTTCAGTCGGAACCTGAGCACCGGGGAAATCATTGCCCAGCTTTGGTTTGCTGAGCACTCCCTGCGTCAACGACTCGGTCGCAGCGATCGCATCATCAGCAATGTGGTGATGATGGGCATGGGCGAGCCTTTGCAGAACTATTCGGCTTTGGTGCCCGCTTTGCGCACCATGCTGGACGACCATGGTTATGGATTGTCGCGTCGTCGTGTCACGGTGTCTACCTCCGGTGTGGTGCCCATGATTGAGCGACTGATGGCCGATTGCCCGGTTGCTCTGGCTGTTTCCTTGCATGCGCCCAATGACGTCCTGCGCGACGAATTGGTGCCGCTCAATCGCAAATATCCGATTGCCGAGTTGATGCAATCGTGTTTGCAGTATTTGCAGGCGGCCCCTCGTGATTTCATCACGTTCGAATATTGCATGCTCGATGGTGTGAATGACACCGACGAGCACGCCCGTCAATTGATTGATTTGGTGCGAGGGAAAATCCCGTGCAAATTCAATCTGATTCCATTTAATCCGTTTCCTGAGTCCGGATTGCGTCGCTCCGATGCATCACGCGTGCAGGCCTTCGCTCGAATCCTGGCGGACGCTGGTATCGTGACCACTGTTCGCAAGACGCGCGGTGATGACATTGATGCCGCATGTGGTCAGCTCGCTGGAGAGGTGCAAGATCGCACCAACGCGCGAGACCGCATGCTTCGCCAGCCCGTTGCCGTTCCAGTCACGGTTCATCGGGGCCCTGGCGGATCCGGTCAGCCGCGTTGAGTTTGAGTCGAACGTACGTTCCACCCGCAGGAGATCGTCGGATGACTTTGTTTCGCATGGCCTGTGTGCCTGCAGTGGCTCTTGCCTTGGCGGCAGCGGTGACCTTGCCGCTATCAGGTTGCGCCTCCGGTTCCGGGCCCAATGCCCGCTCTCGTGATCTGGCAACCCAGTCTGACGAGACGGACGTGCGCAAGCGTGCGCGCATTCGCCTGGAGTTGGCGACCACCTATTACGCGCAAGGCCAGTTTTCGACCGCGCTGGACGAGCTCAAGCAGGCCGTGGCGATCGATCCGACTTTGCCTGCGGCACACGAGCTCCGTGCGCTGATTTACGACGCCATGGGTGAAAAGGCCATGGCGGAGGCCAGCTTCAAAAAGGCGTTGAGCCTGGATGAGCGCGACGGCAGTGTCTTGCACAACTACGCGTGGTTCCTGTGTCAGCAAGGGCAATACGCTGCGGCTGATGCGCTCTTTGAGCGTGCGATTGCCCTACCGCAATCCGTGGCGAGCACAAAGGCCTTGCTGGCGCGTGGCGTCTGCCAAATCAAAGCCGGCTTGTTCCCCGAGGCCGAAAAATCGCTGCTCAAGTCGTACGAGTTGGATCCCTCCAATCCTGCCACGGCCTATAACCTGGCTGCTGTCCTGTATCGCCGGGGCGAATTAGAGCGGGCACGGTTTTATATTCGTCGCGTTAACAGCGTTCAAAATCAAATTTCGGCGCAATCCCTGTGGTTGGCCATTCGCATTGAAAATCGCCTCAATAACCCGAGTGGGCGAGACGAGTTGGCAGAACAATTACGCAGCCGTTTTGTGGGCTCGAAAGAGGCCACGGCATTGGAGTTGGGGCGTTTCGATGAGTGACATGACATCGAGTTCACACGATTTGGGTGGTAGCGCGGGCCTGATGATTCGTCAGGCGCGTGAGGCGCAAGGGATCGAGATCGACACGCTGGCTTCCATCATCAAGGTGCCTGCCGCCAAGTTGCAAGCTTTGGAGTCTGACGATCGTGCAGTGCTGCCGGACGCCAATTTCAATCGTGCATTGGCCATGACGGTTTGCCGCGCCTTGAAAATTGACCCAAGCCCCGTGCTGGCCTTGATGCCCGCAGCCGTTGCGGTTGCGTTGGCATCGAACAAGCCCCCTTTGAATCAGCCCTTTCGGGATTTCAGTCACACAGGGCTGACTTTTGAAGACTCCACGTCCTTGAGCCTGAAGGTGCCCAAGCTGACGCCCGCCGTTTTGGCCCCTGTGGTGCTTTTGTTGCTGGCTGGTGGGATCTATCTCTTGCCCGAGCATCTGGATATGGGCTCCTGGTTCCGCTCCTCATCCGTTGTCGCATCCAAACCTGCCGAGCCTGCAGCCTCGGTGGCGACAGAAGCCTCTGGCGTGGAAATGGCGGCCTCTGTGGTGGTGCCCCTGGTGGATGCTGCCTCCGAGCCCGCGTCCGAGCCAGTGACGGTGGCTTCTGCACCCGAACAAAAGGGTGTGGCCGCCTCGTCGGTGCAGGCCGGCGCATCGCAGGCCAGACCCACCGCCGCTGCGGATGTGCGGGTGGCTGCCGCAACCTCATCTGCATTGGGAGGCGCCACAGCAGCGGCGACTTCAGTTGCAGCTTCGTCGCCGCTCAAGCTGGTGACTCGTGCGTCTGAGCCCCAAGCTGTTGCGGCTGGTGCCTCGGCCGCCTCATCGACCGTGGTGTCTGCTTCAGCGCCAACGGGGCCCGTCGGGAAGCTCACGCTGTCGAGTAAAGAGCCCGCCTGGATTGAGGTCCGCGACGCCCTGGGGCAACGTGTGTTTTCCCGTCAATTGGCAGCGGGCGAGCGTGTGGATGTGCAAGGCCAGGCTCCTTTGAAAGTCCACGCTGGCAACGCGCCATCCGTGTCCATCCAGTTCAATGGCCGATCGGTAGACTTGGCAGCCGTGACGCGCCAAAACGTGGCCCGTATTGAGTTGAAATGAGTTCCTTGATTGATCAGTTGATTCCCATTGCCTCGCCACAGCCCAGGCGCTCGCGTCAGGCTCGTGTGGTTTGGGGCGACCGCATTGTCACCATCGGCGGCGACGCGCCTGTGCGTGTGCAGTCCATGACCAACACGGACACGGTCGATGCGCTCGGAACAGCCATTCAGGTCAAGGAATTGGCTCAGGCCGGTTCGGAGATGGTCCGCATCACCGTGAACACGCCGGAGGCCGCGAAGGCCGTGCCTTATGTTCGCGAGCAACTCGATCGCATGGGGATTGATGTTCCGCTGATCGGTGATTTTCATTACAACGGCCATCGTCTGTTGACGGAGTTCCCAGATTGCGCCCAAGCCTTGTCCAAGTATCGGATCAATCCCGGTAATGTGGGCAAAGGCGAGAAGGGTGACAAGCAGTTTGCGCAAATGATCGATGTGGCGCTGCGCCATGACAAACCTGTGCGTATCGGCGTCAACTGGGGCAGTCTCGACCAAGAATTGATGGCGTCCCTGATGGATGAAAACGGGCGGCGTGCCCAGCCCTGGGATACGCAGCAGGTCATGTACCAGGCCTTGATCAGTTCGGCGTTGCAATCGGCTCAGGCCGCACGTGACCTGGGCATGTCTGCCGATCAAATCATCCTGTCATGCAAGGTCAGTGGCGTTCAAGATTTGATCAGCGTGTACCGTGGCCTGGCCGCGCGTTGCGACTATCCCCTGCATCTGGGGCTGACTGAAGCTGGCATGGGCGCCAAAGGCACCGTCGCTTCAGCGGCAGCGCTGTCGATCCTGTTGCAAGAGGGCATTGGCGACACCATTCGCGTCTCTCTCACGCCTCAGCCGGGCGAGGCTCGCACGCAAGAAGTCGTGGTGGCGCTGGAGATCTTGCAAGCCCTGGGTTTGCGCTCCTTCGTGCCCAGCGTGACGGCCTGCCCAGGTTGCGGCCGCACCACCAGCACGGTGTTCCAAGAGCTGGCCAAGCAGATCGATGATTTCCTGCGGGCACAAATGCCCGTGTGGCGAGAGCAATATCCGGGCGTGGAAAAGCTCAAACTGGCTGTGATGGGTTGCATCGTCAACGGCCCTGGCGAGAGCAAGCATGCCGATATTGGCATCAGCCTGCCCGGAACCGGTGAGGCCCCGGCTGCGCCCGTGTTCATCGATGGCGAAAAGGCCCTGACCCTTCGCGGCGACAAGATCGCCCAAGAATTCCAACAAATTGTCCAGGACTACATCCAGCGTCGCTTTGGCTGACCCGACTGGTTGCAACCGGACTTACGCAGTTTTCACACATGGCAGAACAACTCAAAGCCATCAAAGGCATGAACGACATCTTGCCGCCCGAGTCGGCGAGATGGGAATGGCTTGAAGGCACTGTGCGTGCTTTGATGCGCCGCTACGGCTATCAAAATGTGCGCACCCCGATTGTGGAACCCACCGCGCTGTTTGTGCGTGGCTTGGGTGAGGTGACCGACATCGTCGAAAAGGAGATGTACTCCTTTGAAGACAGCCTCAATGGCGACAAGCTGACCCTGCGTCCTGAGGGCACCGCAGGGGTCGTGCGTGCCATCAACGAGCACACCTTTTTGTACGAAGGTGGCAAGCGTCTGTACTACATCGGCCCGATGTTCCGCCACGAGCGTCCTCAGAAGGGGCGCTATCGTCAGTTCCATCAAGTCGGCGCAGAAGCCATGGGCTTTCACGGTCCCGATGTGGATGCTGAACTGATCTTGATGATCGCCGCACTGTGGCGTGATCTGGGTATCCAGATCGGCACGGACGTGAAGCTCCAGCTCAACAGCCTGGGACAACCCGCAGAGCGCCTGGCGCACCGTCAAGCGTTGATCGATCACTTGCAAGCGCATCACGATGTGCTGGACGAAGAGGCTCGCCGACGCTTGCACAGCAACCCCTTGCGTATCCTCGATACCAAGAACCCGGCCATGCAGGCCGTCGTTGAGGCTGCGCCCAAACTGATTGATTTCTTGGGTGAAGAGTCGCTTGCTCATTTCAATGCCGTCAAGCAAGTGCTGGACGCCGCTGGCGTGCCTTACGAGGTCAACACCCGCTTGGTGCGCGGCATGGACTACTACAACCTCACCGTGTTTGAGTGGGTGACCGACAAACTCGGCGCGCAGGGCACGGTGTGTGGTGGCGGCCGCTACGATGGCCTGATCGAGCAACTCGGGGGCAAGCCTGCGCCTGCTGTGGGTTGGGGCTTGGGCATGGAGCGCTTGCTGTTGCTGGTGCAAGAGCTGGGCATTGAGCCGCCTTCGACGGCGCCTGATGCCTTTGCCGTGGTGATGGCCGGAACGCCGTTGGCGCAGGTGCTGACGACCATCGATCGCTTGCGCGCCAAAGGCGTCAATGTGGTCCTCAATCCAGCAGGCAAAGACGGTCCAGCCAGCCCGAAATCGCAATTCAAGAAAGCCGACGGCAGTGGCGCACACTTTGCGTTGGTCTTTGGCCCAGACGAAATGGCAGCCGGGCAGGTCTCCGTCAAGCCGCTTCGCGACGGGGCGCAGCAGGTTTCGAACTCAATTTCTGATGTCGAGTCGTGGGCGGACAGCCTGACGGCTTATCGCCGGTCATAATCCGGTTTTCTCTAACTGGCGGATTCGTCATGGCGACTTACGACCTCGAACAACAAGAGCAGCTTGAGCAGGTCAAGCAGTTTTGGAAGCAATACGGCAACCTGATCACGTGGTTGCTGCTGCTGGTGCTGGGCGGTTTTGCTGCCTGGAACGGCTACAACTACTGGCAGAACTCGCGTGCGACCAAGGCTGCCGGGTTGTACGAGGAGTTGGACAAAGCTGCGCTGTCCGGTGACGTGAAGAAGGTCGACCAGTCCTTTGCCGATTTGAGCAAAGACTATGGTGGCACCACGTTTGCGGAGCAGGGTGCTTTGTTGGCGGCCAAGGTCGCGGCAGATCATCAAACACTGGACCAGGCCAAGGCGGCTTTGCAATGGCTGGTAGATCACGGCAAGAATGCCGATCTGGTCGCCGTGGGCCGTTTGCGTCTGGCTGGCATGCAGATGGACGCCAAACAGTTTGACGATGCGCTGAAAACGCTGGGCGCCAGTATCCCTGACGAATTCCAAGGGCTGGTCAATGACCGCCGCGGCGACATCTACATGGCGCAAGGCAAAAAAGACCAAGCCATCCAAGCCTATCAGCAAGCCTGGAAAACCATGGACGCGACGGTGGACTACCGCCGGTTCGTTGAGGGCAAGCTGGTGGCCTTGGGGCACGCTCCAGCTTCGGCTGAAGCTGCTGCCAGCGCGGCACAGTAAGCGCAAGTTCGCCTGAAGCCTTTTACTGGTTCACACACACCCATGCTGCATATTCGCGCACTCGCACACCGTATGGCGCCGACGTCTCGGCAAGTCCTGGCCGTCGCCATCGCAGCGAGCCTCGTCTCGATCTTGTCCGCTTGCGGTTCATCCAAACCCAAGCCCGCCCCCTTGGAGGATCTGACGCCCTCCAAAACCGTGTCGCTCGTTTGGGAGCATCGCGTGGATTCGGTCGACCTGCCGTCTTCTTTGGTGGTCACCAACGATGCCGTGGTCGCCAGCAGTTCTGATGGCGACATCGACGCCTTCGCCCCCCGCACGGGCGCCAAGAAATGGACGGCTGACGTGCACGCCAACTTGGCTGCCGCGGTGGGCAGCGATGGCCGTTTTGCCGCGGCCGTGACCACCAGCAACGAATTGGTGGTTCTGGACAATGGCAAGGAAGTTTGGCGCGAGCGTCAGCCTGGTCGCGTTGCAACGGCGCCCTTCGTGGCTGGCGAGCGTGTCTTTGTGCAAGCTGTGGACCGCAGCATCCGTGCTTACGACGCGCTAGATGGGCGCTGGTTGTGGACCTATCAACGCGCAGGTGGCGAGGCTTTGGCCTTGGCCGTGCCGGGCGTCTTGACCAGCTATCGCGATACTTTGCTGGTCGGCCAGGGTTCTCGCCTGGTGGGATTGGACCCGGTCAAGGGGGCCGCTCGATTTGAGTTGAACCTGGGCACCCCTCGTGGCTCCAACGAAGTCGAGCGCTTGGCTGATCTGATCGGACCACCTGCCCGCGTTGGTGACGATGTGTGCGTTCGCGCCTTTCAACTCTCCGTCGGTTGCGTGAATGCTTCGACCGGTGTTCTGAAATGGACGCGTCCTCAAGCAGGTACCAAGCCCGTGGCGGCCAATGATCAGATTGTGGTGGGGGCAGACAGTGCAGACCGTGTCAGCGCCTGGAAAGCATCCAGTGGCGACATCCTGTGGCGTGTCGACCGATTCACGCACCGTGGTCTGAGTGGCATGGTGGTGTGGGGTGATCTGGTTGCCATGGCTGACATGGATGGCTATTTGCACCTCTTGGCGCTGGACGATGGCCGCACCGTTGGCCGCTTCTCTTTGGATGCGCCGTTGGTGGTGGCTCCGATTGTCAAAGATGGCTTGTTGTTTGCGCAAACTCGCCGTGGCACGGTCTACGCTTTGCGCAGCAACTGATTCCTGCGGGACCTCATGAAACCTGTTATTGCACTGGTCGGTCGGCCCAACGTTGGTAAGTCAACGTTGTTCAACCGGTTGACCAAAAGCCGCGATGCCATCGTGGCTGATTATGCTGGCCTGACACGCGACCGCCATTACGGCGAAGGGCACGTGGGCAGCCGCGAATTCATTGCCATCGACACCGGTGGTTTTGAGCCTGACTGCACCTCTGGCATCTTCAAAGAGATGGCCAAGCAAACTCGCCAGGCGGTGGCTGAGTCTGACGCCGTGATCTTCGTCGTCGATGCGCGCAGTGGCTTGTCTGCGCAAGACCACGACATTGCCAACTACCTGCGCACGGCCAATAAAAAAGTCTTGCTCGCTGCCAACAAGGCAGAAGGCATGACCGAAGGCGTTCAGTTGGCCGAGTTTTATGAACTCGGTTTGGGCGAGCCTGTGCCTTTGTCTGCTGCGCATGGCCAAGGTGTGCGCAGCCTGATCGATTCCGCACTGGAAGACTTCTTCCCAGAAGAAGATGAGGACGATGCACCTCGCATGATCGACGAATGGGATCGTCCGATTCGTTTGGCCGTGGCGGGGCGTCCCAATGTGGGTAAATCAACCCTGATCAACGCCTGGCTGGGTGAAGAGCGGCTGGTGGCATTTGACATGCCCGGCACCACCCGCGACGCGATCACCGTGCCTTTCGAGCGCGATGGCCAGCGTTTTGAATTGATTGACACAGCCGGTTTGCGCCGCAAGGGTAAGGTGTTCGAAGCCATTGAGAAGTTCTCTGTGGTCAAGACCCTGCAGGCCATTTCGGATGCCAATGTGGTCCTGCTCTTGCTTGATGCCACACAAGGCGTGACTGATCAGGATGCCCACATTGCAGGCTACATCCTGGAGTCCGGTCGCGCCGTGGTGATCGCCATCAACAAGTGGGACGCCGTGGACAGCTATCAGCGTGAAATGTTGCAGCGATCCATTGATCAGCGATTGGCCTTCTTGAAATTCGCGCCCTTGCTGCATATTTCTGCCATCAAGCGTCAAGGTATTGGCCCCCTGTGGAAGGCCATTTCTGACGCCTGGAAGGCTGCCTGCCGCAAGATGCCGACGCCTGTTCTGACGCGTCTGCTGCAAGAGGCCGTCCAGTTCCAGCAGCCCAAGCGGGCCGGCGCCTTCCGCCCCAAATTGCGCTATGCGCACCAAGGGGGGCAGAACCCGCCGGTGATCGTGATCCACGGCAACTCCCTGGAGCACGTGACCCAGGCCTACAAGCGCTTTCTCGAGGGCCGTTTCCGGGAGCATTTCAAACTCAATGGCACACCATTGCGGATTGAGATGAAATCTTCCCAGAACCCCTTTACCGATAAAGAATAAGATTGGGTGGGTTTGAATCCCAGCCTTCGGCATAGGCCTTGCGTCTGTGTTAAGGTCCTAATATCCGAAATCCGAAAACTTTTCCAACACGGAGCATATCGTGAGCAACAAAGGGCAACTCTTACAAGACCCGTTTCTGAATCTTCTGCGCCGCGAGCACGTGCCAGTGTCCATTTATTTGGTCAACGGCATCAAGCTGCAAGGGCACATTGAATCTTTCGACCAATACGTGGTGCTGCTGCGTAACACGGTCACGCAGATGGTTTACAAGCATGCCATCTCCACAGTGGTCCCCGGCCGCGCTGTGAATTTCCACGCAAACGAATCGACCGAGGCCTGAGCTGAATCACCATCCTGAACCCCGAGTCGTCTTGGTCGGGGTTGATTTGGGCCCCGGCTCATCTTTTGACCCAACTCTTGATGAGTTGGCGTTACTGGCTGAGTCGGCAGGGGATGCCCCTGTGGCCAAAATCACAGCCAAGCGGCGTGCACCTGACGCCGCTTTTTTTGTTGGCTCTGGCAAAGCAGACGAGATCAAAGAGTTGATCACCCTGTACCAGGCCGACGGTGTGATTTTTGATCAAGCCTTGTCGCCGGCTCAGCAGCGCAATCTGGAGCGCCACCTGGGGGTGGAGGTTCTGGATCGAACCGGCCTGATCCTGGAAATTTTTGGTGCCCGCGCGCGTAGCCACGAAGGCAAGCTCCAAGTTGAGCTGGCCCGATTGGAATACCTGTCCTCGCGCTTGGTGCGCCGCTGGTCTCACTTGGAGCGCCAGCGGGGCGGGGTGGGGCACCGTGGTGGCCCTGGCGAAACCCAGATCGAGCTGGATCGCCGCATGATCGAGCAAAAGATCAAATCCCTCAAAGAGCGTTTGGCCAAAGTCAAGCGCCAGCGAGGCACGCAGCGCCGCTCCCGTGAGCGGACAGGGACCTTCCGCGTATCACTGGTGGGGTACACCAACGCTGGCAAGTCCACCTTGTTCAATGCCTTGACCAAGGCGGGTACTTATGCGGCAGACCAGCTGTTCGCCACGCTGGATACCACAACCCGTCAGTTGTACCTGGCCGAGGCTGGACGCAGTGTGACCTTGTCCGATACGGTTGGCTTCATTCGTGACCTGCCGCATACCTTGGTCGAGTCTTTCGAAGCTACGCTGCAAGAGGCGGCGGACGCCGACGTCTTGCTGCATGTTGTGGACGCGGCCAGCCCTGTCGTGTTGGACCAGATTGCCGAAGTCCTGCGCGTGCTGGACAGCATTGGTGCAGGGCAGATCCCTCAGGTACTGGTGTTCAACAAGTGCGATGCACTGGAGGAACACCAGCGTCCACATCACGCACAAGACTTGTTTGAGTTGCCGAGCGGCCGACGCTGCAACCGTGTTTTTGTCAGTGCCTTGACCGGCTCCGGGCTGGAAGTGTTGCGCGGGATACTCGCCAAAGCCGCCAGCGAGGGCTTACTGGGTGAGGAAATACTTGAACCTCGGTCAGAGACCTCCGCTGACGGGCACAATCCGGAAAACGATGTGCGCTGGAGCGCCCCCAACGATACAGCCCCTTCATCTGTCAGAACTTGACCATGAATTCATTTGATTCACACAAGCTGCCGCGAGGAATCTTGGCCACGGTCGGTGGCGTTCTTGCCAGACCTCTGGGGATCTTCAACAACCGCCAGGAAGGGCCGCCTG
>JAGWTE010000017.1 GCA_028869095.1 Burkholderiales bacterium
CGACTCAAGGCCCATTCAAGGGCGACACCAGCTCATGAGATGATCGCACCATCATGATGATTTCCTCACCCTGCGTCGTCAGCCTGACCTGGCGACTTGAAGATGCGCAAGGCGCCCTGATTGACGAGCTGGCAGAACCCATGGAGTTTCTGGTCGGCGGAGAAGACCTGCTGCCCAAAGTCGAAGAGACTTTGATGGGACAGACAGCAGGCTTTGAAGCCCAGTTGCACCTGGAGCCCGAGCAGGCCTTTGGCGATTACGACGCCCAACTGGTGTTCTTTGAGAGCCGGGACATCTTCCCCAAGGAAGTGTCCGAAGGCATGCAGTTTGAAGGCCCGCCAGAAGGCTCGACCACGCCCGACTTGCCCAAGGAGGCGATCTACATCGTCACCGAGGTGTACGACACCCACGTGGTGCTGGACGGCAACCATCCCCTGGCCGGCATCGCCCTGCGACTGTCCTTCAAGGTGCTGGACGTGCGCACCGCCACGACGGAAGAAATCGAACAGGGCTCGGTGGGCGAAGCCCCCTTTGTGCTGGGCATGGGCACGCCGCCCAACGAAACTCTGCACTGAGCTCGGCAGGATCTGAGCAGGCCCAGCCCAAGTGAATCAAGCGCGGCCGGTTGATCCGAAGCCGCCCTCACCCCGCTCGGACTCGTCAAACGACTCCACTTGCCGGAAGGTGGCCTGCACCACCGGCACGATGATCAGTTGCGCAATGCGCTCCATGGGCTGCACGGTAAACGTGGTGGTGCCACGGTTCCAGCAACTGACCATCAGCGGGCCTTGGTAGTCCGAGTCGATCAGGCCCACCAAATTACCCAACACGATGCCGTGCTTGTGCCCCAGGCCCGAGCGAGGCAGGATCATGGCCGCCAACCCTGGGTCCCCCAGGTGCATGGACAGGCCCGTCGGGATCAGTTGTGACTGGCCGGGCTCCAGCACGATGGGCTCGTCCAGGCAGGCGCGCAAGTCCAGGCCGGCGCTGCCGGGGGTGGCGTAAGCGGGCAAGCTGTCCGCCATGCGGGCGTCCAGCACTTTGATGTCAACAGTGGTCATGATTGAAGTGAACGGGGTTGGCCGGCCAGGCGCTTGGCCAGCTCCAGCATCAGGGCGCGTGCCAGGGTGAGCTTGTCGACCGCGATGCCATCGTTGGGCAAAGCATGGTGCGATTGCGCATCCACCACCAGCAAGGCGTTGTCGTCCCGGCCAAAGGTGGCGGGGCCGAGGTTGCCAATGATCAGAGGGATTTGCTTGCGCTGCAGCTTGGCGCGGGAATGCGTCAACAGGTGTTCGCTCTCGGCCGCAAAGCCCACGCAATACGGCACACCATCGGCGGCATTGGCTTGTTGCGCCACAGCCGCCAGGATGTCGGGGTTCTCAGTCAGCTCGAAAGTGGGGGCCACTTTCTTGCCCTCTTTCTTGATTTTGTGCTCGCTCAGGGTCGCGGGGCGCCAATCGGCCACCGCTGCCGTGGCAATGAACACATCGCTTTGCGCAGCCAGCGGCAGCACGACGTCATACATCTCTTGCGCGGTCATGACGTTGGTGCGGTGCACCCCGCGTGGCGTCGGCAGGTGGACCGGACCACTTACCAGCTGAACGATGGCGCCGGCCTCACGCGCAGCACGGGCCAAGGCATAACCCATCTTGCCGCTGGAGTGGTTGGTGATGCCGCGCACCGGGTCGATGGGTTCGAAAGTCGGGCCTGCGGTGATCAAGATGCGCTTCCACTGCAAGACCTTGGGCGCCAGGGCGGCCACAATGTCTTCGAGCAATTGCTCGGGCTCGAGCATGCGCCCGTCCCCCACCTCGCCACAAGCCTGGTCCCCGACACCGGGGCCCAGGATGGTGGTGCCGTCCTGTTCCAGCAGGCTGACGTTGCGCTGCGTGGCGGGGTGGCCCCACATTTCGCGGTTCATGGCTGGGGCCACGAGCAGCGGGCAGGTTTCGCGGGGGCGCGCCAGACAGGTCAGGCTGAGCAGTTCGTCAGCCCGGCCTTGGGCCAGCTTGGCGATGAAATCAGCACTGGCCGGGGCGATCACGATGGCATCGGCCTCGCGGCTGAAGTTGATGTGCGCCATGTTGTTGGGCTCGCGCGCGTCCCACTGGCTCATCACGACGGCTCGCCCGGACAAGGCCTGCATGGTGACCGGCGTGATGAAGGCCGCCGCCGCCTCGGTCATCACCACCTGCACGGTGGCACCGGCCTTGGTCAGCAGCCGAACCAGTTCAGCCGACTTGTAGCAGGCGATGCCGCCCGTCAGGCCCAGCAAAATGTGCCGGCCTTGAAGATCTGTGCGTTCTGACATGGCTGGCAACTCTAACAGGCTTGGCGCATCAGGTGCGCCTGATCGGCCAAGCCCGCCCCCTGCCAGATTGATCTGTGCAGTTTGGCTCAGGCCGCAGCGGCAGAGTTACTGGCCTGGTTGCTGGCCAATTGGTTGCGGAACTCGCTGGGCGACACGCCTGTCCAACGCTTGAAGGCGAAGGTGAAGGCGCGGCGGTCACTGAAGCCCAGTTCGTCGCTGATGGATTCCATACTCATGGCGCGGCGGCGCAGCATGGTCTTGGCGCGATAGAGCTTGGCTTCCGACTGGATGTCGACAAAGCGCACCCCTTCGGTCTGCAGGCGGCGCTGCAGCGTGCGGGGGTGCAGCCCCAAAGCCGCAGCGGTGGCTTCCAAACCTTCGCGCAGCAATTCTGGACGACGCTCCAGGGCCCAACGCACGTCATCGACGATGCGACGGCCCCCCACGGCCACAGCCAGACGCTTTTCAATTTGCTGACGCGCCTGCCCCACCACGTCTGGCACGGCGCCCTTGAGGGGCATGTCCAGCCAGCGGCGGTCAATCACCAAGGCGTCCACGCCTTCGTTGTACGACACAGGCACGCCAAAGTGGCCCTCAAACTCTTGCAACAGGCGGCCTTCGGGCTTGGGCTGGCTCAGGCGGACCGAGATCAACCAGTTGTTTTGCTGGGTCACCCGACGAATCAACTGGAAAACGACCGCCAAAATCACTTCGCGGACCGACGAGAACACCGGCAGGTGGCCACCGGGGAATGGCAACTCGACCCGCACATGCGCCTCGGTGCCAAATTCGTCCAGGCGCAGCACCATCCAAGGCGCAATCAGGTCGTGTGCCCAACTGGCAACCTCCAGCGCTTCCCGCAGGGTGGAGCTGGAGCTGATGAAGGATTCGATCTCGCCAAAAGACTCGAACACGAACACTTCACCCAGGACAAAGGGGAAGTAGCGGCCGTTGGAGCGCTCGACGCACAGCTGGAAGGCCTTGTGCAGGCCGAACGGCGACACACTGCCCGGCGTTTTGCCAGAAATACCCGCCTCACGCATGACGGGGTCAAGCGCAAACCCGCAAATATTGGCGGCCTGTGCCCAACTGCTCACAGTAGGAAGAGGAACGGCGGTCAGTGATTCGAAGTTCGTCATACAGGCACCACGCGAAGGCTGTCAAAGTGTTACCAATCGAAATTTGAATACATGCGTCATCACATAAACAGCATCCATTTATGGTCAAACATTTATTCAACTTTCTTAAGTGATAAATCTATGCGTTTCGCCTTCAAACAGCACGCCAAAGCGCCCCTCAAAAAGGAATAACTGACGCCAAACCCACCTCAATAAGGGGATCGTTTTTTGTCCCATTACCCGGTAGTTACCCTAAACATATCGCGCCAAACCGCAAAACCACCCAGCAAGAATCATTCTGTTACAGGTACTCATGGCAGGCAAAAGCACCATTGCGCTTACATCCCGAGACACTTGCCCTATTGACGCCCGTTCACCCCGGCTAACGCTTGCGTTAACGTGAACGAAACGGTCTAAATTTGACGCCTTTTATTCCCAAAAGCCAGAGTTTTACCTGCGAATCTGAATACGCAAATATCCAGAATCACAAGAAGGACCTTGGAAAAAGGGAATCGTTCAGGCCTTGTCGCGCCAGGCGCTGGGGGTCACGCCTTCCCAGCGTTTGAAGGCAGCCGTGAAAGCGCGTCTATCCGAAAACCCCAGGCGAGCACTGATGTCGTCAATGGACAGCGCGCCCTGCCTCAGCCATTGGCAGGCCAGGCGATGGCGCATGCGCGCTTGCACGTTCAGGTAACTGTCGTCTTCTTCTTTCAGGCGACGCTGCAGGGTGCGCGCGTGCATCCCCATGCGCTCGGCCATGTCTTCGATGCCCAACTCCAGCAGCGCTGGGTCGCGCCCGATGTGCTCTTCCACCTCAAAGGCCAGGCCTTGGCGGCGAGCCTCTTTGTCCAGCCGCTGTTCGGCCAGGATCTGGGCTTGTTGGTGCAGGATGGGGAATGCGCCTTCTAGCGGCACATCCAGCACCCGGCTTTCGACGATCAAGGCGTAGTACGGTTGATCGAAATGAATAGGTGCCCCGAAAAAGGTCTCGAACTGGTCCGCGTAGATTGGGCGAGCCCCCGGCACAGCGATGCCCAAAAAGCCGTCTTCAGAGCCTTGCAGCGACCGGCCGAACTTGCGCACACTGGCCAAGGTCGCCTCCAGCACCAGGTGCAAAGGCAAGCGGGCAATCATGGACTGGGGCAAGGCCAACTCAAAACCCAGTTTGATCAGGGCTTGATCCCCCTGCTCGATCAGCTCAATGCGCAGCCACGGCAGGATCACTTTGGTCGCCATCTGGGCCACTTGCAGGGCATCGCGCAAGCTGGGGCTGGTGGTCAGCAGCGTTTCAAATTCGGGTAGGGACTCGAACGCAAAGGTGTCGCCCAAGACAAAGGGAAAGTGCTTGCCGGGCGACAAGGCCACGCATTGCTCGAGCAACGAGATCAGTTGCAAGGGCGAGACGCGGGCGTCTTCCAGCCGGATGAGGTCGACCTTGATCCCCGCCTCTTGAAACAGCGGCTGCACATTGAACCCGCATTTGGCTGCAGCCTTGATCCAGCTGGACAGCATGAACAACGGGATGGGTTTGAGCCCCAAAGCACCTTGGACGAGCGACGGAACTGACATAAAAGAAAGCGGCACACCCACAACGGGCGTGCCGCAGTCTACCCAATGACGGAGGCCGGTCGCTTGGGTTCCATCAACGAGCCGTCACGGTCCGCATGAATTCGCTGGCTTCTACGGGGTTGCGGGCCTTGTTGAACCCTTGCAGCCACTGTTCGTAGCCAGGCTGTTCCACCTCTTGCCAGGGGTGATAGCCGGGCTTGTAGTACGGAAAGTAGTGTTTGACCACCGGCGCGATGAAGCCGCCCGGCTTGAGCAGCCACCAATAGCCTTTGGCCTTGATTTTCAGGCGCTCAGTGAAGCTGAAGCCATCGTGCTTGAGCATCTGGTTCATGAAGCGGTGGACCACCATGGGGAACAGGTAGGTGCTGTGCACCAGGCCCATGATGCGCCCCAAGTAGCCGACGTGGGCATAGTCCTGCATCACGTCGTAGGCCACGCCTTTGTGCTCGACCTCTTCAATGGCGTGCCAGGCGTACATGGCGCGCACATTGGGGTGGGCGGGGCCCATGATGTCGCGCTTGTCGAACATGGCGTGGGCGCTGATAGCGGTGAAGTGCTCCAGGCCACTGGTGACCGACAAGTTGTGCTCTTTGCTGTAGCGGGTGCGGTATTGCTTGAACAGCAGGTCTTCCAGCCATTGGGTCATGCCGTCCACGTCGACGCCCTGAGCACGCAGTCTTTCGTTGTATTGGTTGTGCACGATGCTGTGCTGGGCTTCCTGACGGTTGAAGCCTTGGATGTCGGCCAGTAATTTCGGATCGTGAACGCGGTCGCGGAAGTCGCGCACCGAGGTCATGAAGTAGCGCTCGCCCGGCGGGAAGATGATCGACATGGCGTCGAAAAAGCGAGTCTTGAAAGGGTCGCCGCCAAACCAGTACTGGGGAATGTCGCCGTCCAGGCCAAAGTCCAGGCGCTCGCGGGGAATGATGGGGTGCTGCTGAGGCTGCTTGGTGTGGTTCATGGCTGAGGCATTTTTATTGAAGCGATGGCGCTACTTTAAAAAGGACTCGGGCGGATCAACAGGATGCTGGATGACAGCAAGGCATCGGGGGCGACAGGCTGGGGTTACCACGAGCAATCAGTTGCCACGGTATTTGGGCAAACCGCTACCGTGCTGATCTGGTGTTCCACGTAGTCGCTGGGCGGCGCGTTGTTGGAACACCCCGTCGGGCCAGCCGGCCAGCAGGCCGTAGCGGTGAATGAATAAATGTGAACAGGTTGCCCGGCTTCGGTCGCCAGGCTTGGCGCACATTTGATCGTCGCCGTCACATTGCCCGAAGTCAAAGGGATGACCAAGTTAGACGAGAGGGCGCAAGCCCCTGCTCCGTTTTTGCGCAGGAGGTAGCGCTGCCATTCCACGGCCGCTTCGGCGGCATGCCGCACCCGGCTGGACTGAATATCCAGATTGGCTGTGCCCTGTGCATGGGCCACAAATCTCAAAGCGAAGGTCATCATACTGGCCAAGATAACAACCAGTGCAATCAGCATGATGGATGAGAATCCTTGTTGGCGCGGCATCAAGGCTCCCTGACACCCACTTGGATGAAGCCATCCATGAAATCCGCCGGTTGCCCTGCAGTCGCTTTGGACAAACGCACAGCGAGCGAGACGACCGACTTCATGATGCCGATGGTGTGCGTGGGATCAACACCAATGTTGCACGTGCTGATCGAATCGGAAATGAGTGCATTGGGCACCCCCACGCCGAAGGCGGTGGGTTGTGCCAGGGTGACGTTGTAGCCCCAATACTTTTTCAAATTATTGTTATTGACGGTTGGGTTGCAGACATAGGTCACAGGCTGCACCACGATGTAGGCCCGTTTGGTCGCGCCAGCCACCACGGGAGGAAAGGAATTGGCGGCAAATGTCAACCTGACACCGGTCGCGATGGGCGCAGCAGCAGAGATGCGCGCCATGGGGCGAGAACCTGCGGGTTGGTACAGATCCACAGTGGATGACGCCACGGCAACGAAATCTGAGTTGGCCACCACGCCCGGCGTGGCGCCACTGAGATACGTGATCGGGCCCAGCGTATCGAAGGTCGAGATAGCACACCCAGCCACAAATGAATTGGCAGGTACGGCACATGTACCGTCGTTGCGATAACGTCCGTAGCCCCGAATTTCCAGATATTCCAGGTACTGGACAACACCCAAGTTGGTACGCCGAACGCTGCCTGGCATCGCATACTGCAAGTCATCCTTGAGCTTGCTGCGAATCAGGTCCATCCGGTTCTGGATGTCCGCCCGCCGTCTGGCATCCATGTAGGCCGAAGAAGGCAAGCTGAGCAAGGGCAACATCACCACCGACAGCAATGCCAGCACGACCAAGCTGATGACCATTTCCATCAGCGTGAAGCCGGCATGACGCATCGGCCGCTTCAGGGGCGCGGTCTCGTGTGTGGGCCTGGGCATGTTCATGAACATGTGCTCTTGGCCTCAAAACTGGTAGCGATGCGGCGCATAGCGTATGCGGATCCCTTCCGCAACGACGGGGGTCAGTAGATCGGGACAAGTCACTGTTACCGCAATGCGCTGAGAGTCTGCACCCAAGGCAGCAATGGCGTTGGCCGTCACGGCGACTTGCAATTGGCAGTTGGACACAGAGGGCAACCGGGCCGCCATGGCGTTGTTGGATGCATCCGTCAGCGCGCCTGCGGCAATCGTCAAGCCGTTGTAGTCATTGACGTTGTCGAATCGATTGACCGCAACGGCATTCCAGCGAAATTCCCCTGGCTCGCGAGCCAACGGGACCGTGTCTTCTTTGACCGCGCAAGCCCCGACATTGGCTGCGTTTCCAGCGCCGAAAACGTCTTGCGATGGTTCGCAGTATGTGAAGGGCATGGCCTGAATTTCTTCCAGCAGGCCTTCAGCCAAGGACCTTGCTTGCTGTTGCCGCATGATGGACGATGACATCGCTGCGCTTTGGGTCGAAACCACCATCAAGGTCGATGCGGCAATGCCCAGTACGACGATCACCAGCAACAGCTCGATCAGCGAGAAACCCGAGCTGTGAAGATAGCGAGTCCTGCGATGACACATCGCGGCCTCAGTAGCTGAAACCTGTTTCACCAATGATGGTCACGTTGGTGCTACCCACGGTGATCGTCGTGGTGACGTTGGGAGAAAGCTGCCCGCGGGTCGTGAACTGAACGGCGCTGGCGTTTGAAAATACGATGCCCGTTGGCAGGTCCACGACAAATGCTTTGCCGGTACCCGGTTCAATCACGGCGGGGTTCAGCCAGGCACATCCCGCCCCCGCAGCAAAGTAGACCAATGCCATCTGCGAGGTCGCGGCGTTGCGCACAAAACAGACCGGACGGCGTTGGGACATGGCCAATTTGCGGGCCGTGAAGAGCATCCCTTTGAGGGTGTCACTCACGGCCATTTCATCCGTCGATTGCCGATTGTTCAATCTCGGGATGGCAACACCCGCCAGCAAGCCCATGACGACGATCACCAGGATCAGTTCGGTCAGGGTGAAGCCTCGTTGGCGGGGTTTCATATCGAAGAAGCTCAGTTAGCAGCCTGTCACCGTCGGGGTAGAGATCGTGGGGGCAGCACCCAACCCTGCTGGAGGCGTGTAGGTGAACGAGCAATTGGCCGCCAACGAGCCGCCAGTCACTTGCAGAGTCAACACGCCACCTGCGACGGCGACTGCATACTGTTCAGTTGCAGGAAGCGCACCCGGGGCAACAAGACCCGAAGCGAAAATGATGCCGCCACCTGCAGCGGTATTAGCGTTAGCGGTGGGATACAAATTGGTCACGCCAACTGCGCCAGTTTCTGTACAAACGGTACCTCCACCAGCCGCAGTGACGTTCACGTTACCGCCGCCTGCGATACCAGCACAAGCGATAGGCCCCTGCCCTTGACGAGCCAAAGCAGAGCCGTGGTTCAGCGCGGCGGCGGCCGCCACAGCACCGCGAGCCGCATTCAACTTGGCAATACGCGCATCGCGCTGCATATTGGTCAAGCGAGGCAGCGCCACGCTGGCCAAAATACCCAAAATGACGATGACCACAATCAGTTCGATCATCGTGAAGCCGCGTTGAGAATTGGTTTTCATGACAAAAATTTCCATTTCTGGCGCGATGCGCCTCTTTGACGTGATGGGGTCACGCCGAACATCGAACATGACAGTCCTGTCGCGTTTATCGGCCAAGCACGCCAATACTTGAATCCTTCACGCCACAAATTCACGGTCGTCTCACTCAATGAATGGCCGCCTTGCCCAGGTCCCACATGGGCAAGAAGACCCCCAAAGCCAGCACCAGCACCATGGCGCCCATGATCACGAGCAGGATGGGCTCGATCTTCTGGGCCAGGGTTTTGAGGCCGTATTCCATATCGCGCTGGTACATGCCGCCGATTTCATCCAGCATTTCTGCCAAGGTGCCGGACTCTTCGCCCACCATGATCATTTGCAGCACCAGGGGCGGGAACACGCCGCTGCGCTGACTGGCAACCAGCAGTGAGTCGCCCCGCTCCACCTGGGAGCGCATGGCCGACAGAGCCTGGGTGATGAAGGCGTTGTCCACCACCTGGGCAGACAAGGTCAAGCCCTGCACCACCGGCACGCCGCTGCGGAAAATCAAGGCCAGGCTGCGCATGGCCTGTGCCAATACGCCTTTTTCGATCAGGTCACCGACGATGGGCATGTGCAGCTTGAACCTGTCCCAGCGCAGGCGCCCTTGCTCGGTTTTCAACAGTTGCCGCCACCCGACCCATGCCGCCACGACCGCAAGGATCATGGCAGGCCACCAGCTCAAGGTGAACTGCGAGGTGGCCATCAAGATGCGGGTCATCAGCGGCAACTCGGCGTGCAGGCTGGCAAACACCTTGGCGAAAGCCGGGATCACGAAGACGTTGATGATGCCCAGCGCCACCACCATGGCCAAAATCACAAAAGATGGATAGCGCAGTGCCGACTTGACCTGCTCTTTGATGTTCTTTTGAAACTCGAGGTGCTCAAAGAGGCCCCAAAACACCTCTTCCAGTCGGCCTGCTGACTCGCCCACCCGCACCATGGCAACGTAAAACGGATCGAACACGTCGTCGCGGCGGCTCATGGCCTGCGACAACTCGACCCCGCTTTCCAAGGCCTGCGCCAATTCCAGATACAGCTTTTTCAATGACTTTTGCTGAGTCGACAACTCCAGCCCGCGCAAGGCCCGGATGATGGGCACCCCTGCCTTGGTCAAGGTATAGAACTGGCGGGTGAACATCATCAGGTCCACATCGGTGACCTTGTCGCTGCCCAGGAACTTGCCGATGACCTCTGACGCTTGCTGAACCTGCGGCACCTCGGTGATCGACACCGGCGTGATGCCCGTCTGGTTCAGCATGTCAACCACATTGGCCACGGTCGCAGCCTCTACCCGGCCCTCGACGGGCTCTCGGTTGGCGTTGCGACCGTAGTAGGCGAATTGGGGCATGGTCAGATCGGCGTGCTAGCGCGCATGGCCTCGGCCACGGTGGTGCGGCCCGCCAGGACCAGGCGCACAGCGTCGCGCTTGAGGGTGTAGTTGGCAAACTGCTTTTGCGCGATCTCACTGAAGGTAACGTGGTCGCCTTGCGAGGCCGCGTGTGTCATCTCCGGCGTCATCTCGATCATTTCGTAGATGCCCGTTCGGCCTCGATAGCCGGTCTGGTGGCAGCTGTTGCAGCCCACGCCTTTGAAGTAGCTGGCCTGCTGCATGGGGGCGCCATCTTCAGTTTGCATGGTCGACAGCTCTTTGGCCATCCATTCGTGCTCGTGTGCCGCAGGCTCGTAGGGCATGCGACAGCTGTCACACACCACGCGGACCAGACGTTGCGCCAACACCAGGCGCAAGCCCAGCGCTGCCATATACGGAGGCACGCCCATATCCGACAGGCGTAGCACCGCACCGGCCGCATCGTTGGTGTGCAAGGTGGACACCACCAAGTGGCCGGTCATGGCCGCACGCAGACCGATTTCTGCGGTTTCCTGGTCTCGCATTTCGCCCACCAGCAAGACGTCTGGGTCCTGCCGCAAACAGGCCCGCAAGACACGTGAGAAGGTCAGGTCGATCTTGTCGTACACCTGGACCTGGTTCAACCCGGGCAAGCGGTATTCGACAGGGTCTTCAACGGTGATGATCTTGGTCTCGGAGTCATTCAACTCGGCCAGGGCCGCGTACAGGGTGGTGGTTTTGCCGGAGCCCGTTGGGCCGGTCACCAGGATCAAACCGGAAGGGGCGCTCAAGGCCAGCTTCACGCGCGACAAGATGGCGGGCGGCATGTTCAAGGCATCCAGATTGGCTTTCTGGTTGCTTTGGATCAGCAGACGCATCACCACCGACTCACCATACTGCGTGGGCAGGGTCGAGATCCGGATGTCGATGGGCGAGCCATTGATGGCCGTCTGGAAGCGACCGTCCTGCGGCAAGCGTTTTTCAGAAATGTCCAGGTTGGACATCAGCTTCAAGCGCTGGATCAAGGCCATGCTGACCTTGGGATCGTAGGCAGAGTGTTGATGCAAGACCCCGTCAATGCGGAAGCGGATGAAGGTCTGACGTTCTTGCGGCTCGATGTGGATGTCGGACACCAGCTGCGCGACGGCGGTGTCAAAGATGGAGGTGATCAGTTTGACGATGGGGGCGTCTTCGGTGCCAGCCAGCATCTCCAGGCTGGCCACGGCAGGGCCCAGATCAGCAGCCACCTCTTCGGCCAAACCTGCCGCTTGTTCGCGACGTTGGTAGATGCGGTCCACCACGTCCATCAAGGCCTTCTCGGTCACGACCACGGGGTGCACCATGCTGTGCAAGGCGCGTGCGACCTCGTCTTGTGCAAAGGTGTCCATGGGGTCCGAGAACGCCACGAGCAAACCGTCGTCTTGCTGACCGATGACCAGCGCCCGATGACGCCGAGCCAAGGTCTCGGGCAAACGCATCACCAACTCAGGGTTGAGCTCGCGACGAGCCAGATCCAGAAAGGGTAGTTTCAACTGCTCAGCAATGGTCAGACCGATGGCCTGGTCGGTGACCAGGTTCATGTCGGACAGCACGCGACCCAGTTTGCGGCCCGTGCGTTTTTGTTCGGCCAAAGCCTGTTCCAGTTGATGCAGGCTCAGCAGCCCTTGCTGAACCAGCACTTCACCCAGGCGGAATTTACGAACTTGAGTCACGATCGGTCCTCGCCCATCACAGTTGTTGATCCAGCCAGGCTTGCACATCGGGGCTCAGCTGCCCCAATTTGCGAGCCCGCAAGAATGCTTCTTTGGCCATGGCGCCCTGCCCTTGGGCATTCAATGCCACGCCCAAACCCAGCCACCAGGTGGCGTTGTCAGGGCGGGTCTTGAGTGCCTGCTGATAGGCCTGAGCCGCCGATGCGTATTGACCGGTACGGGCCAGCAAGCCGGCCTTCAAGCCCAGAGCCTCACCCGTGGTGCGATCCAGCCCTTGCAAGACACTCAAGGCTTGGTCATTGGCACCTGCCAGCGCCAACCGGCGGGCGTGCAAAAACAGCAATTCGCTATCGCGCGGGGTCAGTTTTAGGCCTTCGTCGATGAGTGCGCCGGCCTGGTCCACCTGCTTTTGATCCAGCGCCAAAGCGATGGCCAGACGCCGGGCCGGCATGTGCTGGGGATCGAGCTTGATCGCCTGCAAAGCCGCATCCAGCGCCACGCCCTCGCGTCCTTGGTCGGCCAGATCCATGGCTCGGCGATAAGCCTCGACAGCTTGGGTGGCCATGCTCTGCACACGCCCGGCTGCAGGGGGATCGATGATGGCGATTTGCGTGACGGACTGGGTCGGCGAGGCCTCGACATGAGGTGGCTCACCATCGGCGTGCTCTGCTGCATCAACCGCATCGCCGCCCACGTCTTGCTTGGGCGACAAGCTCACTTGGGTCGCTTGAGAATGAACCGGGGACTTCAGCATGCCCAATGACAAAGCCCAGTCCATGCGCCAGGTGGAGATTGCATTGGCCACAGCGCTGGCCTTGGGGGCGACTGAGGGTGCCCCCTCATGAGCCGACAGAGAGGCCGCATGAAAGGTGTGCCGATCTTGCCACCAACCCGATTCTTGGGCGCCATACCAGGCGGCTCCACTCACCAGCACCCCGCCCAACAGCAGAGCGGCTCGTAACCAGGCTTGCCCTCCCCGAACGACTGGGCCTTTCGGCGCCCCGTCTGCATCATCCGACATCAGGGCGGCCTGATCTGCAGCGGCAACCCAAGTGGGGACAGGACGACTCACAGGAACACTGGCGCCGCGGGACTCCAGATCGTTCAACATGCGGCTGATGACGCTCATGAGCGATCTCCTTGCCAGGCATTGGCCAAAGCCAGACGCCGGGTCATTGGGCCAAAGACACGCCAGCGCTCCAGGCACACGGACAGGGCATCTTTGAAGAACACGCGGCGCATGCCCTTGCCATAAGCCAGCATCAAGCACTGATGTGCCAGCACATTGGCCACGCGCGGCACGCCTCCGCTGGCTCGCCAGAGCATCCAGCTGGCACCATCAGAGAACACGCGCGGACCATGCCAGCCAGCCACGGTCAAGCGATGCTTGAGGTAGCGGCGAAAATCTTGCAAAGGCAGGCCGTCCAGGCGCACACCAAAGGCCATCCGGCTGCTCAGCGAGCGCAATGCGGGCGAACGCAGCATGCGGTCCAATTCAGGCTGACCAAACAGGGCGATTTGCAGCAGTTTGCGCTTGTGCGTTTCCAGGTTGGAGAGCAAACGCAAGGCTTCCAGGCTGGCCGTGGGCAAGGCGTGGGCCTCGTCGATGCAGCAGACCACGCGATGCCCCTGCGCGGCCAACTGCAGCAACTCGCCCTCGATCATTTGATAGATCGCGTGTTCGTCGTCTTGCGAAGTGGGCGACAAGCCCAATTCCACAGCCAAGGCACGCAACAGCCCCAAAGGCTCCAGCCTGGGATTGAAGATGTAGGCCGTCACCACACTGGCTGGCAAAGCGGCCATCAAACGCCGGCACAGCAAGGTCTTGCCGGTGCCGACTTCGCCGGTCACTTTGACAAAGCCTTCGCCGCTGTCCAGCGCCAACATCAGGGTATCCAGCGCTGTTTGATGCTGGATGTCGACGTAGACGAAGTCCGGATCAGGAGTCAGGCTGTAGGGCTGCTCCGTCAGACCAAAGTGAGAACGGTACATGGCTCACTCCCCGGCGCGCTCGCGCACGCTGTGTGATGGCAGGCTCATTCCTTCCAGGCGTGTGGCCACTTCGGCCAAATCCTGGCGCCAGTCCGAATCGGACTTGATGACGGTCGGCTTGATCAAGAACACCAACTCGCTCTTTTTCATGGAGCGGTTGTTCTGCTTGAACAGGTTGCCCACCACGGGCAGGTCGCCCATGAAAGGCACTTGACTCTTGGTGTTGTCTTGTTCCTGGTGCATCAAACCGCCAATGGCCACGATGTAGCCGTCCTGCACACGAACGATGGTGTCGGTCTCGTTCACGCTGCTGGAGGCCAGCGGCAGGCTGAAGTTGCCCAAGGTGCCCAGGTTGATCACGTGTGCGCGCTCGGACACACTGCTGACCGAGGGCCGCACATGCATGGTCACCATGCCTTCTGCATCGATCTGCGGCGTCACATCCAAGGAGATGCCCGAGAAAAAAGGCTGTGCCGTGATGGTCGGCGTGGTCACCGTTCCCGTTGCACTGGACGTGGTCGTCGTGGAAATGTTGGTCACGAAGAAGTCGTCCGTGCCCACCCGCAAGACAGCCTTTTGGTTGTTGATGGCGGCCACTCTGGGCGATGACAACACCTGCACCGTCCCCTGCGTTTCCAGGAATGACAACAAGCCGTAGAAACTGTCTGTTGAGAAAGCCATGCCCAGCACACCGTTGGTCGCACTGCTCAAGGGCGTGGCGATCAAATCGGCCACCGTGCTGGGGGTCACGGTGGGCGGGGTCGTCGAAGCGTCCACGATGGTTTTGATGGAACCATCGGGCATACCATATTGACGACCGATGCTGCCTGGCACGTTGATCCGACTGGGGTCAGCCCCCACCGACACGCGGTGATTGCCCTCCGCATTCAACTGGGTCCAATTGATCCCCGATTGGTAGCCGTCCTTGAGGGTTACCTCGACAATCTTGGCCTCCAGCATCACCTGGCGCTCAATGGACAACTTGGACGACTTCAGGAAGGACTCCACCTCGCGCAACTGCTTGGGCATGGCGCGCACAACCAGCACCCCTGAATGCTGCGACAAGACGATCTGACGGCCATCGCCCTCGCCCACAATGGCTTTGAGCGCGGTATCGAGTTCTTTCCAGAAATCGGTGTCAACCGATGTGGAGACCTGACTGCCTTCGTTGGCCGACGAGCCAACACCTCCGCTGGCGCCACCGCCGCCCGAGGCATTGCTCAAGTTGTTGGTGATCGATCCCGAGCTGACGCGGGTGTCGCTGCGGCCAGAGCGCTTGGAGCTGGGGTACGCCACCTGAAAGATCCGTGTCTGCATCGCAGGCGGCTCGACAAACACGCGGTTGCCCGAGACGCGGTATTCAAAACCGTACAACTCACGCAGCACTTCCAAGGCCTCGATGGCCGTTACCTCACGCAAATTGACAGCCACCATGTTGGTAAAGCCAGGCTGCACCACAAAGCTGTAGCGAGAACCCGCGGCAATCGCTTCAAAAACCTGATTGATCGAGGCGTTGTTGAACACCAGATCAAAGCGCGCATCGCGTTTGCTGACCTTGGGGCGATCCAAAACGGGCGGTACCAAGGCTGACAGGACATTGTCTGGCGCTTTGGCCACAGGGCGCTTTTCTGCTGCGGCCTTCAAGGCCGCATCAATCGCGGTCTGGGTATCGGTCGGGGCGGGTGGCTTGCTGGCACAGGCCGACAACAACAGGGCAGCCACAGCCACGAGGCTCAAGCCCCAGGGCAGTCGGTGCAGATCAGACAAGTTGTGTTGCGTGGGCTTCATGGTTTGACCGCCTCAGTTGATGCGGCCGCCACAGCGCCCGCTTGTCCGCCCGCAGGCGGGAACATCTCGATGATTTCTTGATGACCATCCGGGTGTTGGAGGGTCACACGTGTGCGTTGAATCTGGACCAATCGGGCGCCGCGCACGGTGTGCCCCTTGCGGATCCATTGGCCATCGATCACCGCGCCGGCATACCGACCCAGCCGCACGCCGCTGAGACCGGCGGCCGCAGGCGCATCGCCCGTCTCGGCGCCAGCCGCAACGCTGGCCTGCCCTGCTGGCGTGAGTACCCCATCCACGCGAGGCGCCACAAATGGATCGCTGGGCCCCATGGCCCAAGCCACGGCGCCCATCAGGCTCGACAAACACAGCGCCGCCACAGCGGCATGTTTCACATGGCCAGCCATGTCTGCTCCTGACTGATCAAGATGAGGGACAAGGTCGCCTCAATCGTTCGCGCATCGTGTTCGGCGGGCGCCAGCTTGACCCGCTCCAGACGCAAAAGTTGGCCGCCCTCTTCAAAATGCTTGAGCACCTGATTGACATGCGCCAGACTGCCTGCCAACTTCAATTCGGCCCGATGGCGAAACACCGATGGCTCGGCTGGCGCAGGTGGTGCTGCGGCCGATGCGGCTGTCGCGTCACTGGCGGCCTCAGCTGCGGGTGGCGGCTCGGTTGGCGCACTGGGCACGCCGGACTGGATGGGCGGCTTGACGGGGGCCTCGTCTGGCAGGGCCTTGAGCGACACCACCTCGACCTCTTGCAACGCCATCGCCTTGCGCAAAGCGGCAAACACATCGCGAGGCGCGCCACCTTGCGTGGTCACGGCCTGCATCGGGGTCCGCTGCGCCAAGGTCTGCTGCAGCTTGGCCAATTCGGCCTGCTTGTTGTGCAAGGCCTGCTCATCGTTTTGCTGCTGCAAAGGATCGATGCCAGGCTGACTGGCCAGCAAAGCCATGCGGCGGTCATGCATGGGCATCACCGCCTGAAACTCCAAACCCATGATCAAAGCCAAGCCACCGGCCAGCATGGCCATGCGATCACGTTGCGGCAAGGCGTTGACCTTGGCCATCCAACGGCCAAAGGGCAGCTTGCCCTGCCAATCAGCTTGCCACTTTCGGATGATCGACATCATGGCGTGCCTCCCACCGGCGCGATGCTGTCCGAGCCACGCAACTCAAAGGCGTAGTACGGCAGGATCTTGGTCTTGACTTCGGAGTCCAGGCCACCAGAGGACTCCGACAACTCTTTGCGCTCGATGCTCAGGATCTCGATGGGCAAACCGGCAAACGCCTTGGCCGCACTCAGGCCATCGGCATAGTGAGCCAGATCAGACTGGCGCAGGCCATTGACCAGCATGTGCACGCCACGCGCACCCGCAAACTCGACGCTCTGCATCCACATATTGGGAGCCAGCGCCCCCACCAACTGCTCAAACCGGGCCACGCAGTTCTGCGGCGGGTCCACCATGGCCGCAGCGGCTCGCCGCATTTGGTCATCGGCCGCAATCTGCGCTTGCAGTTGCGCCACCTGCGCGCTGACCTGCTGCATCGCGGCACCGCTGGCCTCTCTGGCTGCGTCAGCCGCGGCAACTTGCATCGAGGCCTGCTTCCACTGCCATTCTTCGTACATCCCATGGGCTGCCACGGCCAGACAACCTACAACCAAAGCGGACAGCACCACGACGCCATTTGCCCAATCCCGACCTTGGCGCAGCGTGGCATCAATCAGATTGATTTGCTGCGTCATGCTTTGACTCCATCACGCGCAGCGATCACCTGGCGCAACGCAGCACCCACAGCAATCAAACTGGGTTTGGGTGCCTTGGGCCGATTCATGGCGGTGGTCACACGGTGCCCCAACTCCAGGCACTCCACCATGTCGAAAGCATGCAGGCGCATGCTGACGTGCGGCGCCAGTTGCTGAACCAAGTCGATCTCAGGCACCGACTGTTCTACCCAGACCCGCTCAATCGACGTGCCGTAGAACTGACGCTCAAAGGCGTCAGCAGTACGCTGCATTTCCAGCGCCAGACGTTCCAACAAGGCTTGGCGCCCCATCAAATCGGCGGCAGAAAAGTGCGCCACATTCAGATCATTGAAACGCCGGAACGAGCACAGCTCCCCCCGCCAAGCCACGATCAAAGCTCCACCGGTCGAACTCAAACGCAGCAGAGCGGTGGCCTGGTTGTGAGGCTCCAGCACCAGCAAATTGCGCAAAGCCAATTCGGGGATATCGATGGACGACAAATCCAGCCGCGCCTTGCGAACCCGGCTCATCCAGTCACCAATGCGTTGACGTCGTGCCACCACAGCCCAGGCATGGGCGCCCTCGCCCTCTCCGTCTGGCGAAGGCAAGACCAGGCAGTCGACACAGGCTTCGTCCGCCGAAAAATCAATCATGTCCTTGACACGCCAGCGCATGGCTTCGGCACGCTCGGCGGCCGGCACCATCGGGGTCTCCATGGACAACATTTGGTAGTCGTCACTGGGCAGCGACAGGTTGACCGACTCGACCGTCAGCCCTTCGTTTTTCAGCCACTTACCCACCTGAGCCAGATCCGGATCGTTGACGAACGACTCATGCGCCACCAGGATGGGGCGCCCCTGACCACCTTCGCGCACCACGGCCACCGCCAAACGCCCAGGGCTGAGCACCACCCCCAGGTGGTTAGGCTCGCGCTTCTTGCGAGCTGAGGGCCATTGCGGCATGGCGAAGCGAAGCGGCATGGACGGATCTCCAGACAGTAAAGCCCAGTCTAGAAGTCATCGCCCTTGGACAATTGCGTGAAGTGAAATGGTTCAGGCCGTTATTTCTTCACGCTGCAACATCCCGTTGCACAACGAGAAAGGGCCCCGAAGGGCCCTGTCATTCATCAAAATCAGTCAAAAGACTGAGTTCAAACCCGCTCGGTCACCCAGGCTTGCACGCTGGCCAGCGCGGCCGGCAGCCCTGCGGCGTCTGTGCCGCCGGCCATGGCCATGTCAGGCTTGCCGCCGCCCTTGCCGCCCACTTGTTGGGCCACAAAGTTGACCAACTCGCCGGCCTTGACCTTGCCTGTGCTGTCTGCCGTCACACCTGCCGCGATCTGAACCTTGCCGCCCTCCACAGCTGCCAACACGATGGCGGCGGTCTTGAGCTTGTCCTTGAGCTTGTCCATGGTCTCGCGCAAGGTCTTGGCGTCCGCACCTTCGAGCACGGCGGCCAGCACCTTGATGCCCTTGATGTCGACAGCCTGGGCCATCAACTCATCACCTTGGCTGGAAGCCAGCTTGCCCTTGAGGGCTGCGATTTCCTTCTCCAGGGCGCGGATTTGCTCCAGAGCGCCTGCCACGCGGGCTGGCACTTCGTGCGTCGTGGCCTTGAGCAAGGCGGCTACGCCATTGACCATGCCTTCCAGGTTCTGGGTGTAGGCCAGCGCCGCGGCGCCCGTGATCGCCTCGACACGGCGCACGCCAGCGGCCACGCCACCTTCGGCCACGATCTTGAACAGGCCGATGTCACCCGTGCGCTTGACGTGGGTGCCACCACAGAGTTCTTTGGACGAACCGATGGTCTGCACGCGCACGGTCTCGCCGTACTTCTCACCAAACAGCATCATCGCGCCCGACTTCTGCGCATCTTCCAAGGCCATGACCTGAGCTTGGGCATCGGCGTTGGCCAACACCTCGGCGTTCACCAACTCTTCCACTTCACGGATTTCTTCATCCGTCAGGGGGGCGTTGTGCGCAAAGTCGAAACGGGTGCGGTCAGCCGTGACCTGCGAGCCCTTTTGCTGCACATGCTCGCCCAGCACTTCGCGCAAGGCCTTGTGCATCAAGTGCGTGGCGCTGTGGTTGCGCACGGTCTTGGCGCGCACCTCGGCGTCCACGCGGGCGTTGATCTTGTCGCCCACCTTGATCGATCCTTCAACCACGCGACCATGGTGACCAAACACCTCTGCCTGGATCTTCAGCGTGTCTTCCACCACGAAACGGCTGGAGCCATTGCGCAGATCACCGCTGTCGCCAGCTTGGCCGCCCGACTCGGCATAGAACGGCGTGTGGTCCAGCACGATGACGGCATCGTCACCGGCGTTGGCTTGCTGCACGGAGGCACCGTCCACGTAGATGGCCGTCACGTTGGCCGCGTCCACCGTCAGGTGTTCATAACCATGGAAGCCGGTGGCCACACCGGTGTACTCCAAGCCAGCCGCCATCTTGAACTTGCCTGCGGCGCGGGCCTGTTGGCGCTGATGGGCCATGGCGGCATCAAACCCAGCTTGGTCCACCGTCACATCGCGCTCGCGGCACACGTCGGCCGTCAGGTCAACCGGGAAGCCGTAGGTGTCGTGCAGCTTGAAGGCGGTTTCGCCGTCGATCTGCTTGGCGCCCGTCTTTTCACCTTCAGCCAAAGCGCCTTCCAGGATTTCCATGCCGTTGGCAATGGTCAGGAAGAAGCGCTCTTCTTCTGTCTTGAGCACATCGGTGATGCGCTTTTCGTTCTGGCGCAACTCCGGGTAAGCGTCGCCCATTTGCTCGACCAAAGCGTGAACCAGCTTGTGGAAGAAGGGGGTACGTGCGCCCAGCTTGTAGCCGTGGCGGATGGCTCGGCGGGTGATGCGGCGCAGCACATAGCCACGGCCTTCGTTGCTGGGGATCACGCCATCGGCCACGGTGAACGAGCACGCGCGGATGTGGTCGGCAATCACCTTCAGGCTGGGGCTGTCTTTGTCGCAATCGCCACCGCCGGCAGCGTCTACCGCCGACTTGGCCGCAGCCAACAAGGCCACGAACAGGTCGATTTCGTAGTTGGCATGCACGTGCTGCAGCACGGCGGCAATGCGCTCCAGGCCCATGCCGGTGTCCACCGAAGGCTTGGGCAGCGGATGCATCACACCCGCTTCATCGCGGTTGAACTGCATGAACACGTTGTTCCAGATCTCGATGAAGCGGTCGCCATCTTCATCAGGGCTGCCGGGAGGACCGCCAGGGATCTCTGGACCGTGGTCATAGAAGATTTCGGTGCAAGGGCCGCAAGGGCCAGTGTCACCCATCATCCAGAAGTTGTCAGACGCGTAGCGGGCACCCTTGTTGTCGCCGATGCGGATCACACGCTCAGCAGGCACGCCCACTTCTTTGGTCCAAATGTCGTAGGCCTCGTCGTCTTCGGCATAGACCGTGACGGTCAGCTTGTCGGCCGGCAGCTTGAACTCTTTGGTCAGCAATTCCCAGGCGTAGCTGATGGCGTCGCGCTTGAAGTAATCCCCGAAGCTGAAGTTGCCCAGCATTTCGAAGAAGGTGTGGTGGCGGGCGGTGTAGCCCACATTGTCCAGGTCATTGTGCTTGCCGCCGGCGCGGATGCACTTTTGCGAGGTCGTGGCGCGGGTGTAGGGGCGCTTGTCAAAGCCCAGGAACACGTCCTTGAACTGGTTCATGCCCGCGTTGGTGAACAGCAGGGTCGGATCGTCGCCCGGCACCACGGGGCTGGACGCCACGATGGTGTGTCCCTTGGACTGGAAGAATTCCAGGAAGGTCTTGCGAATGTCTGCGGCTTTCATGAATGGATTCCGGATCGAGTCCCCGGCGCACAACGCGACGGGCGAAGCCTGCAATTATAGGATTGGGGCTCTATGATTGCTGGTTTCTTGTGCCCCATTGATCTGCGTGATGGACATGAACTGGCTCACCGCCCTGCCCCACCTGGAAACACGACACTGGGTTTTGATCGTTTTCATCGCCTCGGCCCTGCATGCCCACCTGCGCGGCAAGGTGCGATTTGGCTGGTTGCGGGCGCTGACCGACTTCACGGTGCTGATTGCGCCGTTCAACTCGCTGATGGTGCTATTTTCAAAAGTGGGCAGCCGGGCGTATCTGGATCCGAAGGATTTTCCGGAATTGAAGGTGTTGCAAGACAACTGGCAGGTCATCCGTGAAGAAGCCCTGAGCCTAGACGGCAACGGCCGCATCAAGGCGGCGGACGGCTACAACGACATTGGCTTCAATTCGTTTTTCCGCTCGGGCTGGAAGCGGTTTTACCTGAAGTGGTATGGCACCGACATGCCATCGGCCCAACAGATGTGCCCCAGGACCGTGGCCTTGCTCAAGCAAATCCCGGGTATCAAGGCGGCGATGTTTGCCTCGCTGCCGCCTGGCGCAACGCTGGTGCGCCACCGTGATCCTTATGCCGGCTCCTTGCGCTATCACCTGGGCCTGATCACACCCAATGATCCCAAGTGCTTCATCGAAGTCGACGGCCAGCGCTATCACTGGAAGGATGGCGAGGTCGTGATGTTTGACGAGACCTATATCCACTTTGCCGAAAACGCGACGCGGCACCCTCGAATCATCTTGTTTGCCGATGTGGAGCGTCCGGTCTACACGCCTATCGTGCGCTGGATCAACCACCTCTTTGCCCGCGTGGTGATGACTGCATCGGCCACGCAAAACGTCAAGGGCGAGCGCATTGGTGCGCTCAACAAATTCTTTGGCTATGCGTACGAGCTGCGCGTCAAGGCCAAGGCCCTCAAGCAAAAGAACCGCACCGTCTATTACGTCGGCAAGTGGGCTTTGATTGGCGGGCTATTGGTCTGGCTGTTTGTTTGATTTGCCTGATCGGGCTTATTTGGCTGGTAAGCCGCCAGCCAACTTCAGGATCTCGTCGGCGGTATAAG
>JAGWTE010000018.1 GCA_028869095.1 Burkholderiales bacterium
TCACACGCCTAACCGACATCGTCTTCGGCATGCAACTCGCGGGAAGAATTATGGGTAATTGAAAGACCTCATGGCCGCTTACACCTTGACCGTCCGCAAGCGCAAGGCGTTGCCGATCACGGACACCGAACTGAGCGCCATGGCGGCGCTGGCCACCATGGGGCTGAGCAAGAGGCCCAGCCAGGGGTACAACACGCCAGCCGCCAGCGGCACACCGGCGAAGTTGTAGACAAAGGCGAAGAACAGGTTTTGCCGGATGTTGCGCATGGTGGCCTGACTCAACTCACGCGCCTTGGCAATGCCGCGCAAGTCGCCCTTGACCAGCACGATGCGGGCACTGCTCATGGCCACATCGGTGCCGGTGCCCATGGCGATGCCCACATTGGCTTGAGCCAGCGCTGGCGCGTCGTTCACCCCATCGCCGGCCATGGCCACAACGCGACCTTGGTCTTGCAAGGCCTTGACGTGTTTGTACTTGTCCTCGGGCATCACGCCCGCCTTGACGTCATCCAGCCCCAACTGTTGACCCACGGCCGCAGCCGTGACCGGGTTGTCGCCCGTGAGCATGACGATGCGCACGTCCGAGGCTTTGAGCATCGCAATCGCTGGCGCCGTCGAGGCCTTGATCGCATCGGCCACCCCCACGTAACCCGCCAGCGTCGAGCCTGAGGCCAGGTACATCACGGTCTGTCCTTGCAAACGCAAAGCCTCCACATCCTTGTCAACCGATGCAGTGTCTATCTGCGCGGAAGCCAGCAAGCGGGCATTGCCCAACCACACCGTCTGCCCATCGATGACGCCGCGCACGCCTTGCCCGGTCACGGCCTCAAAGCCTGACACCTCGGCCCATGCCACACCATCGGCTTGTGCGCGGCCCACGATGGCCGTGGCCAAGGGATGCTCGCTGAGCTTTTCCAAACTGGCCGCCCAAGCCAACACCTGTTGCTGGTCGAAGCCACCCACCGCCACCACCGTCTGCACCGTGGGTTTGCCTTCGGTCAGGGTGCCAGTCTTGTCGACGACCAGGGTGTCGACTTTCTCCATCAACTCCAAGGCTTCGGCATCTTTGATGAGCACGCCTTCTTTGGCCCCGCGCCCCACCCCCACGATGATGGACACCGGCGTGGCCAAGCCCAGCGCACAAGGGCAGGCAATGATCAACACGGACACGGCCACCAAGAAGGCATTGGCCAGCGCCGGGGCGGGGCCCCACACGGCCCAGACCAGCCCAGCCAAAGCCGCGATACCCAACACCGACAACACAAACCAGCCTGAGACCTGATCGGCCAGTTTTTGAATGGGGGCCCGCGAGCGCCCAGCCTCGGCCACCATCTGGACGATGCGGGCCAACAGCGTCTCAGACCCGACACGCTCGGCCCGCATGGTGAACGAACCCGTTTGATTGACGGTGGCCCCGGTGACCTTGCTGCCCGCCACCTTCTCGGCGGGAATGGGCTCGCCCGTGATCATGGACTCATCGATGCTGGATTGCCCTTGCAGCACCACGCCATCCACCGGCACCTTGCTGCCGGGCTTGACCCGCAAGGTGTCACCCACCACCACCTGTTCCAGCGGCACCTCGGCTTCCGAGCCATCCGCACCGATGCGAATGGCCGTGTTGGCCGCCAGGCCCAGCAAATCCTTGATCGCCGAATTGGTGCGCGAGCGGGCGCGCAGTTCAAGCACTTGCCCCAGCAAGACGAGCGTCACGATCACCGCGGCCGCCTCAAAATACAAAGGCAGACCATGCTCGGTCAGGAAGGCTGGCGGCAGCGAGTCTGGCAGCAAGATCGCGTAGACGCTGAACAAATAGGCCGCCCCGATGCCCACCGCGATCAGGCTGAACATATTGAGCTGCCAGGTCATGAACGAGCGCCAGCCTCGCGCAAAGAAAGGCCAGCCCGCCCACAGCACGACCGGGGTCGCCAAGGCAGCTTGCACGCATTGCGACCAACTGACGTGGAGCCAATGGGGCCAGCCGAACCGCATGGTCCACGCGTCCAACCATTCGTCCACCCACGCAGCCAGGTTGAAGGGCAGGAACTCGTGCATCGCCATCATCAACAAAGGCACGGTCAAGACCAGCGAGAACCACAAGCGCTGCGTCATGGCGCGCAACTCGGGGTTGTCTTCTTCACCGACGGTCGGCAGCAAGGGCTCCAGGTTCATGCCGCAAATGGGGCAGTTGCCGGGATGATCCTGCCGGATCTGAGGGTGCATGGGGCAGGTGTAGACCGTGCCAGGAGGGGCCGCGGCCATCACCTTCTCTGCCATGGGCGCAGCATGATGCTCATGGGCACAGCCTTCGTGCGACGCACCGTGGTGATGTTCGGAAGTCATGGCGAGGTCAACCGCTTTTGCTGCCGTCAGAGCCACGCGAATGATGGCCGCCATGCCCACCGTGTCCATGGAACACGTGCATCAGTGGACACGCCAGCAGCAACAGATAGGACCAGTTGCCAGCCAGGTGCTCCCAGTGTTCACGCAGCACATAGAAGGCCACGATCAGCAACAGCATCAGCACCGCAATGCCGGCAGGACTTTTGAAGAAGGAAGGGGGTGGGCTTGAGGGCCCGTTGCCATGGTCATGTGGGTGGTCCATCTCGACTCCCGGTGAGATTGCACAGACAACGATCCAGACCGGCGTTGCGGCGTTCAGGCTGCCGCAACGCGATGCGCGCCTTACTTGCTGGCCGCGCCCTGAGCGGGCATGCCCATGCCGGGTTTCATGTCGCCGCCCGGCGCGGATGCCCCCATGCCTTTGCCCATCATGCCCATGTTGCCGTTCTTGTCCATGCCACCGTTTTGATCCATGTGCTCATGCATCTCTTGCATGTGCTTGTCCATCAGCTTTTGGCGCTTGGCGGGGTTCTTGGTCGCATGAATTTTCTTCATCTCTTTTTGATGCTTCTCATGCATGTCATGCATCCCTTGCATGCCGGCGGGCGAGGAAGCCGTATCAGCAACAGGTGCCGCAGCCGCCGCAACCGGAGTTGCAACCGACGCAGACGACGCCCCTTGCGGGTGATGCGCCTTGTGATCCACTTCCTTGGTTTGCGCCGAAGCGGTGCCGAGGGCAGCCAGGCTCAAAGCCGCAGAGACCAGCCATTGGGTGGGGGCGTTCATATCTTCTCCTTGTTGATGTTGACGACACAAATCAAATGGAACGGCATCAGCTTACGGCAGCGTGCGCTCCGATAGATGACGACCTGATTACGATCGCGTCATGTTCGCGTCATCTATCGGGCTGTTCGCACTAGGGATTGACAAGCATCAATGTGCGTGCCCCGCCTGATCGGCGGCACGAGGCGCCAGTGGCGTGAAGCGCGCTTGCTGCTCATCCTGCCCGGCCAGCTTGATCTTGACCACGGCCTTCAAGTCGGGTGTCGAGGCATACACACCATGGCCTGACAGCTTGTTGTCACCATCGGGCTGGAGCGTCACATTGGCTTTGGTCTTGCCACCCAACAAGGTGACACTGCCCGAGGCCCCCGCCACGGGGATCTTGGTGCCCGCGTGGTCGGTCACATAGACCGTGACCACATTGTCTTTGGCCGCTGGGCTGTCTTTGACCAGCACCAGTTCGTAGTGGTTGGCACCGGCCATCCGAAGCTGGCCACCATGCGGTGCCGTCAAGGTGTCCAGGTAGGCATCATCGTGCGCCTGCGCCACCGATGCGAAGGCCAAACCCACGGTCATGCCAAGGGCCCCAGCCCAGGTTTTGATCGACTTCATCACAAGACTCCTTTCAGTCTCAATAACTCTCTCCCGAATGGCCCGACGAGGCATGGGCCAACAAGATTTGTGCCAGCGGCTTGCAGCCCCAAAGCCAGAACATCAGCGGTGTCAGCAAGGTATCCAACAGGGTGGAACTGATCAAGCCCCCGAAGATGACGACCGCCACCGGGTGCAACACCTCTTTGCCAGGGGCGTCAGCCGATAGCAGCAGCGGCACCAGGGCAAAAGCGGCCACCAGTGCGGTCATCAGCACCGGGGTCAAACGTTCCAAAGAACCGCGCACGATCATGGCTTGCCCAAACTGCTCGCCCTCCAGCAAACAGAGGTTGATGTAGTGGCTGATCTTGAGGATGCCGTTGCGCGTGGCAATGCCCGTGAGGGTGATGAAGCCCACCAAAGCCGCCACCGACAAAGGCTGGCCCGAAAGCCACAAGGCGACCACGCTGCCCACCAGGGCCAAGGGAATGTTGCCCATGATGATGGCCGTTAGCGCCACCGAACGATAGCGGCCATACAGCACCATGAAGATCAAGACCAGCGAGACCGCAGCCAGCATGGCCATGAGTCGGGTAGCCTGCTCTTGCGCCTGGAACTGCCCTTCCAGCGCCGTGAAGTAGCCTTCTGGCAAGGGCTTGGCGGCCACCTCGGCACGGATGGCCCCCACCACTTCAGCCAAATCCCGGCCATCGGTGTTGGCCGAGATGACGATGCGGCGGCGTGCGTTCTCGCGGCTGATCTGATTGGGGCCATCGCCCTCTTCAACGCGGGCCAGTTGCGACAGGGGCACGTGGCCCGTGGGCGTTTCGATCAAGAGCTGGGCCAGGTCCGTGGCACCGCGCTGGCTGTCGGGCAAGCGCACCAGCAGGTCAAAGCGTCGGTTGCCTTCCACGACCTGGGTGATGCGTTCGCCCTCGATCATGTCTTGCAAGGATTGCAGCAAGGGGCCCGGCGCCACGCCCAGCCGGGCCGCCTCGTCGTAATCAATGCGGATCTTGACCTGCGGGATCAAGACCTGCTTTTCGATTTGCAAATCGGTGATGCCGGGGATGCGGCTCAGGCGCGATTGCAGGTCGCCCGCCAGGCCACGCAGGGTGTCCAGGTCATCGCCATAGACCTTCAAGGCAATCTGGGCGCGCACCCCCGACAGCAGGTGATCCAGCCGGTGCGAGATGGGTTGCCCCACGTTGATCACGGCGGGCAACACCGCCAGGCGGGAGCGCAAGTCGGCAATGATCTCGCTGCGGGAACGTGACGAGGGCTTGAGGTCCACATCCATCTCGGATGAATGCACGCCTTCCGCATGTTCGTCCAACTCGGCACGACCCGTGCGGCGCCCCACCTGGGTGACCTCGGGCACCGTGGCCATGATCTGCTCAGCCAGGGTGCCGATGCGGTCGGACTCGGCCAAGGAGGTGCCGGGGTTGAGCAACAGGCTGACCGTGAGCGTGCCCTCGTTGAAGGGCGGCAAGAAGGCGCGCGGCATCCACGCCAACGAGGCCCCAGCCACGATCACGGCCACGGCGGCCATCGACAACAGGGCGCGGCTGCGCTGGAACGACCACTGGAGCAAACGGGCATCGCCACGCTTGAGCCAGCGCACCAAGGGGCTGTCACCATGTGCTTGCAGCTTCAGCTTGGGCAACAGGTAGTAAGCCATCACGGGCGTGAGCGTGACCGACACCATCATGCTGGCCAGGATGGAGACGATGTAGGCCAGCCCCAAAGGCGTGAACAAGCGCCCTTCGATGCCCGGCAACACGAACAAGGGTACGAACACCAGCACGATGATCACCGTGGCATAGACGATGGCCGAGCGCACTTCCAGCGTGGCCAGCGCAATCACTTCGAGCGCCGGCTTCGGTTCCGCCAAAGCCTGATTGAGGCGCAAGCGGCGCAGCACGTTTTCCACACCCACCACGGCGTCGTCCACCAACTCACCAATGGCGATGGCCAGACCGCCCAAGGTCATGGTGTTGATCGACAAGCCCATGTAATGGAACACCAGCGCGGTGACCAGCAGCGACAACGGAATCGCCATCAGCGAGATCACCGTGGTGCGCACATTGAGCAAGAACATGAACAACACCACGGCGACCAGCACCGCGCCATCGCGCAAGGCCTCTTCGACGTTGTTGACCGAGTGCTCGATGAAGTCCGCCTGCTTGAACAGGAACTGGGGCGCGGCCACACCCTGGGGGCGGGACTTGGCCAGCTCCACCATGGCCTGCTCCACCGCCCGGGTCACGGTCACGCTGTCGGCACTGGGTTGCTTTTGCACCGACAAGATGACGGCGGGCTTGCCGTTGTAGCTGGCATCGCCGCGCTTGGTGGCAGGCGCCAGCTTCACATCCGCCACTTGCTTGAGCAAGATGGATTGGCCATGGCGCACGGCCACGACCAGGTTTTGCAGGTCTTCAATGCGGCTGGTACGGCCCACCTGGCGGATCAGGTATTCGCGCCCATTGGCCTCTAAGAAACCACCGCTGGTGTTGGCACCAAAGCCTTGCAAGGCGGCGGCCAATTTCTCGCGCTCCACACCCAAGGCCTGGAGTTGATCGGGCTTGAGCTCCACGCGGTATTGGCGCACCTCGCCCCCAATGGGGATCACCTGGGCCACGCCGGGAATGGTCAGCAAGCGGGGTCGCATGACCCAGTCTGCGTACTCGCGCACCTGCATGGCGCTGACCTGCGCCGGGTCGGCAGGCAGGGCAATCAGCATGATCTCGCCCATGATGGAGGAGATGGGCCCCAGTTGCGGCACCACATTGGGTGGCAACTGCTCGCGCACCAGGTTCAAACGTTCGCTCACTTGCTGGCGGTTGCGGTAGATGTCGGTGCCCCAGTCGAACTCGACGTTGATGACCGACAAACCCACGCCGGACACCGAACGGACCCGGGTGACGCCGGGCATGCCATTCATGCTGGACTCGACCGGCAACGTGACCAACTGCTCGACCTCTTCCGGCGCCATGCCTCCGGCTTCAGCCATCAGGGTGACCGTGGGCTTGTTCAGATCAGGGAACACATCCACCGGCATCTGACGCACGGTCAACACGCCATAGAGCACCAACAACGCCGAGATCACCAGCACGATCAGGCGCTGTCTCAAGCTGGTGTGGATCAGAAAATCAAACACGGCCTAGCCCTTCGCTTTCAACGCACCTGCGCCAGCAGGCTGGCACCTTGGGTCACCACGCGGTCGCGTTCATGCAGGCCCGAGGTCACGACCACGGTTTGTGCGTCCAGAGGCTGTGTGCGCACCACCTGGGGTGCGAAACGCTCGGGCGCCGCATGCAGCCAAACCACCGTGTCGCCCGCCGCATTGCGGCTCAAGGCAGACTGGGGCACGGCCACGCCCTGCACGGTTTGCGCACTCTGGGCCGTGACCTTGACGGCTTGGCCAATCGCCAGCGGCGCGTCAGCCTGAGTCACCCGAAACAGCAGGGGCATGGCTTGCTCGCGCAACTGGCGTCCGCCACCGATGAACTGCAGGGCCACGTGCCCACCGGGCACAAGCGCACTGGCTTGGCTCAAACCTTGTGTGAGGGAGGCGTCATAAGCCAGGGCCTCCACCACCAAGCGCGTGGGGTCCACCACCTCAAAGAGCACGTCTTTGGCATCAACCACCTGGCCGATCACCACATTCGATGCGGCCACCGTGCCCGACACCGGCGCCATCAAAGCCTCAGGTGCGGCCACGCTGGCAGCAATGGCCGCACGGCGTTTTTTCAGGGCATCGCGCTCATACCGAGCCGCTTCAATGTCCTTTTGCGGCACGGCGCCTTCTAGCTGCTCATAGCGGGCCAGCTTGCGCTCGGCCACAGCGTATTGCGCTTCCAGTTCGGCCAAAGCGGACTGCTGGTTGCCACGGTCCAGGCTCGTGGTCGCGGGGCGCAAATAGGCCAACACCTGGCCCTTGGCCACGCGCTGCCCCAAGACAGGCAAGCCTTGGGGACCAGGCTCAATCCGCCCAGCTTGCGTGGCTTGAATCCGCCCGCCCGCATTGGGGTCGGACAACACCCGGCCATTGAACGCCACACCCACCGCGTGCGACTGGACTTGCGCCAGCACCGTCCGCAGCCCCAAGCGGCTTTGGGCGGGCTTGGGCATCCACACACTGCCATCGGGCTGACGCTGCGGGGCACTGACATCCATGGCAGACACGGCGCCAACAGGCCCAGCCGCCTTGGGTTTGGCATCGCCATGGTCCTCGTCACCATGGGCCCACACCACCGCACTGCTCAGGGCCAGGGTCACGGTCAGGCCCATGGTCAGGGTTGCAACAAACTTGTTCATCACGGCTCAACCTTCTGTCTTGTGTGCACGGCGACGCAGGATCAGGCCCACTGCCACCAACAAGGCGACGACACCGCCACCCCAGGCCCACGGGCCACGCCAACTCGCGGCGGGCGCGGCGGCTTTCGCAACGGGCGCCTCGTATTGCAAGACCGCATCCAACAAATCGGCGCCCTCGGCGCTCTGCACCGACACCGTCAAGGGATAGCGGCCAGGCTGGCTGAAGGCCAGCCCCGGCACCGTGTACACCCCCGGTGCCACCGCCTTGGCCACGGCTTTGAACGCGCCGCTTTCCAGCTCCACCGTGGCATCGGCCACCGGTTCATTGCTGGCAAAGCGGTCCACATACAGCGTCAAGACCGGCGGGGTGCCCTGAAGGACGGCGACCATTTCAAAGTCCTCCGTCTGCGCGGTGGCGCGGGGCGCCTGGCCCACCTGCACAGGCGCAGGCGCGGGGGCACCGTGATCGTGGTCTTCCCCCCCGTGCGCCCAGGCGGACAGCACCGCCCCCGCCATCACCATCGAGATCCCATACTTTTTCAAGGCAACACCCCTTGGGCTTGATGCAAACGAGACAAGGCCGACCAACGCGCCACTTGCTGGCGCTGGAGCCAGCTTTGTGCCTCATGCGAAGCGGCGCGAGCCCGCATCAAGGCAGACAAATCCGACTCACCCAGATCGAATGAACGTTGGGCCAGGCGCAGGCTGTCGTCGGTCAAAGCCAGACGCTCCTGGGCCAGACTCAACTGCCGCTGGGCACTGCTCAGTTCCGCTTGCGCTTTGAGCACGTCTTGTTGAATGCGACGCTGCGCCTGCTCCAACTCGGCCTCAAATTGAGACAACTCTGCGCGTGCCGCCGCAGTGTCTTGGCGCACACGGCCATCCGACGACAGGGGAATCGTCACCTTCAACCCCACCGCCTGGTCATAAGGCAAGGCGCCCTCACTGCGCTGACTGGTCCACCGCACCGCCAATTCAGGCGCATCACGGCGGCTGGCGTCCACCACAGCCAAACGACTTTGGGCCAATTCAACAGCCGCTTGCAAAGCCCGCAACTGGGGATGCGCCGCCCCGCTGCCATCCGCAACGGACTCTGATTCGGACGGCAGTGCGACGGGGGCATCAGCCCCAACCAAGAGGCGATAGGCCTGCTGGGCTTGCTGCGCCGTGACATCGGCCTCCAAGACTTCGCCCTGCGCGGCCAACAACTCGGTCTGCGCCAGATTGGCGTCCAGACGTGCCAGATCCCCCGCCTTGAAGCGCCGCTGCACCGCACGGTCCAGCGCTTGGGCGGTCTCCAAGCGTTGGTGGGCCAGCCCAGACACTTCGCGCGACAGGGCCACCGTCCACCAGGCATCGCGCACTTCCAAGGCCAATTGCAGCTTCAAGGCCGAGCCTCGGGCCTCAACCTCAGACGCAGCATGACCGGCCAACGCCTCGCGTGCCGATTTCTGCCCCGGCAGCCACAGCGGTGTGGCCACTTCCACCTCCCACTCTCGGCGCCCCAGATTCTGGTTGAAGCGGTCATTCAAGTGGTTCAGCGACACCGAGGCGGGCCCCGGTGTCAGGCTCTTGGCCAGATCCACACCGGCTTGCGCCTCGGCTTGCCGCTGTGACAAGGCTGTGGCCTGAGGCCAGCGAGCCCATGCGGCATCCAGGGCTTGTGACAGCGTTTGAGGCGGGGTCTGGGCCAGCGCACCTTGCACGCACACCATGCCCATCAGCCACAGCAGTCGCCCGGTGGGTTTCATGAAGCGGATCATTTTGAACATGCCCTCATGATGCCAAGCCCCACCCAACACCCCGCTGACCGGCAGATGACAATGTTGTAATGTTCAGGTCATCTTGCTGCCAGCGCCACGACCGTACAGTGAGACCGCGCTAAGGAGCCCCCGTGAAGTTACTCGTCGTCGAGGATGAAAGCAAAACCGCCGACTACCTGCGGCAAGGGCTGATGGAAGCCGGCTTCGTCGTGGACCTGGCCCGCACGGGGCTGGACGGCCATCACTTGGCCATGACCGAGCCTTACGACTTGATCATGCTGGACGTGATGCTGCCTGACATCGATGGCTGGCGCATCATCCAATCCTTGCGCGACGCCGGCAAGCGCACCCCGGTGTTGTTCTTGACGGCCCGCGACAGTGTGGAAGACCGCGTCAAAGGGCTGGAGCTGGGCGCCGACGACTACCTGGTCAAACCCTTTGCCTTTGCCGAACTGCTCGCCCGCGTGCGCACCCTGCTGCGCCGGGGCAACGTCCCCATGCAATCGGACCGCTTGCAAGTGGCCGACCTGGTGTTGGACTTGCCCAAGCGCCGGGCCATGCGGGGTGGCGTGCGCATCACCCTGACCAGCAAAGAATTCGCGCTGCTGGAGTTGCTGGTAAGGCGCCAAGGCGAAGTGCTGCCGCGCTCTCTGATCGCCTCCCAAGTGTGGGACATGAACTTTGACAGTGACACCAATGTCATCGATGTGGCCATCCGCCGCTTGCGCGCCAAGATCGACGATGACTTTGAACCCAAGCTGATCCACACCATCCGTGGCATGGGCTACAGCGTGGAAGCACCCGATGGCGTCTAGCCCGCCCTCACGCCGGCCCATCTCGCTGGCCCAGCGTTTGACCGTCTCCATTGGCCTGATCATCACGCTGGTGTTTCTGGCCCTGGGCTGGTTGATTGAGGGCTCGCTGGCGCACCACTTCGCCATGCAGGATGCCGAAGAGCTGGAGGTCGTGGCCCGCTCCATTCAGCAGGTACTCACCACCCTGCCTTACGACGCCTCACGCGACGAGCTCACCCACCGCCTGTCTGACGCGGTCAAAGGCCACCATGGCATGTACTACCAGGTGCAGGATGCCCAGGGCCGCACGCTGTTTGCCACGCCCGGCCCCCATCTGAATGCCATCGCGCGCCCTCCAACGGCGGTCACCGACATCGAGGCCGGGCACCTTCACACCTGGCAAGAGCAAGGCCAGGCCTACCGAGGCGCCGTGGTCGACATCCCCCCATCAGAAGGCTCGCAGCAGCATTACACCGCCGTGGTGGCCACCTCCACCGGGTTTCACGACCACTTCCTGGCGCGCTTTCGGCAAACCATCTGGGTGGCCACCAGCGTCGCCGGCCTGTTTGCCATCTTGGCGACCTGGCTGGCCGTTTACCGGGGGCACGCGCCGCTGCGCGAGATCAGTGCACGCATCCGGGGCCTCTCGGCCAACCAACTGGACGTTCGCCTGGACCCCGGCCAAGTGCCCATCGAGTTGTCCGAGCTGGCCACCTCATTCAACGCGACGCTGGAGCGCATTGAGCAAGACTTCCAGCGCTTGAGCAACTTCTCGGCCGACATCGCCCACGAGCTCAGAACGCCGGTCACCAACTTGATCACCCAGACCCAGGTTCTGCTCTCCAAAGACCGCCGCACCGAGGCGTATCGCGAGGTGCTGTACTCCAACCTGGAAGAGTACGAGCGCATGGCCAAGATGATTGGCGACATGCTCTACCTGGCGCAAACCGATAACCAGTTGATCAAACCGGATCGGGCCGACTTGGACCTGTCCGTCGAACTGGACGCCTTGTTTGAATACTTCGAGCCCTGGGCCGACGAGCGCCACGTGCGTCTGACACGTGTAGGAACCCTGCCGCCCATCCGGGGTGACCGCCTGATGCTGCGCCGCGCCTTGAGCAACCTGCTGTCCAATGCCATCCGCCACACGGCAGCCGGTCAAACCGTGACGGTGGCCTTGGACTCGGACGATCACCAAGCCGTGATCCAGGTCACCAACCCGGGCCCGACCATTGCGCCAGAACACCTGCCCCACCTGTTTGACCGCTTCTACCGGGTCGACCCCTCACGGCAACGCAATGGGGACGGCGCCGGGCTGGGCCTGGCCATCGTCAAGTCCATCGTGGAAGCACACGGCGGCGAGATCGCGGCTCGATCCAGCAACGAGGTCACCACCTTCGAGGTGAGACTGCCGCATCCGTGACCGCACGCCATGCACAGGGTGACAAACCTGGCGGGCGAGCGCAGAATGTTTTGCTTCCCCCACAGACAGGAGATGGACATGCATCAAGCGACACGCCTTGCTTCCCGTATTGCCTCCGTTTTTGCCTTTTCGGCCTTGTCTCTGACGCTGGTCAGCAGCGCCTGGGCTGATACCAAGGACCGGTCTCACGAACCCCGCCCCCCCAAGGCGGCAGCCTCCACTGCAACCCCTGCGGCATCAGCCGCTTCAGGTGCCATGGGCTGCGGCATGATGACGCCGCCCGATTGCGAAAAGCGTCAAGAGGAGATGAAGAAAATCCGTGAGACCAAAGACCCCGCCGAGCGTCAAAAGATGATGGACAAACACCATAAGGAGATGCACGACGAGCACATGGGCAAAGACGGCATGGGTAAAGGTGGAATGGGCATGGGCAAGGGCGGCATGGGCATGGGGGCCTCGGCACCCATGATGGGCGCCAGCAAGTAAGGATCGCCCCTCGGCGCGGACACACCGAGCCGCGCCTGCGCTATCATTTTCGAATGCGGGGACATGAGTGGACTCCCCGCCCCTTCAAGATGCGTCCTGCATCCAAGTTCTGCTCCTTGTGTCGGCCACAATGCGCCGATTGAAGGAGTTCGACTTGAATTTTTCTGCTTCCTCATCGTCACCCGCCACCTACAGCCTGTGGGCCCTGGTGCGCTACATGCTCGCTTTGGGCACCTGGGGCTTTGGCGGCCCCGTGGCCCTGGTGGGCTACATGCATCGCGATCTGGTTGAGCGCCGGGGCTGGATCACCGAGTCCGATTACAAAGAAGGCTTGGCCCTGGCTCAGTTGGCCCCCGGCCCGATGGCCGCCCAGACCGCCATCTACATGGGCTATGTGCACTACCGCTTGTTGGGGGCGACCCTGGCAGGTTTGGCCTTTGTCCTGCCCTCGTTTCTGATGGTCCTGGCCATCGGCTGGGCCTACCAGCACTTTGGCGGCCTGACCTGGATGCAAGCAGTGTTCTACGGCGTCGGCGCCGCCGTGATCGGGATCATCGCCATCAGCGCGCACAAGCTGACCACCAAGAGCGTGGGCAAGGACAAACTGCTGTGGGCGATCTTCCTGGTGCTGGCCAGCGTCACCGTCTACACCGAGTCCGAAATCGCCTGGCTGTTCCTGGCCGCAGGCGTCGTCGTCTGGCTGTGGCGGGCCCCACCCAAAGGTTGGTTCGGCTCTGGTCTGTCGGCCTTGGCCCCTGTGGATCTGCCGCAGTCCAGCGCCTGGTTGTCATCCCAGGATTGGACCTTGCTGACACAAATTGGCGTCTTCTTCGCCAAGGCCGGGGCCTTTGTGTTTGGCTCGGGCCTGGCCATCGTGCCGTTTTTGTATGGCGGCGTGGTCACCGAACACCATTGGCTGACCGACAAACAGTTTGTGGACGCGGTGGCCGTGGCCATGATCACGCCTGGCCCCGTGGTGATCACGGTGGGCTTCATTGGCTACTTGGTCGCAGGGGTGCCAGGGGCTTGCATCGCGGCGCTGGGCACCTTCTTGCCTTGCTATCTGTTCACGGTCATCCCGGCCCCGTACTTCAAGAAATACGGCAAGCTGCCGGGCATCGTCGCCTTTGTGGATGGCGTCACAGCGGCCGCCGTGGGCGCCATCACGGGGTCGGTCATCGTGATTGCCAAGCGCTCGATTGTGGATGGGCCCACGGCCTTGATGGCCCTGATCACCGTGGCCCTCTTGTGGAAGTTCAAGAAGCTGCAAGAGCCCGTGGTGGTGCTCGGCGCCGCCTTGATCGGCCTCGTGCTGTATCCACTCCTACACCCTTGACGCACCAGGCCAGAGGGCACAGCCACGCTCACGCACTGCACGTCGCCATAAAAAAACCGACTCACACGGGTCGGTTTTTTGCGCTGAGCCTACAGCAGGCTCAATCACCGTGGCTCAATACGAGCGACGGTCACCTCGGTAACCGCCGCCGCCGCCACCGAAGCCGCCCGAGCGTTCTTCACGTGGCTTGGCCAGGTTGACGACCAAAGCGCGGCCATCCACCGTTTGGCCATGCAGGCCACGGATCGCGGCTTGCGCTTCTTCAGCCGAGCCCATTTCCACAAAGCCGAAGCCTTTGGAGCGACCGGTGTCGCGGTCCATCATGACCTTGGCAGAGGTGACGTGACCGAACTCGGACAGTTTTTGTTGCAGGGAGTCGTCGCGCATGGCGTACGACAGGTTGCCGATGTAGAGCTTGTTTTCCATGGTGGAGTCTTTCCAATAACGGGATGAGAGAGGGGTCAACGGAAGTTGCGTCGTGCTGGAGGCGGGCTGCCGTCACGGCGAGGCTCCAGATGACGGAAGGTGATGCGTCCCTTGCTCAGGTCATAGGGAGACAGCTCCAGAGACACTTTGTCTCCGGCGAGGATGCGGATGCGGTTCTTGCGCATCTTGCCGCCTGAATAGGCGATCAAGGTGTGGCCGTTTTCAAGGGTCACTCTGAATCGAGAGTCAGGGAGCACTTCGCTCACTTGACCTCGCATTTCGATCAAATCTTCCTTGGACACTTGTTTCCTTGGTGTGCACGCAAACAGCGGCAACACACACACTGAAACCAGCCAGTGCACGAGCCGTTGCCGCGTCTTGTGGGGTCTGGTTCAGAGGGGGGTGGCAAACCAGAAATGGGGCTTGCCGAGGGAGAGGTGACGATCGCGGTCCGTCGGATCGTGTGCCTGAGCGGGGAGGTCAGGCAGGGGGTGCTGCGTAGGTAAGCAAATGGCAGCAACTCAGGTCACTATAACAGTGCCTGTCAATATTTGCTGGTTTATTTCGCCAGCAAGACAAAAGGCCGTTGCGAGCGTTCGCAACGGCCTGATTCAAGCCCGGGGGCTCGATGGGCCTCAACGCGCCGGGACCAGATCCACCATCTCGGCAATGCCGCTGCGGGCATTGGCTTGGGCAGCCAGCACGCGCTCTTCGGCCGTGGCGTAGTCGCGGTCCCAGGCCAGCACCTTGGGCGTCATCAGCTTGTGCCACAGCGGCGGGATCATGGCCACGATGATGGTGGTCAGGTAGCCGCCCACCATCATGGGCGCTTCAGGGAAGGGCTTCAGGTCTTGGTAAGGCACTTCACCTTGCGCATGGTGATGCGAGTGGCGCGTCAGGTTGAACATGGTCCACGAGCTGATGCGCTTGTTGGTGTTCCACGAGTGGCGGGGTTGCACCGGCGTGGCAGGGTTGCGCACCATGCCGTAGTGCTCCATGTAGTTCACGATCTCCAGCAGCGACTTGCCCCACAGGCCACACAGGGTGAAGAACACCGCCGCTTGCCAGCCGCCCATCGCATAGGCCGCGACGACCAACAGTGCGCTCATCAAGTGTCCACGGATCACGGCGTTGTGCCACGAGAACACGCCTTGGCGTTTGCGGCTCAGGCGCTTTTGCTCGATCTTCCAGGCACTGATGTTGCCCTTGATGGTCGAGGCCACGACGTGGAAGTACACATTGCGGCCGCGCGGTGCGGTGGCCGGGTCTTCCGTGGTCGACACATAGCGGTGGTGGCCATACACGTGCTCAATGGCGAAGACGGTGTCAAAGCTGAAGGCCAGCAACCAGCGGCCAATCAGCATGGACACGGGGTCCCAGGTGCGGTGCGTCAACTCATGGCCGGTGATGGTGCCCACCATGCCGATCATCAAGCCGGTCATCAAGACCGTGGACACGTGGTGGATGGACGCGGTGGCATCGCGCGCCGCAAGCACGTCATAGCCGGTCAGATGCGTCACCCAGGCGCCAAAGCCCAGTGGGTCGCCCGAACACACACTCCACACCGCCGAGAACACGATCAGGGCCAGCAAGGGCAAGGCCATCCACAACTGCGCCGTCAAGATGCCGGGGTACTTGAACGTGGGCGTCGAGGTGTCGTCGCCACAGACGGCATCGCCCACCAGGTAGATCACCAACACGGCCAAAAAGCCCGTGCTGACGTATTGACCGCCCGCCAAAATGGCCCCGGCCGCGATCAAGCCAATGGCATGGAAGAGAAAGTACTTGAGGTAGTGCAGTAGGTTCATGATGTTTGTCTCGCTCGGTTTTTAGTGAAAAGCTGCGGCTCAGGCGGCCACAGCCACAACGTCATGCAACGTGGTGAATCGGTCTGCGTGGATGTGTGCCCCCGGGATGCCATGCTGCTTGAGCAAGGCCGTGGCGCTGTCGATCATGGGCGGCGGGCCGCACAGGTAGGCATGGGTTCCGACCTCCAGCACCTCGGGGATCTGATCGACCACCAGGCCGCGCTTGCCCCGCCAAGAGTCAGGCACGGTCTCGGCCGACAGCACCGGGATAAAGCGGAAGGGGCCGCGCCATTGGCGGGCGATCTCCTGGATCTGTTCGAGCGCATACAGGTCCCGCTCTTCACGGGCGCCAAACAGCAAGGTGGTGGGGCGCGACTCATCGGCCGCCGCTGCTTCTTGCAGCAAGGCCAGCACCGGGGCCAGGCCACTGCCCCCGGCCACCAGCAACATGGGCGCGGTCGAGGGACGCAGCCAGAAGTCCCCCATGGGGCCGTCGACCGTCACGGTTTGACCCACGACGCTGTCGTCGTTGATCGCGGTAGAAAAAACGCCACCAGGGACCCTTCGCACGAAGAAGCTGACCTGTGAATCCGGTTGAACCGGCGTGGCAAAGGAGTAGCTCCGGCTCACCCCACTCAAAGAATCGATGCTGATGTTGGCGAACTGGCCGGCCTTGTACGGCAGGGCGTCGTTCAGCTGCACCCGCAATTGCGTGATGTCATGCGTCAGCTTGTCTTGCGCCACCACACGGCCCGTGGCGGTGCGGCGCGCGGCTTGCGCGGACAGGTCCACCTCAATGCGGATGTCAGTCTGCGGCACGCTCTGGCAGGCCAGGATGTAGCCCTGGTCCAGTTCCGCGTCAGACAAGATGTAACCCGTCTCCGTCAACTCCTTGACCCGGCCGTCCACCAGCTTGCACTTGCACGCGGCGCAACCACCCACGCGGCAGCTGTGCGGAAAGTCGATGCCCTCGCGCAGCGCCGCCTGCAGCAGCGTCTCTTTGGGTTGGACGGTGATGGCTTGCGCGTTGATGTGCGCCGTGGTCGGTTTTTTCTTGGACAGGAACGAAAACATACGCTCTCCGGTAAATCCAAAGCCAGATCAAGAAACGCCTTGATCGTAGGAAATCGGGCGCCATCAGGGTAGGTCGCAGATTGACATCCACAGGTCATTTATTGACAATCCGCCGCCATGCAGCCACCCGCTTTCTCCCTTCCGATCCAATACGTGCGCCAGATCGCCGACCAGGTCCGCAGCCTGGAAGCCGACGTGCCGGGGTGGCTGGCTCGCAGTCAACTGACCGAAGCCGACCTGGCGGACGCGACCCAGACGGTGTCCTTCCCGGTGGCCTATCAGTTGGTGCTGAACGCTTTGCACATGACGCAAGAGCCCGCCTTGGGCTTGCTGGTGGGCGAGCGTCTGGTGGTCAACACCCACGGCATCCTGGGCTATGCCGCCATGAACAGCGGCAACCTGCGCCAGGCCCTGGATCTGTTTGAACGCTACATCGGCTTGCGGACCACCTTGGTGTCCGTCACCCATGACATCGAGGGCAAGCTGGTGCGGGTGCGCTTTGAAGAGCCCACCCCGCTGGGCGAGGTCCGCCGCACCGTGTTGGAGGCCGTCATGCTGACGGTCAAGAACGTGCTGGACTACATCACCATGGGCTCGCGCCATGTGCTGTGGGTGGCTTTCCCGTTTCCGCGCCCGGACTATGCGGATTTGGCGCAGGACATGTTCCATGCCGAGGTGCGCTACGACCAGAGCTGGGCCGGCTTCACCATTCCGGAGGACGTGCTGGATCAGCCGCTCAAGATGGCCGACCCGGCCACCTTTCAAGAGGCGGCCGCGATCTGCCAGAGGGAGCTGGACAAACTCACGCAGAACAAGTCCCTGAGCGGCCGGGTGCGCCGCATCATGCTGGAAAAGCAAAACGGTTTTCCCTCGCTCAACGTCACGGCGCGCCTGTTCCACATGACGCCGCGCACGCTGCACCGGCATCTGCAAGACGAAGGCACGTCTTACAAAGAGATTTTGGAGAACGTGCGCCACATGCTGGCGGTGGAGCACCTCAAGGCTGGGCACCTGTCGATTCAAGAGATCGCCTACACCCTGGGCTACACCGACATGGCCAACTTCCGCCGGGCCTTCAAGCGCTGGGAGGGGGTGGCCCCGTCTGCCTATGGTCAGGGCTCGTGCGCTGGCAAATCGATCCAGAATGTGGAGCCCACATTGACGTGAGACACCACGCCAATCGAGCCCCCCATCAACTCGACCAGATGACGGGCCAAAGCCAGCCCGATCCCGGTGCCATCGATGCCCCGACGGCCCGCCTCCAGGCGCTCAAACGTCTTGAACAGGCGCGGCAGCTGCTCCGCTGACATGCCCACCCCGGTGTCGCGCACACTCAAGCGCAGACACTGTTCCCTCGGGGTCGAGACCTCGATCTCGATGCGGCCCTGGTCGCGGTTGTACTTGGCCGCATTGGACAGCAGGTTCACAATCACCTGCCGCAAGCGGACGGGATCGGCCACCACGCGTGAACCAGGCGGCGTGCCATTGACCAGGGCCAACTGCCGGTGCAGCAACTGCGGTTGGACCAAGCTGACCGCGTCCTCTGTCACCTCGGCCAGATCCACCGGCTGGCAGTTCATCGACACCTGCCCCGCCTCAATCCGAGTCAGATCCAGCAGGTCATCAATCAGGGCGAGCAAGTGCTTGCCGGCCCGCCAGATTTCGTCGACGGCCCGCCGCTGATCCTGGCTCAAATCCTTCATCAACAGCAGTTGCGAGAAACCCATGATGGCATTCATCGGGGTGCGCAACTCGTGGCTCATGCTCGACAAAAAGCTGGACTTGGCCTGGCTGGCGTGCTTGGCCATGTCCAGCGCTTCTTGAAGATCGGCGGTGCGTTGGACAACCTGATATTCCAGGGCCGCATTGGCCGCCACCAGGCGCTCGGACATTTGACGCCGCTCGCTGTCCAGGTGGGCCAGATTGGCTCGCGTCTTGCTCAACCAGCCCAGGACGCTGTCGTCCTTTCCGGGCGCCACCGCCACCTCGGTGACAAAATCGCCGCCCCCCAGGCGGGCGATGCCCGTGAACACCTCGTGAACCGGCCCACCGAGGACGGCCGCCAAACTCCTGCGCGCCTTCCACAGCATGGCCAGCTGCAACAGCCCAAACAGCCCAAACAGCACCAGCACGATGCGCGTCTGCGTGGCATAGGCTTCGGCGTGATGAACCGCCTGCAGGGTTCGCTGGTCCGCCATGCGATTGAGCTCATAGATGGGCCGCATGATGCCCGCCTTGGCATCGTGATACGCCTGGTCATGCACCATGCGGATGGCCTGGAGCCGATCGGCATCCGATGGCGGCTGCGGGCCCTCGATCAAGGCCATGGCGGCAAACTCGGTGCGCGTCAAAGCGTCCGAATTGGCCTTCGCCCTGGCCAGCATGGCGAACTCATCCGGGGTGAAGCCCGCCAGTTTCATCGCCTCAAGCAAGGGGAGCCGATCCCCCATGGGACTGGGACGGGTGCCATCGGCCTGCACCAGGTACCAGTAGCCGTTTTGGTAGTCCTGTGGACGAGGGCTTTGTCCATCGCGAATCGCCAGGATTTCGAGGAAATGCTGTTTGTAGACCAGGTCCCCGGTCGCCACATAGGTGCGCACCATCCGCGTGAGCTCGTCGGAGGACTGCCGCAACTCATCGGCCAGCCAAAAAGACTGGAGCCGCTGCTCGTTGGCACGGTCAATCTGCTTTTCTGCGTGGACGTAGACGGTGAAACTGGCCACGACGACCGCGATTATCAGCAGGGTCAGCCAGACAAAGATCGAAAAGCGCGACAGACTGCGTCGAGAAGGGACGGGGTAGTTCATCGGCCAGGCAACAGGAGCGAGGATGCCCTGCATTGTGGTGGCGCGAGCCCGTGGCCGACACACTCACAAACCACTAGGCGGGCCATGGCCGCGTCATCTGGAAGGTCATGCCAGCTTGGTTACCATGTGAGGCAGCGCAGACTCATGCCCCACCTCATGCACCCCCTGAAGATCGACTTCGTGTCCGACATCTCGTGCCCCTGGTGCGCAGTGGGCTTGTCATCCCTGGAGCTGGCGCTCGGCCGCCTGTCCAGCGATGTCCAAGCCGACCTGCACTGCCAGCCTTTTGAGTTGAACCCGCACATGCCAGCGGGGGGGCAGGACATCACCGAGCACCTGAGCGAGAAGTACGGCAGCACGGCCGAGCAGCAAGAGCAGGTGCGCGACATGATCCGCCTGCGCGGCGCCGAAGTCGGCTTTGCCTTCAACACCGAAGGCCGCGGTCGCATCTACAACACCTTCAATGCCCACCGCCTGCTGCATTGGGCCGGTGTGGCCCACCCTGAACGGCAAATGCCTCTGAAAAAGGCCTTGCTGCAAGCCTGCCACCGAGACCGCCAAGCCATGGATGCGCCCGAGGTGCTGCTGGCAGCCGTCCAGCAAGTGGGGCTGGATGGGGCCCGCGCCCAGGCCATCCTGGACAGCGACGAATTCGCCCAAGACGTGCGCGAGTTGGAGTCGCTCTACACCTCGCAAGGCATCCATGCCGTGCCGGCCGTGATCATCAACGACCGCTATCTGATTTCAGGGGGGCAGCCGGTGGATGTGTATGAGCAGGTCTTGCGCGAGATTGCGACCGAAGGGGACGTGCAGCCGCGCTGAAACGCTGAAAGACTCACGAAAGCTTGCCCCACGAGACTCGTCCCTCCCGAGCACACAGGCCTGTCATGGACATCGATCCCAAAGACCTCATCGACACCGCGTCTGCCGCCCACGAGCGCCAACCAGCCACCCCAGATCGTTTGAATGCCACGGTGGCCGTCACCGTGGCCATCCTCGCCACCTTCATGGGCATCTGCAAGGTCAAGGACGACAACATCGTTCAGGCCATGCAACAAGCCCAGGCTGACAAGCTGGACCATTGGGCCTATTACCAGGCCCGCACGATTCGCCAGGAACTGGCCCAGGCCACCGCCACGCAGCTTGAATTGGCGCAGATCAGCGCCCCGGCTGCGGCGGCATCGGCCTATCAGCGAGAGGCCACTCGCTACAAAACCCAGGCCGCCGAGCAAGCTCAAAAGCGCCATGAGGTGCAATCCCAGGCCGAACAGGATCAAAAAAACTACGATGCCCTGAACTATCGGGACGACCAGTTTGATCTGTCTGATGCCTTGCTGGCCATCGCAATCGCGATGTTGGCCGTCACCGCCTTGACCCAGTTGTGGCCGCTGTATGTGGCGTCCCTGGTGCCCACCTTCTTTGGTGTGCTCATGGGCTTGGCAGGTTTGTGCGCCTGGCCCATCCACCCTGACACACTGATCCAGTTGCTGTCGTGACGCGCGTGTTTGCCATGGCCTTGCTGGCCGGCCTGCTTCTGCCCCCAGCCGCTCACGCCACCGAGGCCAAGCCCTCGCCCTACGCGGGTGACTGGCTGGCCCCTGCTGAAGACGCCGACGACGTGGATGCCATCATCACGCTGACCCAGCAGGGACCGGTCTGGCACGGCCACATCAAGCAGATCTTGCCGCAAAGCCCCAACAAGAAGATCACCGACAGCACCCTGTGCGACGCCTGCAAAGGCCCTCAACATGGCCGCCCCTACCGAGGGCTGGAGGTCATGTGGGACCTGCAAGAAACGACCGGCAAGCTCAACGCGGGCCAGATTCTGGACCCGGGTGACGGCCAGGTTTACCAGTGTGATGTGCAGTTGCTCGCCGATGGCAAGCTGCAGGTCCGGGCCTACAAGGGTTTGCCGTTCTTGGGGCACACCATGACCTGGACCCGGGCTCGCTAGGCAGCGGCCCTGCCGCTCAGGGGTGCGCGTGCTCCGGCGCCACCAGCAAGTCGTGAATCATCCCGATCGCCATCGACACGATGGCCGGCCCCAGGAACAGCCCCACGGGGCCAAACAACTGCATCCCACCAATCATCGACATCAAGATCACCACGGAGTTGATCTTGACCTTGTGCCCGATCATCTGGGGCTTGACGATGTTCTCGAACACGAACCAGACCACAGCCAGGTCGACGGCGCCGATGATGGCCCAGGTGTGCTCGCCCATGAAATAGAGGTAGGCCAGGCAGGGCACGATCATCAGCGGCATCAGCAGCGGGATCACCCCCGCCAAGCCGGCACACAAAGCGATCAGGAAGCCGGAGGTCA
>JAGWTE010000206.1 GCA_028869095.1 Burkholderiales bacterium
GTTTGTAACTTATTGCTGCAGGCGGGCTTGGTATTCAATGATTTCCAGGGCACCAATATGGTGTGTCCCTGGGGGTGTTTCTGGCGTACATGTTCAATAACCGAAACTACAACCGGACGTTTTTCAATGCGCCGCAATCGGTGACATCGTTTGTGGCGGCTTTCATGGAGCCCTCCATCACGGTGGCGTCCCTGTTGGCTTGCATGGCTTATTTTGACGAGCCTGTGCTGCGTGCGTCGATGTCCTTGTGTTTGCTGGTTTTTGCGCTGACCTTTCCGGGGCGCAATCGCTTCAATGATTCTCGACTGGAAGCCGGCGTTGACATCGCCTCATCTTGGGTCGCGATGCTCTTGATTCTGTGGCTGTGCGGCTATGCCACCAACAGCCTGATGTTCTTTGACATCAATGTCATGATGTCCTGGGCCGTGGTGACACCGGTGGCGCAGTGGATCGCGGTGCTGATTGGCAAGGCCATCCTCAAGCGCCGTGCTTTACAGCCCGGTGCGCGTCGGCGGGCCATCGTGGTGGGGGCGGGCCCCCTGGGCGGCAAGGTGGCCCGCGCGCTGCAAAGCAACCCCGATCAGAGCACCGAGTTTGTCGGCTACTTTGACGACCGCACAGACAGCCGCGTGTTGCCCGAGGCGGTCAGCATGCGCCTGGGTGGCTTGCGTGACGTGGCCAACTACGTCTACGCCCACGGCATTCATGAGGTCTATATCACCTTGCCATTGGGCTCGCAGCCTCGCATTGTTGAATTGCTGGAAGCGGTGCAAGGCACGACGGCCTCACTGTATTTTGTGCCCGATGTATTCGGTATCAGCATCATTCAAGGCCGTTTGCAGGATATGAATGGCGTGCCCGTGGTGGGCATTTGCGAAACCCCATTTACCGGGACCAATGAATTGGTCAAACGGGTTTCGGACATCATTTTGGGCAGCATCATCCTGGTTTTGATTTCGCCGATATTGCTGGCCGTGGCCATTGGCGTGAAATTGAGCTCTCCCGGTCCGGTGGTATTCAAACAAAAACGCAATGGACTGGATGGCGAGGAAATCATCGTCTACAAGTTCCGCTCCATGCGCACGCAAGACAACGGTGCCGTGGTCAAGCAGGCGACCAAGGGCGACTCACGGATCACGCCGTTTGGTGCTTTCATCCGCAAAACTTCGCTGGACGAGTTGCCTCAGTTCATCAACGTGTTGCAAGGCCGCATGAGCATCGTGGGGCCGCGTCCTCATGCGGTGGCGCACAACGAAGAATACCGTCGCCTGATCAAGGCCTACATGGTGCGCCACAAGGTGCGCCCCGGCATCACCGGTTGGGCCCAGGTCAATGGCTATCGGGGGGAGACCGAGACCATCGAAAAAATGCAGGCCCGTGTCGAGTACGACCTGGAATACCTGCGCAATTGGTCCTTGGGTCTGGATTTGCAAATCATCATTCGAACGATTCGCCTGATGGTGTTCGATCGCAATGCCTATTGAAGCTGAGGTGTTTGTGGCACGTTTTCCTGTTTCGACTTCTGTGGGGGTGATTGCTGCGGCAGTTGGCTTGGTGTGTGTGGGGCCTGCTTGGGCTGATGACCCCTTGACCTTCACGGCGTCGCACAACATTGCGCACGATTCCAATTTCGCGCGCACCGAAACTCCGATCAGTGACACCATCAACACGACCAGTTTGGAGCTGGACCTGAACAAGCCTTATGGGCGCCAGGTGTATACCGGGTCAGCCAAGGTCTCTGCCTTGCGCTATAGCCGATACGGCGAGTTGTTGAACAACGATGCCAAGGACCTGAATTTGGGTTTCCAATCCGAATTGATGTCCAACTGGCGAGTGATGCTGGATGGCGCCTATGGCGAAAACCTGAATCAGTTTGAAAACAACCGAGTGACCGACCATGTGGTGCGCAACGTTCGCACCAACAAAAATGCGAATGCGCAAGTCGTGTATGGGATTGCTGGCATTTGGGCCGTGGTGGGCTCAGCAGGTAAAAATGTCCTGACGTATTCCTTGCCGGAATACAGCTATTTGAACTATCACCAGGACACCCGTGGCCTGAGAGCGGTTTACTACAGCACCGATTTGTTGAACTACAGTCTGGGTGTGCGCCAAGTTGAGACGCGTTATCACCAAGTTGGAGAGACGGTGAACGAGAACGACCTGGACTTGGCGACAGATTGGGTCGTGACAGGACTGAGCCAATTGCATGCAACCCTTAGCTTGACATCCAGCAAGCGTGAGATGCCAGCAGGCAGCGTGGTTTCTGATCGTCGGTTTAACGGTTTGACTGGCAATTTGAATTGGGTTTACACGCCCCATGGTGTGATGACGTACGGCGCGACCTTGTACCGTACCGCCAACTCGGACCAATTCAATCAGCTGTATTTGGCAGGTGTTGATCCTAGTTCAGGAACGGTGACCATCGCCAACGGCCAGACCGCTTATCACAATCAAATGACGGCGGCGAACCTGTATGCCACATGGAATCCTACGGTGAAGTTGGCGATCACTGCCTCGACTCAGTGGAATCACTTTAAAGTGGACAACGACTATGTGGGCGGTGTGATCGTGAATGACACCAGTGATTACCACGCTTATTCCTTGAACAGCCACTACATGGTCGAGCGTTGGCTGAAGTTGTCGGCTGGCTTCACTCGTTATTCGCAGACCAAGGATGCGACGCGCAATCAGTACTCGGGCCACGCAGTGAATGTGGCGGCATCCTTCATCCTGGATTGATCGGGAGTCACCGGATGCCTTGTATCTTGTTGACGGGAGCCTCGGGCTACATTGCCTCGCACACTTGGCTGGCGCTCAAGGAGGCCGGCTTTGATGTCGTCGGCATCGACAGTTTTGTCAATAGCTCGCCCACGGTCTTGAATCGGATTCAAGAGATCGGAGGCTTTGTGCCTCAGTTCGTTCAGGGCGATGTGCGCGATGCGGCCGCCTTGGATCGTTGCTTTGAGTTGGGGCAGCAATTCGGCGGCATCTCGGCCGTGGTGCACTTTGCGGCACTCAAAGCCGTGGGTGAGTCGGTCGAGCGTCCCCTGGATTACTTCGAGAACAATCTCGGCGGTTTGTTGTCGGTGTGTCAGGCCATGAAGCGCCATGGCGTTTTCAATGTGGTGTTCAGCTCATCTGCCACGGTGTATGGCAAGCCCGAGCGTTTGCCCATTCGCGAAGACTCGCCCTTGCGTGTGACCAATCCCTATGGTCAGACCAAGCTGATGGGCGAGGAGATGTTGCGTGAGCTGGAGCGCTGCGACCCCAATTGGCATGTGGCCTACCTGCGCTACTTCAACCCGGTGGGGGCGCATGCATCAGGCCTGATCGGCGAAGACCCTCGCGGCATCCCCAACAACCTGATGCCCTATGTGGCGCAAGTGGCGGTGGGCAAGCGCGAGCATCTGAACGTGTTTGGCAATGACTACGATACGCCTGATGGCACTGGCGTGCGTGACTACATCCACGTGTGCGATCTGGCCGATGGCCATGTGGCCGCCTTGCGTTACTTGTTCGACCAGAATCAGTCCTTGACGGTCAACCTGGGAACAGGGCAGGGCTACAGCGTGCTGGATCTGGCGCGCGCCTATGGCGAAGCCTGTGGCCGCGAGATTCCGGTGGTGTTCGCGCCGCGCCGTCCCGGCGATGTGGATGCGTGTTATGCCGATCCCGCTCACGCGTTGGCCGCCATGGGCTGGAAGGCTTCGCGGGGTTTGAACCAGATGTGTGTCGACTCCTGGCGCTGGCAGTCGACCAACCCCAATGGATTTGAGGGCTGATGGACCTTGTGCCATCAGTTGCAACCAGGTAGAAGTGAAAATCATGAAACACAACATTCTTCCCGTCATCATGGCCGGCGGTTCAGGGACCCGCCTGTGGCCTTTGTCGCGCGCCTTGTATCCCAAGCAGTTCCTGGTCTTGCAGGGCAATCAAAGCCTGTTCCAGCAAGCCCATCTGCGTTTGCAAGCCTTGGGCAGCGATGACATCGAGGTGGCCAAGCCCTGTGTGGTGGGCAATGAAGAGCATCGCTTTTTGGTGCTGGACCAGTTGCGTGAACTCAAGGGTGAGCCATCGTCTTTGTTGTTGGAGCCCGCTGGCCGCAATACGGCACCGGCTGTGACGCTGGCTGCCTTGCAAGCGATTGAAAATGGGCAAGACCCCATCTTGGTGGTGACGCCAGCAGACCAAACCGTGACGGACGAAGCCGCTTACGTGAAGGCTTTGCAAACGGCCATCCGTGCTGCGGCTGATGGTGACATCGTCATCCTGGGTATCACCCCGGATCGCCCTGAAACCGGGTTTGGCTACATCCGCACGGGTGCGGCCGATACGCAAGGCGCTCACCCCGTTCAAGCCTTTGTGGAAAAGCCCAATCTGGAAACGGCCAAGGGCTATCTGGCCCAAGGCGGCTATTACTGGAACAGCGGCATGTTCGTGATGCGGGCATCGCGCTGGTTGGCAGCGTTGGGGCACTTCCGTCCTGATATCGCTGGGGCCACCCGCCAGTCTTGGGATGTGCGTGCGACGGACGCCATGTTCGTTCGTCCCGGCAAGGCCGAGTTCGTGGTCGTGCCATCCGAGTCGGTCGACTATGCCGTGATGGAGCAATGCCCTGCCAAGCCTGACAGTGGCTTTGTGGTGCGCATGGTGCCGCTGGATGCCGGCTGGTCTGACCTGGGTGCCTGGGATGCCGTGTGGCAAGTCAGTGAGCACGATGCCCAAGGCAATGCCTCGCAAGGCGATGCCCTGATGCAAGACAGCACCAATACCTTGGTGCATGCGACCAGCCGCCTGGTGGCAACGGTGGGCGTGGACAATGTGGTCGTGGTGGAGACGCCCG
>JAGWTE010000019.1 GCA_028869095.1 Burkholderiales bacterium
TGGCAGGGACCATCCCCCTCATTGGCTGTGCGCTCATGGCGTTTTCAATGTCCCGGGTTGAAAAAGGCGCAGGCCATGCCCTGGTCGGCTTTGCCTTGCTGTCGATCCCGATGGTCAGCCTGATTTCGTCTGCACTGGGCGTCGATGCAGTGGTCATCCGGTACTTTGGTGCCTTTCCACTCATTTTCTTTGGGCTCACACTGTTTACCACCAGCTTGTTGCGCAAGCGACGCGCCTTGCAAGCTGAAGTGGCGCGGCGCGCGCAGGCCGAGGCTGATCTGACCGCGCTGAACCAGTCATTGGAAGATCAAGTGGCCAGGCGGACGGCGGACCTGCAAAACATCATCGCGGGGCTGGAAAGCTTCAATCGCAATGTGTCTCACGATCTGCGCGGCCCGCTGGGGGGCATTGCGGGTACGGCTCGACTGGCATTGGACGCCCTCCAGGCGGGTGACGACAGCATGGCCTGCAAGATGCTTCCCATCATTGTGGACCAAGCCGACACATCGACCCGACTGGTGACCGCCTTGCTGGACCTGGCCCACATGGGCCATGACCACCTGGAGCGCAGGGACACCGACCTGTGCGCTTTGGTTGAACAGGCTGTCCAGCAAATCACCCTGGGTGGCGCCGCACCAATGAGAGCACGGCTGGCGGTCCAGGCTTTGCCCCGGGTCCATGCCGACCCCAATTTGCTGTTGCCCGTGTTTGTCAACCTGATCGGCAATGCACGCAAGTTCACCCAAACAGCAAAAGATCCGCGCATTGAGGTGGGCGTGTTGCCAGATCAGCGTGACGTCACGATTTTTGTTCGCGACAACGGAGTTGGCTTTTCTGCCGAATCGGCATCGCGGCTGTTTGAGCCGTTTGTGCGCCTGCATGGGCAAACGTTTGAAGGCACCGGCGTCGGCCTGAGCATCGTGCGGCGAGCCATCGAGCGGCATGGCGGGCGGGTCTGGGCGGAGTCTCAACCCGGAGCGGGCGCAACCTTCTATTTCACGTTGCCCCAAGCTCATGCGGCTTGAGCATGGGGCTAGAGCTCCTTGCAACCGGGTAGAAATCCTCCCCACACCTTGGGCCTTTGTGCCATGTATCGTTCACATGCGGGTGATAAGCTGGAACGTCACGTATCTCTAGCTTGATGAGGAAGAACCATGCCCGGCCTGCTGCCTGATGTTGATCCCGATGGCCTGCTCGAATACTCGGTCGTTTTCACCGATCGGTCGCTCAATCAGATGTCGCAAAAGTTCCAGCGTGTCATGCGGGACTTGTCTGGCGTATTGAAAGAGGTTTACCACGCTCGCTCAGTGGCCCTGGTACCCGGCGGCGGATCGTTTGGCATGGAGGCTGTGGCGCGCCAGTTCGCCACCGGTCGAAAGGCCTTGGTCATCCGCAATGGTTGGTTCAGCTTTCGCTGGTCCCAGATTTTTGAGATGGGGCACATCCCGTCGGAAGAAATCGTGTTGAAAGCGCGCCCAGTCGCCGCTGGTCGCCAACAACCCTTCACCCCCCCGCCCGTGGACGAGGTGGTCTCGACCATCCGTGCCCAACGGCCCGACCTGGTTTTTGCACCCCATGTGGAAACCGCATCGGGCATCATCCTGCCCGACGACTACCTCAAGGCGGTCGCCGATGCGGTACATGAAGTGGGCGGTCTGTTTGTGCTGGATTGCGTTGCATCCGGCGCCATCTGGGTTGACATGCAAGCCACCGGCGTCGACGTATTGATCAGCGCGCCCCAAAAGGGGTGGAGTGGTTCGCCCGGCTGCGCCTTCGTGATGCTGAGTGAACGGGCCCGCACGGCCATCGACAGCACCACCAGCACCAGTTTTGCGGCAGACCTCAAGAAGTGGCTGCAGATCATGGAGACCTATGAAGGCAGCAGCCATGCGTATCACGCCACGCTGCCCACCGACGCCATCAAGCGCACCTGCGCCATGATGCTGGAAACCCGCGCATACGGCTTTGAGAAATTGCGTGCCGATCAATGGGAGTTAGGCAAGCGTGTGCGTGCTTTGCTGGCCAGCAAGGGCATCCCCAGTGTCGCGGCAGAAGGCTTCCAGGCTCCTGGCGTGGTGGTCAGCTACACGGATGACGACGGCTTGCACACTGGCAAGGCGTTCATTGCACAGGGTCTGCAAACAGCCGCCGGTGTGCCGCTGCGCTGCGACGAACCGGCTGATTACAAGACCTTCCGCATCGGCCTGTTTGGACTGGACAAGCTGCACAACATTGACCGCACCGTAGCGCACTTGGACAAGGCACTGAGCCAGATCCTGGGTTGATCAGCGCAGGCGGAGCGCCGCACCGTAGTACCCCTCCAGGCTGTACTGCGGTGCGAACATGATCTGACAGCGCTTTTCTGCGTTCTCCCAGATGTCGCAGATGTCGTAACCCAGTTGGTCCAGCGCGCCGAAAAATGCATCCTTGCGCTGAATGCGATACGGGCAAAATGCCTGCCCGATGTTCTGCACGGTCCAATAGGCTTGTGTGTCGTGCAAGGGCAAGAGGTTGACGAGCAGCCACTTGGGTCGGCGTGACAGGCCTGCGAGCTTCTCGGCCAAGGTGGCCTCCAGATATTGCACGCAGCCCGAGGTGAACAAGAGATCGGCCTGGCTCGCATCCTCAAAGTCATCGACAAAAGACAGTGCTTGGCGCGTGTCCCGCTCTTGCGCCAATAGCTGGCCTTGCCGTGCCACAGCCGGCACGTCCAGGATGTGCCAAGCCAGTTGATCCGGGTAGTCGATGTACTTTTGGTAGGCGTAGTACGCCACCCCGACGTGTCCCCCCAGGTCCGTCACCCGCCTGACACCTTGTTTGAATGCCTTGTCCAGCCACAACATCATGGGGTAGTCGCTGGGCCAGACTCGGTTGAGTCGGTTGCGGTACATCGCCGCCGGCCCCTCGTGGTCGTATCCCAAAGGCAGGCCCTTGGGCGCCGCTGCAGCGGCCTCCTGGTAGCTGGCATAAACGCCACGGCACATGCCGTCATAGCGCCCCTGGCCAAAGGCCAGGTCAAACCGATGCTGGCGCCACGCCAACACGCCGGGCAGATCCAAGGCTTTGTCCAGATACCGATGCAGTCGCTCGCTCACTTGCTCCCCTTCGTTGGCCGCCCTCCACGGGCCTTTGATGGTGCCCCGCCACCTCTAAGTGCGCCCTGAACCAGGTCAGGTTTTGACCGCCGCACCTAATCTATCGCCAAACCACCCCTCAAGCCGGGGTAGAGCCCCCCGAAACTGGGCGAAGCACTCTGTCTAGCGCTGCCGGGACATGGTATTTTTCCCGACATCAGATTGTTGACTCGGAGGGATCCCATGACGCGAGCGCTCCATGCCAAGGGCATCGTTGTTGTTCTCGGCACAGCCTTGACACTGGCTGCACATGCCGCGGTGCCTGCAGGCACGCAGCTGCCCGTGAAGGCGGCAGACAAGCAGTTTTTCAAGATGGGCGATCTGAAAAAGGTCAGGTTCCTCGTGGCCGCGTCGGACTCGGCAGACCCCGAGTCCATCACCAGCCGTCTGGCCGGCTGCACCATTGAGGGCGACTCGGCCTACAACCCGCGCACGGGTCGCCTGTATGTCAAGAACCCGGTTCTGACCTGCTCGCCAGAGACCAAAATGGGCGCGGCCTTTCTGGGTGGCAGCATCATGGGTCAGTTGAGTGACTCGGGTCTGGAAGGCATCCGTCTGGATTGCCCCAACCCCAAGGAATGCACCATGGGTAGCCTGAAAAAGGATGCCGAGGCCGCCTTCACCGTCACAGAAACCATGGGGGGCGGCAACTGATCGTTGCCGTTCACTGAACCTGCTGCTTGGCCAGCACCACGGCCTCGTCGATGCTCAACACCGTCAAGGTGGTGCCCGCCAAGCCGGCCCTTTGCAGAACCACATAAGCTTTGCTTTTGAGCCGCGCGATGATCAAGCGTTGACCTGAATGCGCCAGGTTCAGGCTCAACTCACGCATGGCCTCGACACAAGAGCCATCCAGGTCTGGCGACTCTTCCAGGCTGAGCACCACCACCTTGACACCTCCGCGCTGGGCCAGCTGCCGCTGCAGCAAGGTCATCAGGCGCTCCGCGTTCCAGAAGAACAAGGGTGCCTCCGGACGCACGACCAGAATGTCTGGATCGACGTGGGCTTGGGGGTAGACCGCCAGGTCCACAAAGTCGTGGGTCTCTTTCAAGCGACCCAGCACGGCCAGCCGCGCATCGGTCAAGCCTTTCAGCGTCAAGAACAGGCTCACGCCCACGGACAGCAACAGGCCATCCAGCACGCCCAGCACCAGCACCGACAGCACGGCGGCGCACACCAGCAAGCGGTCGCGTTGCCAGACGAAATACGGACGCAAGGTCTCCAACCTCAAGGTGTGACTGACGGCCCAGATCACCACGGCAGCGAGTACGGGCACAGGCGTGCTGGCCACCCAGGGCAAGAACAACCACACGAGCAAACCCACGGTGGCCGCAGCCAGCAAGCCGGCCCAGCGAGTTTGAGCCCCCGCTGCTTCATTGGCCGCGCTGGCCGAATACCCTGCCCCAACCGGCATTCCTTGGAACAGGCTGCTCAGCACATTGGCCACGCCCAGAGCCAACAAATCTCGGTCCGGAAAGACCGCATCACCATGTCGCAAGGCCAGGCTGCGGATCGAGCTGTAGGACTCGGCGTACAGGATCAGGACCATCGCAAACGCCAACTCTCCCAGCCGCAACCATTGCGCCCAGACCAGATCGGGCACGTTGGGCGAGACCTGCGCAAATGTGATCGAGCCCACGCCATGTACACCCAGCTTGCTCAAAGGAATCAGCTCTTGCGCCGCAATGCCCGCCACCATCACCAACAAGCCGGCAGGCAACCACCGCAGGTGCCGCCCCAGGCCAAACAGCGCGGCCAGGGCCAGGCTGCCCACAGCCAGACTGGGCCCATGCCATTGCGATCGCACGGCCACCAACTGCGTCAGCACAGACAGGGGATCGCTGCCCACCGTAGGAACGGCCAGCCAACTGGGCAACTGCCGAATGATGATGACGGTAGCCAGACCAAAGGTATAACCTCGCAAAACGGGCTTGGCCACAAACGCCGACGCAGCCCCCAGACGCGCCACCGCCCCCAACAGGAACATGGCGCCAGCCAGACCCACGATCCCTGCTGACAAGGACATGCGCCAGTCCAGATGCCCCAGTGACATCGTACCCACGGCCGCAGCCAACAGCGCGGCCGACGACGAGGTGGCCGACACGATGGCAAAGCGACTGCATCCCAACAGGCCATAGGCCACCAGCCCCGCAAACAAGGCCACCATGCCCGCTTGCGGTGGCATGTTGCCAATGCCCGCATAGGCCACGGCCTCTGGCAAGAGCAGCCCTGCCAGCGACAGTCCCGCCAGAGCGTCCTGCCCTGTTGGCCTGCCGATCGACTGATTACGCCACAAGGACATCACAGGGTGCGCTGCGAGATTTGACCGGGCCGCACAGAGAAGCGCTCTTTGGCTGTGACCACTTCCAGGTCAATCGTGACGCTTCGGCCTTTGTAGACAGATTGCTTGAGCCAGGCGGCTTCCGCGTCCACCTCCTCGGCCCCGGCCACCGTGGTGTGCCAGACCTTGCGATCGGCATCCCAACGATAGCCACGACCGCGCAAGGCATCCTTGCTGTCAAAGGGCGAACCGGTTGCAAAGACACGGTAGCGGGTTTGCGCCGCCGCATCGAGCAGGCGCTTGAGCCCGGTCACACCGGATTTGGGCAAGACTTCAGCCAAAACAGCCAACAAGGCATGACAGTCCATCTCTGCGCGGTGGGCGTCGTAGAACCAACCCAGTTCACTGGCCAGAAACTCCAGCTTGGCTGAGCCCCGACCCTCTTGGTTCCAATCGATGTCAGACACCGAACAAGCCCAGGACAAATTGGCAAAGGCCGGCAGACGTCGCTCGACAAAGGCACGGTCGAATCGTGCGTTATGCGCGACCACCACGCTCACACCGGCAATCAGATCCAGGATCAGATCGTCATTCAAGCGCTTGCCCGCCACCATGTCGTCGGTAATGCCGGTCACGCGCGCGGCATCCGCAGGAATGGGCCGACCTGGGTCTTCCAACTCATCGAACACGTGAGTGACTTTGATGGGCTGACCTGTCTGGGCATCCACGTCCACCAAGATCAAGGCCAACTCGATGATCTGGTCCTTGACCGTGTCCAAGCCCGTGGTCTCTGTGTCCAAAATGGCCACCTTGACCAGGTCCGCGCCCTTGGGCTTGCGACCAAAGTCGGTTTTGGGCTTGAGGCGGCGCAACACACGGTAGTCCTTGTGCGCCTCCAGCACCCGCGCCAGGGCTTCAGGCTCGTCAAAGCTGGGATCAAGCAAAGCGGTTTGGTCGTTCATGCTTCCCCCTGCATCAAAGAGTCCAGCGTCAGCTCATAGGCGGTGCCGAAGGTTTGCAGAAAGTAGTCGACCTCTGGGGTCATGTGCTCGTCGATCTTGGCTCGCACTTGCTGGGCCGCTTGTTCAAATTCGCGATTGCCGTAACGCAACTCGGCCCGGCACTTGAGCCAAGCGGCCAGGCGGTCTGCGCACTTGACCAGTTTGGCCTCGGCATCGGGCCACTCATGATGGTCAAGCACCGACTTGATGGCGGGCTGCACTGCTGGCGGCAACAAGGCGATCATTTCCTGGCTGATCTCGTCTTCCAAGTGGGCCGTGGCATGGCGCATGGCGGGCGAGTATTTGACCGGCGTGGGCAAGTCGCCCGTGATGGCCTCGGTCGCATCGTGAAACAAAGCCCGGGTCGCCACAGCATTGGGGTCGATGGGCTGCCCGAACACATCACGGCTGATCACGGCCAGCGCATGCGCCAGAACGGCCACTTCCCAGCTGTGTTGGGCCACGTCCTCTTCAACGGCATTGCGCATCAAGCCCCAGCGCTTGATGAAGCGCAGACGAGACAAATGAGCATAGAACGGGCTGTGCGGTTGACCGGGCGAAGCAGGAGTCTGGGACATGGAGAAACGGCTTTTATGTTTTATCGTGCAAGGATTGCCATCTTCGCGCAAATCCCGCGTGCCAAGCTTGATTCCATGATGTTTGACGACCTGGGCAAATACCTGATCATCGCCTTTGTGCTGTTTTTTGGCGTCATGGCCTGGCGTGCCTGGCAAGTCAAGCAAGCCAGCCCGCAATGGCCATCTGTGCAGGGCGAGATGGTGTCTGCCCGCGCCTTTACGCATACCGAGAACGGCCCGGACCGTGGCGCGTCCTCTCACGAGTGGTACACCGAGGTGCGCTACCGCTACACCGTCAGCGGCACCACCTATACCGGCGACCGGCTGCGGGCTTTTGGACGGCATCACTTCGATCAACAGCAGGCTGAGGCTGAAATTGCACCCTTTCCGGTTGGGAAGCCTGTGACGGTGTATTACGACCCGGCCAAGCCCTCAGCCAGCGTCCTGATCCCCGGGTGAACAGGGGTACCGTGCCCCGAGGGCCGGTGCTACATTGCCGCCCCATGAAAGACAAAATGCAGGACCAATAAGGTGACATCCCTCGCCCATCAAAATAAAGCAAATGTCTGGTTATTGGCGGGTGTCAATATGGTACTGTCGCTCATTCTGTCTTATACCCACCTGATTTACACGACCAAGTTATTTGATTGGTGGCCCTTTCTGGGATTTGTGGGTGAGCAACCTTTTCAGTCACGCGTTCTGCCATTTTTGCTAGCAAATTGGGTTGACAAGTTTCACCGCCTGAGCGACCACAGTTTGGCCCTTTTGTTTTTGGCCATGGACCTGGGCGGCATTTTGGCTTGCGTGTTTTTCATCTGGAAAACCACCCAGGCACTGCAAACCAACAAGCGACACACCCGCCTGATATTCGTGCTGTTTTGGTGGCAAATGTTTGCCACCTTTGTCATTTCACCTGTCCACAACTATTACTACCCCTATGACATGATGTCGCTGGCGTTCATCGCGCTGGCCATCTGGATGATCGTGACAGGACAAGGTTTGGTGAGTTTGCTGAGCGTGTCTGTTTTGGCCATGACCAATCGAGAAACCGCCATTGTGATTCCCTTTTTCTATCTGGCATTCAATTGGCCGGCCCGCAAACCCGTCTGGCGTGATTTCACCATTCTGTTATTGGCCTGTATTTTGGTCAAAACCATCATTTCGATGACCTTGCACGTGACCAACGGCAATATCTCGCTTTATCACGTGCCGGGTTTCCTCCGGTTTTATTACAACTTCTCTTTTGTGACCGGCAATCCCAAATTGATGCATACCTTGAATGCCGCCTTTGCTTTTGGTTTTGCCTGGGTGTTGCTTTTCATGGGGGGACCTGCTGACCGGCGTTTGCGCAACATGCTGTGGTGCTTTGTGCCCTACCTGGCCGGCATGGCGGTAGTGGGCAACCTCTCCGAAATCCGCATCTTTGCGGAATTCATTCCCTTGATGGCACTGTTGTTGGCGGGCAAGTTGGCGGATGATGAAGCCCGGGCCCCCGCTCTCGCTCAAGCCTGATCCAGCCCGAGCAAGCCCCATCACTTGCATACCCACCAGGGTATGCGTATACTCCCTACCGTATCGAGACATGGGAGTGCGAGATGGCACACAAGCTGGCAGCGATGGCCGTTGCAACACTGTTGAGTCAGAGCCTTTGGGCTGCAGACAGCGCTTCTTTGGCCGTGCCCACCGTGACATTGGCTGCGGGGCAAACGGCTGAGGCGACCCAGTTGGATGGCGTGATCCAGGCCGTGCGCCAAAGCACGGTGGCCGCACAGATTCCCGGCAACATCGTGGCGCGCTTGGTCAAGGCGGGTGACGCCGTCAAGGCAGGCCAAGTGCTGGTCAAGGTGGACAGCCGCGACACACAAGCGGCGCTGGACATGCGCCAGGCCGAAGTCGCGCAGGCTCAGGCTCAACTGCAAAACGCCAAGCTGCAGTGGGAGCGCAACCAGTCGCTGCGCACGCAAGGATTCATCAGCGCAGCCGCCCTGGACAGTGCGGAGGCCCAATGGAAAGCCGCCCAGGCCGCCTTTGCCGCCGCGCAAGCCGGGCGCAATCAGGCCGCTTTGGCCAAAGGCTATGCCAATGTGGTGGCCCCCTTTGATGGCCTGGTGTTGTCCACCGAGGCGGAAGTGGGCGATCTGGCTGCGCCGGGCCGCCCGATCCTGACGCTGTATTCGCCCCAAGCCATGCGCGCGGTGGTGCAGGTGCCCGCCTCTCAGGCTGATGCCTTGAAAGGCGCCAAGCAAGCCGCTGTGCGGACGACTCAAGGCTGGATCGCCCCTACCAAAATCACGGCCCTGCCCGGTGCCGACCCGGTGTCGCAAACCGTGGAGTGGCGCCTGGACCTGCCCACATCCGTCCAAGGCCTGATGCCGGGGCAGACCGTGACCGTGCGTTGGACGGGTTCAACACCCACCACGGCCGTTGCGTCAGCCGGCCCCTTGTCTGTGCCTGCCAGCGCCGTCGTGCGCCGGGGCGAGTTGAGTGCGGTCTACGTGGTGCGTGATGGGCGCTTTGTCTTGCAGGCCGTGCGCACCGGCCCCAGTGCTGGCGCAGCCCCTGTGACGCTGTGGTCCGGCGTCAAAGCCGGTGACCGCATTGCTGTGGATGCCGTGAGGGCGGGCTTGGCTGGCGCCATCCCGCAAGCCAAATGAAGACGCTTGGCGTATCCGGGCGCCTGGCCCGAGCCTTCCAAGACAACGCGCTGACACCGCTGCTGGCCATCGTGGCCATGCTGTTGGGCCTGTTTGCCGTGCTGGTCACCCCGCGGGAAGAAGAGCCGCAGATCAATGTGACCATGGCCAATGTGCTGATCCCCTTCCCGGGGGCGTCCAGCCTGGACGTGCAAAACATGATCGCCAAGCCGGCCGAGCAGGTCTTGTCCCAGATCGCCGACATTGAGCACACCTATTCCGTCTCGCGCCCCGGTGTGGCCGTGCTGACGGTGCAATTCAAAGTGGGCGTGCCCCGCACCGATGCGCTGGTGCGCTTGTATGACGTGCTCAACGCCAATCAGGATTGGCTGCCGCGCAACCTGGGCGCCCTGCCCCCCGTCGTCAAACCCAAGGGCATTGATGACGTGCCTGTGCTGGGCGTGACCTTGTGGTCCAAGGACAGCCAATCGGCATTTGAACTGGAACGCGTGGCCCGCAGCCTGGAAGCCGAAATCAAACGCGTGCCCGGCACGCGCGAGATCCAAACCATTGGTGGCCCCGGCCAGGCCGTGCAAGTGCTGCTGGACCCCAGCCGCTTGGGCGAGCGGGGTGTGGACGTGCAGTCGCTGACTCAAATCCTGGGCGCGGCCAATTTGGGCATGCCCTCGGGCAGCGTGTTGCAGGCAGATGGCGCAGGACACCAGATGTTGTCGGTCGAAACCGGCGAGTTCTTGCGCAGCGCCGATGAGGTCGGCAACCTGGTCGTGGGCGTGAGCCAAGGCAAGCCGGTCTACCTGCGCGAAGTGGCCCGCATTGAAGCCGGTGCGCAGCAAGCTCAAAGGCATGTGTGGTTCACCCAAGGATCGGCCGCGCCAGCCGAGTCAGATGCGTCAGCAGCATCAGCCCCGGGTCAAACCTACCCCGCCGTGACGCTGACGGTGACCAAGAAGCCTGGTCAGAATGCGGTGGACGTGTCCCGCGCCGCGCGGGCTCGATTGGAAGAGCTGCGCAATACCGTGCTGCCACCCGACGTGGAGATGACCGTCACCCGCGACTACGGTGAAACCGCAGCAGAGAAGGCCAACAAGCTGATCCAAAAGCTCGCCTTTGCGACCGGCTCGGTGATCTTGCTGGTGGGCTTGGCACTGGGTCGTCGCGAAGCGGTGATCGTGGGCTCTGCCGTGATCCTGACACTGACAGCCACCTTGTTTGCGTCGTGGGCCTGGGGCTTCACCCTCAACCGGGTCTCCTTGTTTGCCTTGATCTTCTCCATCGGCATCCTGGTGGACGACGCGATTGTGGTGGTGGAGAACATTCACCGTCATCAACAGTTGGACCCCAGCAAGCCCCTGCGCGAGATCATTCCTGAAGCGGTGGACGAGGTGGGCGGCCCCACCATCCTGGCCACGCTGACCGTGATCGCGGCCCTGCTGCCCATGGCCTTTGTGAACGGCTTGATGGGCCCTTACATGAGCCCCATCCCCATCAACTCCAGCCTGGGCATGGCGATCTCGCTGGGCATTGCCTTCACCGTCACGCCTTGGTTGGCGCTGAAGCTGATGAAGGCGCACGGCGCTGGCGCCACTCACAATGGAAACGGTGACCTTGGCAAGCTCTCGCGCTTGTTCCATGCCGTGCTGATGCCTTTGCTGACCCAACGCCGCAAGCGCTGGGCCATGGGCTTGAGCATCCTGGCTGCCCTGGGCCTGTCGGTCGGCCTGGCTACCGTGCCCTCGTCCTGGCTGGGCGTGGTCATGAAGATGCTGCCCTTTGACAACAAGAGCGAGTTCCAGGTCATCGTCGAGATGCCCGCTGGCACGCCCCTGGAGGACACCGAAGCCGCCCTGCATGACATGGGTGCCTTCCTGGCCAAACAGCCTGAGGTCATGAACCTGCAAGGTTACGCCGGCACGGCCTCGCCCATCACCTTCAATGGCCTGGTGCGCCAGTACTACTTGCGCGCCGATGCCGAACAAGGCGACCTGCAAGTCAATTTGGTCGACAAGCATCATCGCCATGACAAGAGCCACGCGATTGCACAACGCCTGCGCCCCGATCTGGAAAAGATTGCCGCACGCCATGGCGCCCGGATCAAGGTGGTGGAAGTGCCACCTGGCCCGCCCGTCATGTCCCCCTTGGTGGCCGAGGTCTATGGCCCCGACGAGGCAGGACGCCAGCAGTTGGCCCGCCGCATCGCACAGGCCTTTGCCAACACGCCAGACATCGTCGGCATTGACACCACCTTGAAGGAAGACGCCCCTCGCACCTTCTTGCGGGTGCGCCGCCAACGCGCTGAATCGCTGGGCATCCCGGTCGCGACCGTGGCGCAGACCGTATATGCCGCGCTGTCAGGAACGGATGCGGCCTTCTTGCACGACGAGCAATCCAAGATGCCGGTGCCAGTTCGCCTGCAATTGCCTCGTGAGTCGCAAATTGGCCTGAGCGCTGTGCTGGCCCTGCCCTTGCGTGCAGCCAATGGCAAGCTGGTGCCCTTGTCCGAGTTGGTGAGTGTGGAGACAGGCATCATCGACAAGCCCTTGTTCAGCAAAGACCTGCTGCCCGTGAGCTACGTGTTTGGCGACATGGCCGGCAAGCTGGACTCGCCGCTGTATGGCCTGTTCGACATCCGCAAGCAACTGGGCCAAGCCGCGCTGCCTGGCACCGGTGACTTGCAGGAATACTGGATCAAGCAACCCAGCGATCCTTACCGCGCTTACTCGCTCAAATGGGATGGCGAATGGCAGATCACGTATGAGACCTTCCGCGACATGGGCGCAGCCTATGGCGTGGGCCTGATCCTGATCTACCTGTTGGTGGTGGCGCAGTTCAAGTCCTACCGCACGCCGCTGATCATCATGGCGCCCATCCCGCTGACCATCATCGGCGTGATGCCTGGTCATGCCTTGCTGGGCGCGCAGTTCACCGCCACATCGATGATCGGCATGATCGCGCTGGCCGGCATCATCGTGCGCAACTCGATCTTGCTGGTGGACTTCATTGAGTTGCAAGTGGCCCAAGGCATCGAGTTCAAGCAGGCGGTGGTGCAGTCTGCCGCCGTGCGGGCCCAGCCCATCGCCTTGACCGGCATTGCCGCCATGGTGGGCGCCTTCTTCATCCTGGACGACCCCATCTTCAACGGCCTGGCCGTGTCGCTGATCTTCGGCATCGCCGTGTCCACGATGCTGACCCTGATCGTCATCCCCGTTTTGTACTTTGCGGCCTACCGCCGCCAACACGATGGCATTGCGCCAAGCATGGCCACCAAGGAGTAAAACCATGACCACCGAACGCTACATCCGCATCATTGCCGGCTTGTTTATCCTGACGTCGTTGGCACTGGGTGTCGAAGGCAGCCCGCTGTTCGTCTCGAAATGGGCGCTGGCCTTTACCGCTTTTGTCGGGGCCAATCTGTTCCAGTTTGGCTTCACCAACGTGTGCCCCATGGCCTTCTTCCTGCACAAGCTGGGCGTGAAAGACCAAGCCACTTGCTCGCGCTGAAACTTGCGATCTGACCGCCCGGGGCTATGCCAGGAGTTGCACAATGAAGGCTTCAACCAAAACCCAACCAGCCAACCCAGCTGTACCGGACGATTGCCACATGGCCGCATTGGACAACGACAAAAGCCGCACCGACATCCTGAACCGCCTCAAACGGGCCGAAGGCCAGTTGCGGGGCATTCAACGCATGATCGAAGAAAACGACTCCTGCCTGGACATTGCCACCCAGATGGCGGCGGTGCGCAAAGCCCTGGACAGCACCTACGTGCGCATGACCATGTGCTTCGTGGAGCAGCAGCTGCAAGCCAAGCTGAGCGCTGAAACCAGCGCCGCCCCGGAAGTCGGCGCCATGCTGCAAGACATGGAAACACTACTGGGAAAAATTCGCTGACCGCCAGCGAATTTCAGTAGAAACCCTATCACCACCACGCCCGCCAGAGTCCATCATTGCCGCATACCCATACGGGTATAGGTAATAAGAGATTCACCATGGCCAACATCGTGATCCTGGGCGCTGGCATCGGCGGTTTGCCGATGGCCTTCGAGATGAAGGAAAACGCCCGAGCGACGGACACCATCACCGTCATTTCCAACACGCCCACCTTCCACTTCGTGCCGTCCAACCCCTGGGTGGCTGTGGACTGGCGGGATCGCGATGAGATCGAGTTGCCCATCGCCCCGATCCTTGAAAAGAAAGGCGTCGCCTTCATCCCCGTGGGCGCCAAGCGGGTTCACCCCGACCGCAACGTGGTCGAGTTGAGCGACGGGCGTGAAGTGCCCTACGACTACCTGGTCATCGCCACCGGCCCCAAGCTGGCCTTTGATGAAATCGAAGGGCTCGGCCCCCAAGGTTTCACCCAATCGGTCTGCCACGTGGACCATGCGGAACACGCCAAAGACGCCTGGATGAAGTTTGTGGCCGACCCTGGCCCCATCGTCGTCGGTGCGGTGCAAGGCGCTTCATGCTTTGGCCCGGCGTATGAGTACGCCATGATCATGGAAACCGATCTGCGCAAGCGCAAGATCCGCGACAAGGTGCCCATGACCTATGTGACCTCTGAGCCTTACGTGGGCCACCTGGGCCTCAATGGCGTTGGTGATTCGAAAGGCTTGATGGAATCGATCTTTCGCGACAAGTCCATCCGCTGGATTTGCAATGCCAAGGTCACCAAGGTGGAACAAGGTGTCATGCACGTGACCGAGCATGACGACGAGGGCAAGCCCAAGAAAGAGCATGCCCTGCCCTTCAAGTATTCGATGATGCTGCCCGCCTTCAAAGGCGTGGACGCCATCTTTGGGATTGAAGGCCTGGTCAACCCGCGCGGCTTTGTGCTGATCGACGAGCACCAACGCAACCCCAAGTACCCCAATGTGTTTGCCGTGGGCGTGTGCGTGGCCATTGCCCCCACCGAACCCACGCCGATCCCCACGGGGGTGCCCAAGACCGGCTACATGATCGAGTCGATGGTGACCGCCACGGCGCACAACATCCGCGCCTTGATGGATGGCCAAGCCCCCACCGAGAAAGCCACCTGGAACGCCGTGTGCCTGGCTGACTTTGGTGACCGTGGTGCCGCCTTTGTCGCGCTGCCTCAGATCCCACCGCGCAACGTGAACTGGTTTGGCGAAGGCTACTGGGTGCACCTGGCCAAGATTGCGTTTGAAAAGTACTTCCTGCGCAAGATGAAGAAAGGCACCTCCGAGCCCATCTACGAGAAGATCGTGATGCAGGCCATGGGCATCATGAAGCTCAAGGATCGCGGGGGCAAGTGATCACGCCTGCTGGCATCTTGCAAGGGCAGCATCACTGTTGGTTCAATCCATTCGGCTTTTCACACCCACCAAACCCATTCCAACGAATATTCCAATACACATTAGAATGTTGGAATGAAAAAGAGAGCCCTCAAAGACCTGCTTTACGAACAGGTCGCCCGCATTGGCAAAGCCACATCCAGCCCAAAGCGGCTTGAGCTACTTGAACTGTTGGCTCAAGGGGAAAAATCCGTCGAAGCTTTAGCCGCTGAGCTGTCCATTGAAATCAAACTTGCCAGCGCACATCTGAAGGTCCTGAAAGAAGCTCGACTTGTGGTCCCTCGCAAAGAAGGAAAGTTTGTCTTCTATCGATTGGCAGGGCACGATGTCGCCAGCCTTTGGGTCAACATGCGCGAAGTGGCTCAAGAGCACCTGGTCGAGCTGCAAGTGGCTTTGAATGAGATGGCATCCGCCCCCGACAAGTTGGCCAGCGTCAGCCGCAAAAAGTTGCTTGAGCAAGCCAAACGCGGAGAGGTTCTCGTGATCGATGTTCGCCCGCGCGCGGAATTTGAGCAAGGCCATCTGCCCTTTGCGAGATCCATGCCCCTCAATGAGATCACCCAACGCATTGCAGAGTTGCCCAAGACCGTCGAGATCGTTGCCTATTGCCGTGGCCCCTTCTGCCTGTTCGCAGAAGAGGCGGTCCAACTGCTCAAAGCAAATGGCCGCAAGGCCAGCAAATTGCTGGATGGCATCGCCGAATGGCAATCAGCAGGCATGTCGCTGTCCAGACCGTTCTAAGAAGGCATTCATGTTTTTCAAACAACTTCCCAGCAAAGAGGCTTCTTTGTCCTACTTCTTTGGCTGCGCAGGTCATGGCCTGGCTGCAGCCGTGGATGTCGTGGCAGGTGACGAAAACTGGTTCATCGAGCAAGCAGATTTGGCCAAGGTGCGTATCACGCATGTGATCGACACACACGTCCATGCGGACCACTACACGGGCGGGCGCGAATTGGCTCGTCGACTGAACGTGCCGTACTGCCTGCATGAAAGCGCGAAGTCCTTTGTCAAATTCGACTACATGCCGCTCTCGGATGGGCAGGTGCTGGACTTCGGTAACGTCAAGATCCAGATCTTGCACACCCCAGGGCACACGCTGGATGGCATGTGCCTGCTGGTGACGGATGCTCGCCGAGGACAGGAGCCTTGGTTTGTCATCACAGGCGACACGCTGTTCGTGGGGGCCGTGGGACGCCCCGATCTGGCTGGACGTGAACGAGAGATGGCCAACATGCTGTACGACAGCCTGCATCAAAAGCTTCTCCAGTTGCCTGCTGATCTGGAGATCTTCCCGGGGCATCAAGCCGGCAGCGTCTGTGGAGCGGGAATCTCAGGCAAACCCTCTTCAACCATCGGATTCGAGAAGCGATGCAATCCCTTCTTGTCCATGGACCGTGAGACCTTTGTGCTGGAGTTGACCGCCAGCATCCCGCCGAGACCGACGAACATGGATCTCATCGTGGCAGCCAACATCGCACGCTGACATGACCATGGACTTGAGGCACGGCATCCGCGACAACCTTGGGCAGTTCATGCATCAACTGGTTCAGGTGTTGTTGGTTGGGCTGACGATTGGCATGACCCGCACCGTGGTGCCAGCACTGGCTGAATCGGACTTCGGCGTTCCGAAGAATTCTTTTCTCTTGTTGAGCTCTTTCGTCGTGGCGTTTGGCCTGGTCAAAGGGGTGATGAACTTTGTAGCAGGTCGGTTGTCCGAGCGCCTGGGGCGCAAGCAAGTCCTGCTTTTGGGCTGGCTGGTCGCATTGCCTATCCCGATCATGATTGGGTATGCCCCGAGTTGGAATTGGGTGGTTGCGGCAACGGTCTTGTTGGGTGTCAACCAAGGGCTGACCTGGTCGATGACGCAGACGTCCAAGCTCGATATCACGCGACTGGATGAACGCGGGCTCACGTTAGGGCTCAACGAATTTTCTGGCTACGTAGGAGTGGCCTTGGCTGGCATCCTCACGGCGTATCTGGCATCCCGATGGGGCGCCCGTCAAGGGCTCTTGGTTTTCGGCTTGAGTGTCATCGTCTTGGCTCTGTTGCTCACCCAAATATGGGTCAAGGACACCTTGCCCTGGGCCCACGCTGAAACCGCCAAACATGCGCCTGGCAGTGTGCAAACGCTGAGACCTCGCTATCCAGCCAACGTTTCCGCACACCCCACCACAAAAGAGATCTTCACACTCATGAGTTGGCGCGACAAGCGCCTGATGGCACTGAGTCAGGCGGGGTTGGTCGAGAAGTTTGTGGATGCCCTGGTTTGGGTCTTCTATCCAGTCTTTCTGTATCAACGCGGAGTCAGTCTGCCCCATGTGGGCTGGATCATCGGTGTGTATGGCTTTGTGTGGGGCGCCTCTCAGCTCTTCACCGGCAAATTGTCAGACCGCATTGGGCGCCACCGCCCCAATGTCTGGGGTATGTGGATCTGCGGCGCAGGGGTGGCTGCCATGGTCATGGGCGATGGCGTCCTCTGGTGGGCTGTTTCCGCAGCCGTATCCGGCTTAGGCATGGCCTTGCTCTACCCCAACTTGTCAGCAGCAGTGGCTGACATTTCGCACCCGTCTTGGCGGGGATCTGCGATCGGCATTTATCGGTTTTGGCGCGATCTCGGCTATGGCATTGGTGCCTTGGGCTTGGGTCTGGTGGCTCATTTCACCGGCCAAATGCAGGCAGCGTTCTGGTTTGTTGCGCTGTCCATGTTTGCCTCCGGTACCTTGCTGTGGTGGCAGGGTGCCGAGACTCATCCACGGCTGAATCCAGCCGAACCTCAAAACGGATGAGTTAGCACGACGCTGCAGCCACTTGTGCACACCAAGAGAGCTTACTTGGGCTTGCAAGATGAGATGCCAAAAGGCAAGTAAGCCGGACACCAGCCACTCAAACCCGTACCCAAAGGCACGATGCCCAGCCAGCCCCAAGCCCCCACCACCCCGGTTGCGGCCAGGCCAATCAGCACCACACCTGCACTGATGCGGGCCATTCGATCGATACCACCAACGTTTGCTTTCATGGTCTTCTCCTAAAGAAACACTCAAACCAACGCATCCCAGGCGTGCTGTGCGCTCATGAAGATACGCCCCTCAAAACGCTTGTCAATGCGACAGGATTGCAGCCGGTCCATGACCGGGCCTTTGACTTCAGCCAGATACAAGGTCTTGCCCTGATCAGCCAGAGCCGCATCCAACTCCAGCAAGGTCTGCATGGCGGAGTGATCGATGTGATTGACGGCTGACAACAGCAACACGATCCGCTCGATGTGGCCCCGCGCATGGATCAGTTCGCACAAGCGCAACTCAACGCGCTGGATGTTGGTGAAGTCCAGACTCTCGTCGACCCGCACCATCAGGATGCTATCCAACTGCTCGACCTCGTAGCGCTGGACATTGCGAAAATGTTCGGTGCCCGGCAGGCGCCCGACCTCTGCCATGTGCGGCTGGCTGTGACGCCAGATCATGGCGCCCAAGGACCAGGCGATGCCCAGCAAGATGCCCGCCTCAAATCCCATCAACATGACACCCAGGGCCGTGCTGATGAAGGCCCAGGCATCGGCCCGGTCATAACGCCAGGCATCGCGCAATGGCGCAAACTGGACCAGCCCCACCCCAGCCATGATGATGAGCGCCGCCAGGGCTGCCTTGGGCAAGTAGGCCAGCCAAGGCAGACAGGCGAACAGCAGCGCCGCCAGGATGACAGCGGTGATCACACCCGCCAAGGGCGTCCGCGCCCCCGCCGCATCGTTGACCACCGAGCGCGACAGGCCACCCGATACCGCCAGGCCACCCAACACCGCACTGCCCACATTGGCCAGCCCCAGGCCCAGCAATTCACGGTCGGCATCGATGCGCTCGCCGTGCTGCAAGGCAAAGGTCTGCGCCACCGACATGCTGCTCACAAAGGTCAGCAAGCTGATCAACAAGACCGGCATGAGCAGATCAGACCAGGCCGCCCAAGGCTGTTGCCAGGCCAAGGCCAAGGACTGCGTCGCCCCATCCAATTGAACGGACACAGCGCCCACCAAGGCAACCGGCCCAAAGAAATGACCCAAGGAGGGCCCCAAGTCGGCCCCCTTCAGCCAGAAGGCTCCCACCGATGTCAGCACCAAGACGGCCAGGGGCCACAAACGCCCCGCGATCTGGATCACGCTGTCGCGCCACCCCAGTACACGCGCCAGCCACGTCAACCACTTGGGACCGACCCAGAGCAAAACAAGCGCCCCCACGCCAATCACGGCGTCGCCCGACTGCAGTTGCAGATGCGGCCAACCGTCTTGCCAAGAGAGGTGATCACGCCAGACTCGCAAGGTGTCCAGCGCCCCGCGAGCCCCCGGCTGCCACCCCAATAGCGGCGCGACCTGCCCCGCCATGATCAACAAGGCCGATGCCACCGTGAAGCCCTGCACCACAGGGCGGCTGAGCAGTTGCGACAAAAAGCCCAGGCGCAAGCGGCCCATCAGCATCAAGAGCAAGCCAGAGCCAAGGGCCAGCAAGGCGGCCAATGCGCCATAAGCGGCTGACCCGGGCGCAGCCAAGGGCGTCAAAGCCTGGGCCACCATCAAAGACGTGATCGCAGCGGGCCCCACGGACAAGGCCCCACTGCTGCCAAATGCGGCATAGCCCAAGACAGGCAGCAAGCTGGCCATCAGGCCGACCTGAGGAGGCAGCCCCGCCAACAAGGCATAAGCCAGGCTTTGCGGCACCAGCATGATGGCCACGACAAGACCCGCGCTGACATCACCGGCCAGCCCCTCACGCTGCCAGGACCGCACCCAGGGCGGAGGGAAAGACCAGGGCGCCCCCGATGAAGGGGCTCGACGCCCGGCCCGGCGCATGTCCGTCATGCAGGACGCCCGACCTGACAGCCCACGGCCTGGAACAGCGCGTTGGCGCGGCCACCCGACTTGCAGAACGCCACGATGGGATGCGGCAGATCCGCGCACAGGGCGTGATAACGGCTGACCTGATCGGGCGAAATCATCAAGCTGGCCACCGGAAAGTGCACATAAGCCATGCCCGCAGCCTTCGCCGCAGCTTCAATTTGAGCGCTGGTGGGTTGAGCAGGACCGCCCTCGCCGTCCGGGCGGTTGTTGATGACGCTGCGATAGCCTTGCGTGGCCAACACAGCCACATCGTCGATCGCAATCTGGCCACACACGGTGAACTCAGGGCACACCTTCATGGTTTGAACGCTCAATGTCATGTCATCACCTTTTCAAGCAACCGTTCAACAGGCACCGCCCGGCATGGCTGCACCACAAATGCGGCTGTGCAAGACCTGCATCACGGCAGCAGCGTCTTCACTGACCAGGCGGTAGTAGATGTGCTTGCCCTCGCGGCGTGTGTCCACCAGGCCTTCCTGGCGCAGCACCCCCAATTGCTGGGACAGCGTGGGCTGGCGGATGCCCAGATCAGACTCCAACTCACTGACGCAGAACTCGCCCTGCGCCAGTCGGCACAGCAGCACCAATCGGTCGGTATGCGCCAACACTTTCAGCAAGGCGCAGGCCTTTTCCGCAGAGGCCTGCAGCGCAGCCAGATCAGGCGGCGGCAAGCCAATGCGATCACAAGGCAGATCGGGCTCGGTCATTTTCATGATTTACATTATGTTGACAGATATATTGTTTGTCAATAAAGTGAAGACATTGAATCGAGGAACACCACCATGTCTGACCAGACCGTCCAGATCACCCTGACCCAAGAGCAGGACTACCAATTCAAGGTCGCCTTTGGTGACGGCGTGCCCACGCTGCATTGCGATGAGCCCGCTCCGCTGGGACAGGGCACGGGCCCCTCGCCCGTGCAGTTGCTGGCCGCTGCCGTGGGCAACTGCTTGTCAGACTCGCTGCTGTTTGCGTTGCGCAAGTTCAAACAAGCGCCCGAGCCGATCCGAACCGAGGTGCAAGCCGAAGTCGGCCGCAATGCCGAAGGCCGCCTTCGGGTCTTGTCCATGCACGCCAAACTGCATCTGGGCGTGCCGGCCGCACAGCTGGCTCACCTGGACCGGGTCCTCAGCCAGTTTGAAGCCTTCTGCACCGTGACGCAAAGCGTGGGGCAAGGCATTGCGATCACGACCGAGGTGATTGACTCGACTGGGGCGGTGCTGAAGTCTTGACACCTCGGTCAAGCTCAATGGCTTGATCCAAGGCGCATGGGTGCGTGCAGTGATCGCTGACAATGTCGACATTGCCTTCGGTCTCACCCGCATTCAGCCCATGCCCGCCACACGCTCCCCGTCTTCCGTCCTGCCTCCCGATGACGCCCAGCGCGGCGTGCTGCACGACGAAGTGCATGCCCGCCCGCCCGCTCGCATCCGCCTGCCCGCCCTGGTCGTGTACGTGGCCGTGCTCAACGAAGGCATCACGCGCGAGATGGAATGGGCGCACCTGCGGCGTCTGCCAGGCCAGGACGGCCTGACGCTGGAGCAGTTGTCTGGCAACTTCCGGCGCCTGCGTTTTGCCAACCACACGCTCAAGTGGGAGAGGCACACCGAGTTCACCCGCTATTCGCTGGTCCAGGCCCTGCCCGACCAGGCCATGCAAGGTTGCACCGATGAGGAGATGATCCAATCCCTGGTCATCGATCCACAATGGCTGGCCCAGATCCCCGGCCGCACGATTGCCGCCATCTTGCTGGCCATGGTCCCGGGTGATGTCGACGACACCAACGCCATGCGCAATCAGGCCGCCCCCTGGATTCAGGACCCGGCCATGCTCGCCTCGCTGCTGGGCATCCGCCGCTCGTGCGCGATGACCAACTTCCAGTTGCGCGACAGTGGTTTTGAACGCCTGCTGGTGATCTCGCCGCCCAACACCTCGGAGTTGCGCTCAGGCCGGACCTCGCAACGCCTGTTGGAGCTCGAAACCTATCGCCTGATGGCCCTGCGAGGCCTGCCCGTGGCCAAAAGCCTGAGCGTGATGCTGGGTGAGGCCGAGACCCAATTGGCCGAGATCACGGCCGGCATGGAGAACACCGAAGCCTCTGACCAAGACCTGCTCAATCAACTGATCGGCTTGGCCGCACGCGTGGAGCGCGCCACGGCCATGCACATGTACCGCTTCTCGGCCACCGAGGCGTATCACAACCTGGTCGAACAGCGGATCAC
>JAGWTE010000207.1 GCA_028869095.1 Burkholderiales bacterium
TGCAAAACGAAGCCACGCCCATCGCCACCGAGCACAAGGTCGAGCTGATCCATCGTCTGCAAGCCGCAGGCCTGCGCGAGATCGAAACCACCAGCTACGTCAGCCCCAAGTGGGTACCGCAAATGGGTGACAACAGCGTCGTGATGGCTGCCATCCAGCGCCAAGCCGGGGTGCGCTACTCCGTCCTCACGCCCAATATGAAGGGCTTTGAAGGCGCCCTCGCATCCAAGGCCGACGAGGTGGTCATCTTTGCTGCTGCCAGCGAAGCCTTCAGCCAACGCAACATCAACTGCTCGATTGCCGAGTCCATCGAACGCTTCCGCCCCGTCGCCGAAGCAGCCCATGCCAACGGCATCAAAGTGCGCGCTGCGGTGTCTTGTGCCCTAGGCTGCCCCTATCAAGGCGAAGTCAGCCCCGCCACCGTCAACGACGTGGTGCGGCAGTTGCTGGACATCGGCACCGACCACATCGGCATCGCCGACACCATTGGCGTGGGCACCGCCGGCAAGGTCAAACAGGTGATGGACGGCGTGATGAAGCTCGTGCCCCTGGCCGAATTGAGCGGCCACTTCCACGACACCTATGGCCAAGCCTTGACCAACATCTACGCCTGTCTGGAATTGGGCATCCACACCTTCGACACCAGCGTGGCCGGCCTGGGCGGCTGCCCGTATGCCAAGGGTGCCACAGGCAATGTGGCCACCGAAGACGTGGTCTACCTACTGCACGGCCTGGGCATCCAGACCGGTATCGATCTGGACAAGCTGATCGACGCCGGCGCCTACATCTCACAGGTGCTGGGCCGCAAGAGCGCATCGCGCGTGGCCAATGCCGTGCTGGCCAAACGTTCACGTTGATGCGCCCGTTGATGGCCAATTGAATCCACAGACACAGCCTCACACCCATTCACAGATATCGAGGAGACACACCATGATCAACATGCCCGGACTGAACTACCAACTCGGTGACGACGTCGACGCCTTGCGCGAAGCGGTGCGCCACTTTGTCGCCAAAGAACTGACCCCGCGCGCGGCCGACATTGACCGCGACAACCTCTTCCCTGCCGACATGTGGAAGAAGCTGGGTGATCTGGGCGTGCATGGCCTGACCGTACCTGAAGAATACGGCGGCACCAACATGGGCTATGTGGCCCACATGGTCGCCATGGAAGAAATCAGCCGTGGCAGCGCCTCGGTCGGTCTGAGCTATGGCGCGCACTCCAATCTGTGCGTCAACCAGATCAACCGCAATGGCACCGAAGCCCAAAAGAAGAAGTACCTGCCCAAGCTGATCAGTGGTGAACACATCGGCGCCCTGGCCATGAGCGAGCCCAATGCCGGCTCTGACGTGGTCAGCATGAAGCTGCGTGCCGACAAAAAGGGTGGCGCTGGAGGCGACCGCTATGTGCTCAACGGCAGCAAGATGTGGATCACCAACGGGGGCGATGCCGACACCTTGGTGGTGTACGCCAAGACCGAGCCCGAGATGGGCGCGCGCGGCATGACCGCCTTCTTGATCGAAAAAGGCATGAAGGGCTTCAGCAAAGGCCAGCATTTGGACAAGCTGGGCATGCGCGGCTCCAACACCTACCCGCTGTTCTTTGAAGACTGCGAAGTGCCGGAAGAGAACATCCTGGGTGGTGTCGGCAATGGCGCCAAGGTGTTGATGAGCGGCCTGGACTACGAGCGCGCCATCTTGTCAGGCGGCCCCTTGGGCATCATGCAAGCCGTGATGGACAACGTCATCCCCTACATCCACGACCGCAACCAGTTCGGCCAGTCGATTGGCGAGTTCCAACTCATCCAAGGCAAGGTGGCCGACATGTACACCATGCTGCAAGCCGTGCGCTCGTACGCCTACACCGTGGCCAAGAACCTCGATGCCCTGGGCAACCAGCACGCCCGCCATGTGCGCAAGGACTGCGCATCCTTGATCTTGATGGCCGCTGAAAAGGCCACCTGGATGGCCGGCGAAGGCATCCAGATCTTTGGCGGCAACGGCTACATCAACGACTACCCACTGGGCCGCTTGTGGCGCGATGCCAAGCTGTACGAGATCGGCGCGGGCACCAGCGAGATCCGCCGCATGCTGATCGGCCGTGAGTTGTTTGCCGAAACCATGTGATGGTGATAGCGCCTGTGAATGCGGGAGCACGTACAGGCGCCAAACATCGTCACCACATCAAAACGGGACGCTGATTCGGGCTACTGCGCTGGTATAGCGGTATGAGTCTGCCCGGACCGTGAAGAGCGAGGCCGTGTTGGTGGCCTCGACCCCCACCATCCATTCGACGGGGCTGCCACGCCGCGAGGCCAGGCCAACTGCCAGACTCCAGATCCCTTGCGAGTCGCCATCAATGCGTTGCTGCCCGCCATCCACACTGGCACTCACATTCATGACGCTGCCCATGGCAAAGCGCAGAGACAAGCCCAGCGAGGCTTCATTCAAGTGGCTGGGCGAAAAGTACTCCGCCTGGCCTGGACGGGTATTGCGATAGCTGCGGGTCTTCAGATACGCATTGAGCCCGACTTGATCATCGATCAGGTAGTTCCAGCGCGTGCGCAAGATGGGCCGCTGGTTGTCATTCGTGAAGAAGGAGCACCCCGCCGCCGCGCCCACATTGAACCGATCGGTGAACGCATGGTCGAGCACCCCCATCACCGTGTTGTAGTTCAGACCGGCCTGGATGCCTCGCTCTGAATTGATGAAATCGCGCTCCGCACTCACACCCAGCGAAGTGCCGGGCAGCCATGCTTGCATGTAGTTCAAGGTCGCCGTCGCGTGGTCGTGTTGCGCAATGCGGGCCACGCCCGCGCTGGCATCGATCTGTCGCGCGGCGTCCGCCTGCTTGTACGTGGCTGCCAGAGTGGTCCCGTTTTCAGACCAAGCTGGTGCGGTGTAGCGCAAGGCGCCCGCACTGAGTCCCCACCCTGCCGCACCGCGATAAGCCAGGGTCTGCTTTTGCTCGTTGAACGAGTCCGAATCATGGCTCGCTTGCAAGGCACCGGACACGACCTGCGCAGCGGCACCGACCCCAGCGGTGGCCAGAACGGCCCCCAGGAGCATCGCTTTCATTTGGTTCCCCATCTCTTTTGTCGGCTCAACAACTCCTGCACGTAGCCGACCACACAAGCGGGCTGCAGCACCATGTTGTAGAACAAAGCATAGAACATGAACCCGACGATGTTGCGGCGTACCTTCAGGTGCTGCGTCTCAAACATCTTGCTCTGGACGCTGTACATCACGTAGTTGATGAGCATGCCCAGCGGCAACACCAGCAAGGTCATCGGCCCCACGATCCAGTAGACCCCAAACAGCGCCAGCACGATGCCCGGGATGAAGGCCACGGTGTAGATCAGGTCCATATAGGGGAACATCAGGTTCCACCAGATGAAGAGCGTGCTCATGCGCGGCCGGAACAGCAAGCGCCAATCGGCTTTGAACGCCTCAACCAGACCGCGTGACCAGCGCTGGCGCTGACGAATGAACTGGCGCCAGGTGTCGGGCGCATTGGTGAACAAGCAGGCGTTTTCGGCATAGCCCACGCGATAGCCTTTGGCCAGGATGTCCCATGTCAGCACGATGTCTTCACCCACGGAGGGCGGCCAGCCACCCAGCTCGCGCAGCAGTGCCGTGTCATACACCGAGAACGCCCCTTGTGCCACCAGCGTGCCTTGATACAGGCTCTGCAAGCGCTTGACCGCCGCAATGCCATGGAAGTAGTCCCACTCCTGCACCTCGGTGACCAGGTTCTTGCGGGAGTTGCGCACCAGCACCTCGCCAGCCACGGCCCGTGTGTTGGGCGGATCGCTCAGGTAGCGGCGCACCAGATTGCTCAAGGCATCGTGGTACAGGTAAGAGTCGCCATCCACCGTCACCGTCAGGCCCCACTTGGCTTGGGCCAAGCCCAAATTCAGCGCCTGCGCCTTGCCACCGTTGTGCGCCAGATTGATCACCTCCAACCATGGGTAATCCAGGCTGGCCAGTGTCTCTGCCGTGCCATCGGTCGATCCATCGTTGATCACAATGACTTGCAGGGGACCGGGATAGTTCTGCTTCGCAATGCTCTCGATGGTCGTGGCAATGTTCGCCGCTTCGTTGTAGGCCGCCACCAGGATCGACAGACCAGGCAAAGGCCCCGTCTCCAGCAGCACCTTGGGGCGGTGATCCAGCAGCAGGCTGGCCACCAAGAAGGCGTTCATGAACCCAGGAACGACGGCAATGCCATAGATCGTCAGATGGGCGGGCACACTGCCGATGACCCGAGTCAGATCGTGGATCCAAGGCTGCGCGGCCACGATGGAAAACGCCATCCACAAAAGGCCAATGGTCAGCGCGAAGCTGAACTTCCAAATGACAGGAATGTAAAACCGAGCGTGATGCGCCGCATGAGCTTCAGGCGGAGTGGTCGCTTCATGGACCACACCCTGGGCCTCATCGGCACCCGCTCGGATGGAGACGCCTTCGCGTTCGCTCGTTATCTGCTTCACGATCCATACCTCTGCGATGGGGGCTGATTCACTCTAGAACAAACCCCCACTGCGCAGAGTGGATTGGCCAAAGCGTGTTGTGCACGAATTGGCAATTCCCCAAAGATCAATCAGGCCATTTGACCTACCTCATCCCCCACATCAGTTAGAGCTGTGCGTTTGAAGCTCAACGCGGGGCCACAGCGCCGGAGTCAGCGATCCAGTTGCCATGAAAGCCCAAGGGGATGCGCGTGGGAATGTGCACCACCGCTTG
>JAGWTE010000020.1 GCA_028869095.1 Burkholderiales bacterium
TGCTGGATCCCGGTGGCGTTGTAGCCATGCTGGGTGAACAGCGTGTACCCCGCCTCAGCCAGGCGATTGGGGATGTCGGTTTTGTCTGCGGTGCGTGCCATTAGTCAAATAATATGACCAGTCGTCTTAAAATGCAAGTGGCCGATCGGTGTGGCTTAAAAAAGCCATGATCAGGGTTATTGAGCCCCACGCTGTCCGAAATCATGAGCCAAATTGGTGCATCGTGAAGGAGCCCGCCATGCGCCACACTGCGCCATCCCGCCTTGTTCCACGACACCTTGCCGCTGCGCTGATCCCCTGCTGGGATGCACGCCCTGGCTGGCGCAAGCCACCGACGTGACCTTCAGCGGGTATGCCACCATCGGCGTCGGCAAAGTCCTGTCGGGAGACAAACACACCTTCTACAACCGCGAATGCCCATGCTTCGTGGCCAACTACCACGACGTTGGCGTGTACGAGCACTCGCTGTCCTTCAACCCGGACAGCCGGTTTGGGCTGCAAGGGGTCTTCAAGGTCGATGACCAGACCAGTTTCACGGGCCAGTTGTCCGCGCAAGGCGGGAAGAACTTCAAGCCCGAAGTGGATTGGGCCTACATCAGCCACGACCTGAGCGACACCGTCACCCTGCAAGCGGGCCGCAAACGCCTGCCCCTGTACCAGTACTCGGACTATGCCAACGTGGGCTATGCCTACCCCTGGATCCGGCCGCCCGCCGATCTGTACGGTTGGCAGATCGTCAACTACAACGGCGCCAACGTGCTCTACCGCAACGCCTTTGGCGACATGGGGGTGCGAGCCAACGCCTGGATGGGACGTGAAGACGATCCAGACAACCGCATGCTCGGCGAGTTCTACTACAACAGCAAAATCGACGAGCGTTGGAAGAACATCTTTGGCAGCTACGTCGAGTTGACCTTTGACGCCTTCAACGTGCGCGCCATCTACATGAGCAATGTGGTGGACCGCTTCTCGACAGACGCGGCCGGCGTGCGAACCCACATCACCGACAACGTGCGCCAGAACTTCTACGGCCTGGCATTCGGGGCCGACTGGCATGACAGTGTGGTCAAGGCCGAGGCCAATCAGTTCAAACGTCCAGCGGTGGACGACACCTACACCGCCGCCTTGCTGGGTGTGGGCTATCGCATCGGCAACGTGCTGCCCATGCTGACGTATTCGCGCTTTTCAGAAAGCCATCCGCCCGACCCCAGCTGGGATGAAATCCACCACACCTACACCGCCAGTGTGCGTTGGGACATCAAGCCCAATATGGCCCTGAAGCTGCAATACGATCAGGTCTCCGATCAGACCCACTTCACCCCCTTCGTCGGTAGTGCCAAGGCTCTGGCTGCTTCCGTTGATGTGGTCTTCTAGGAGGTCATCATGCGCACAGACAAGCGACTCATCTCGGTTCTGCTGGCGGCATGTTTGTCTCCGGTCTGGGCCGACACCGTGGTCATCGTGAACCCCAAGCAGACCACCAAACTCACACCAGCGGACATCCGCAACATCTACCTGGGCAACAAGAAAAGCTTCCCCGATGGCACCACGGCCATCCCGGTCACGCTCAAAGACGGCAAATCGCGAGATCAGTTCATGGCCGAGGTGCTGGGCAAAACAGAAGGCCAATACAAGGCCTTGTGGAGCCGCCTGATGTTCACAGGCACCGGGCAGCCGCCCAGGGAAGTGGAGAGCGAAGACGAAATCAAGAAGGTGGTGGCAGTCAACCCCAACATCATCGGCTTCATTGATTCTTCCAAGCTGGATGCAAGCGTGCGAGACGCCACCAAATAGCCACTCACCACATTCGACTGAATTCCAACCCAAGCCCGTACAGCACTTCACGGGTTTCTGGCTGCGTCAGTGAGCCTCGCAGCGAACCATTGCGCATCCACGCAACCGGGTCACTTCTCAAGGTCCGGCGCCAGTCCAGCTGCCCATTCAAGCCCCACACCCATTGACCCGAGGCGGGCGCTTGCCAACTCAGAGCCAGTTGCGCCACTTGCTGACGACGCGGGCGCAATACGGCTTCATCCATCGACTCGGATGCAATCGTCATGTGCGTCTGGGACCAGGGAGACGCCGTCATCGACGCGACCCACTGTCCCGTCGCCACCCAGTGTGCCCCCACACGCAGACCGGGCTCGTCACTGACCCAGCGCTCGGTGTAGCCACTGGCCACACCTGGAATGGAGCGCAACTCACGCCGTTGCGTGCGGTGCGCCCAATCCAGCCCCAGCAGCCAACCATCGGCATGGCGATATACCGCAAACAATTGAGTGCGCAGCAAAGCCGCCGACACATCCGTTTGCACCGGCACCCCCAGATTGGTTTGCCCGTCGTAGTGACGCCCCCCAGAGACCTTACTCAAGGACAGCCCCACCCGCCAGCCCTTGCGGTCATACTGCCCGCGCAAACCCCACCCAGCCAGGGTACCTTGCTCTTGCAACAGCACCCCGCCATGGGGGCCACGCTCGTCCCAATGGCTGGACTGCACCACAGGCGCCAGGCTCAAAGTCGCAAGGCCTGGATCGCCCAGGCTCGGCAGCGTCTGGGCGCCAGACTGTGCCATTGCGGCACAGCCTAAGACCCAGAGGGCTGCCTGTGCCCAGTCACCGCGACCTGAGCGGCACGAACTCATCCGCTGACTCAGTTGAAATCGTCACCGACGATCTGGTCCCACGCCACGCTCTTGGACTTCTCGGCCGTGCCGTCGCCATTGGTGTCGACCGAAATCGTCACAGGCGACGTTTCAGAATTGACCTTCAGGGTCGCGATCGAGTTGTTCGCCCCCTTGATCTCGACCTTGCCTGAATTGGGCACGGTGGATGTGCCCACATAGGTCAAGGCAACGGGTGTGGTCACCTCCACCGACTTGTTGCCCAACTCGCTGCTGACCAACAGGCCGCTGAAGGTCACTTGCCGACTGGCCTTGTCTGACGAATCAGCATTGGTAAAAAGGAAATTGGTCCAAGCCTCTGTTTGCGTCACGCTGCCCGATGTCGTCACGATGGTCAAGGCTGGCGAGTTCACCACATACAAATCAGGTAACTTGGTCACCGTCATGGCACCCGTGACAACATCGCTCGCCGACGAGTCCGTGACCTTGAACGACGTCAAGTCCAAATTCATCTCCGTGATATCTTGGTCAGCCAGCTTGGTAATCTTCATCTTGAGGCGACCGTCCAAACGCGAGCCTGCCTCTTCCACACAAGCCGAGTAGTCCACCGTGATCACCTCACCCACGGCCAGGCCAGCGTCAGCCGCCGCACCTTCAATGTTGATGCTCATGTTGCCCGATACCACGCAAGCTTGATTGCTCACCGCACCCAGCAGCAATTGGCCACCCTGTTTGGCCAAAGCTTGGTTCACGGCTGCTTGAGCCAACTGAGACCAGTTAAGCACATGGCTCTCGACCCCGGTCAATTTGGCATCCTTGTTGGTGCCATCGTGCCCCGAACTGGAGGCCTGAGCCGTGGCCGCCCCCGTGCTGGCAACAACCTGGTCGTAATTGTCAGCAGTGATGCCCAGCTTCTCGACCGAAGAAGGCGTGCTGGGTGCACCATTGTTGCTGCCACCACCACCGCCACCGCAGGCGGTCAAAGCAGCCGAAGCCAACAAAGCCATGGGCATCACGATGTGACGAATTGTGATCATGAGATCCTCCTGATGATTGATGTAATAGGACGCCGATGCCATCGGCTTGAGGTGTCGATCTGTATGACATCTCGAACCCCCAGAAAGGGGTCATCCAAAAGGATGACCTTGAAACGCGCGTCGCTTATTGCAAAGCTAACGCCAACTGAAGCGAGTGGTCATGGGGGTCTTGACGACCTGACCGCCCGCGCCATCTCGGATGGGAAAGGCGTGACGCTCCCACCCCTCCAAGCCCACTGTGGCGCCACGCGCATCGGCTGCCACCACCCAGGCATAAGACCAGTAAGCCGATGAACTGGGATCCTCTCGATAAGCCACGGCCACATGGCGACCATCAGGCGACCACTCGGGCCAGGACTCGCCACCATCGGACTGGGTCAGTCGATGCAGGCCGGAGCCATCCAGTTGCACCACCCACACGCGGTTGAGCATGGAAAAGGCCACCGATCGGCTATCCGGGCTGACGCGCACCTGATGGATCGGGTCCGAAAGGGACACGAAGGGCGTGGCGGTATTGAAGCCGGGATCCACGCGATACAGCCCTTTCGGATCAGCCAGCACCAAGCCACCATCGGCCACCCAATCAGCGGCTTGATAGCCCGCAACGGCCAACACGATGTCGCCCGTCATGTCCGCCACCACGATGTGGTCCGTCCAGATAACGGTATCGGCTTCACGTGTGGACCACGTGAACAGCAGGCGCTTGCCATCGGGCGAGAAGCGCACAGGCCCAGACAGCCAACCCGGTTTTTCAAAGCGTTGAACCAGCTTGCCTTGCAGATCCCGGATCACCAGTTCGGAGGTGTGGCTGTGGCTGTCCGTTTCCAGAATGGCGGTCGAAGCCAGCCACAGACCATCGCGAGAGGCATCAAAGCCGTCGATCAAGTTGTTGATCTCGGTCTTCGTGCCCGTGCGCACATCCAGCAACCAGTTGCGCGCCTCTTTCAAGGAGCGATAGCCCGACTGGAAGGCCATCACGCCTCCCAGCCCTCGATTGATCAAGCCATTGTCAGCAAGCAAGCTGCCACCGGATGGCGCGATGCGCGACAGCGGGGCCCACGCCACGGTCGAGAATGGGCACACAGCATTCGCGCCATTCGTTTTGAAGGGCCGTGTCTTGATGTTGACCGCGCGAGTCACGCGTGCCGTGGTCAGCTCGACCATGTCCGCGTCAGCCGGAATGGCGTACAGGTCTGGGCATCCGGCGTACCCCAACACACTGGTCAACACCCCCTCACGCGCCAGCAGCCAACTGCCATCGCCAATCCAGATCGGATCGGTCTCGTTGATGGATGAATAGGTCATCTGGCGCAAGCCGGTGCCATCCAGATTCATGGACCAGATGTGCGACTCATCCACGGCTGTTTTGGGCCCCATCAACTGCAGCGCCAGACGCTGTCCGTTGGGGCTGACCGACAAGCCCTGCACCTTGGCCGGCAAGGTGGCCACATGGACGAGCGCCCCACCAGCCGCATTGACACGGAACAGATCGGGCCCGATGGCATACAGCAAATGTCCATCCGGCATCCAGTTGAAGCTGGTGGCATCAGGCAGTTGGGCCAGCACGACACCGGTGCGTGAGAACAGCGTCAGCACACTATTGGCATAGGACCCGGTTTCCGCCTCATTGCTCCACCAGGCGGCAATGGTCTGCCCGTCGGGTGACAAGCGCGGTCCAGACAATGAGGTACTGACTTCAAAGAGCGAACGCGTGCGCCCATCTTCGTCCCGAATGCGCAGTTGATCGATCTGGTCGTTGCCCTCTTTGTGGGTGACATCCAGGATTTCCGTGCCATCGGCCGATGGCCGCAAGCCCTTCAGATCGGAGAACAAAGTCCCTCGTCCCGATTCCAGATCCATGATGACGGCACCATAGGCGCTGTCATAGTAGATGCGGCCAGACAGGCCTGAGTTGGCTGCGGCGGTGACGTCATCCGGCGCCGCGGGCTGGGGGACGCCACCATCGCCCTCACCGTCGCCCGGCGGCTGCGCTGCCACATTGGCTGCCGCTGGCGTTGTGCCGCCGCCCCCACCACATGCACTGAGCGCGCACGCGCACGCCAGCACCCAGGCCCACCACGGGGCACGATTGATGCGCTTCATACAAGCTTCCCTGATATCTTTTGATCTGGCCTCTTGGCGGGCCGGCAGGGATGCTAGACGGGTTTGAAGCGGCTTGGCGTTTCGAGTTGTATCGCGCCGTGGGCTAAGCTCCACACCTTGCCCACTCACTCTGACGCAGGATTTACATGAGCAACCAGGCCCCCTCCTCCCTCCGCTTTGATGGCCGTGTGGCCATCGTCACTGGGGCCGGCGCAGGCCTGGGCCGCAGCCATGCCCTGCAACTGGCTGAACGTGGCGCCAAAGTGGTCGTCAATGACCTGGGTGACACCCAAGCCGTTGTCGATGAAATCAAAGCAGCAGGCGGCCAAGCCATGGGCTTCAGCGGCTCGGTGACCGATGCGGACGCCATGGCCCGCATGGCTGCACAAACCCTGGCTGAATGGGGCCGCATTGACATCCTGGTCAACAACGCCGGCATCTTGCGAGACAAGAGCTTCACCAAGATGAGCCTGGATGACTTCCGCCTGGTGGTCGATGTCCACTTGATGGGCGCCGTCAACTGTACCAAGGCCGTGTGGGACACCATGCGCGCCCAGCAATATGGCCGCATCATCTTCACCACCTCATCGTCTGGCCTGTTTGGCAACTTTGGCCAGTCCAATTACGGTGCGGCCAAGATGGCCCTGGTGGGCCTGATGCAAACCTTGTCGCTGGAAGGCGAAAAGGCCAATGTGCGCGTCAACTGCCTGGCCCCCACGGCTGCCACGCAAATGACGGAGAACATCCTGACGCCCGAAGTGCTGGCTCAATTCCAGCCCGAGCGTGTCACACCTGGTCTCTTGGTGCTGTCCAGCGAACAAGCGCCGACACGAGCCATCTTGTGCGCTGGTGCCGGCACCTTTGCGGCGGCCCATGTCACGCTGACAGAAGGCGTTTACATCGGGGCTCGCACTGATGCCGCAGAAGCCTTGGCCGCGCAGTTCGATCAAGTAACCGACCGCCATGGCGAAGTGGTGCCCGCCTACGGCATGCTGCAATCACAACGCGAACTGCAAAACGCCCAAGGTCAGTGATGCAGCTTTGATCAGACCGACCTACAGGGCCTGCGACACCACACGGTTGCGGCCCTGGGCTTTGGCCTGATACAGCAGCTGGTCGGCGGAGGCATAGACCTCTTCGGCCCGAACCACAGGCGAAGACCCCGACACCCAGACCAGGCCCATGCTGGCGGTGACCACCGGGTGGCTGGCCAGCTCATGCGGAATGGCCAAGCCTTCGATGTCGGCCCGGATTTTTTCGATAAAGGGCAACACCTTTTCAGGCGGTTCATCGACGTTCAACAAGATGCCGAACTCTTCTCCCCCCAGTCGGAACAGCTGATCGCCTGCGCGCTGCAGATGTCCATTGATGGTGCTGGCGACACGCTGCAAGACGCTGTCACCAGCCAGGTGGCCATAACGGTCGTTGTAGAGTTTGAACTGGTCGATGTCGAGCATGCAAAAAGCCATTGGGGCGCGATTGCGCAAATGGCGGGCCACCTCGGCGTGAAAGACCGTATTGAAATGGCGGCGGTTGTAGGCCCCCGTCAACTCATCGGTGATGGCCATCGCGGCCAGTCGCTGATTGGCCGACTCCAATGCGCGGGTCCGGCGCTTGACCAGGCTTTCCAACTCGTTGTTCAGGGCCGTCTGTGCAGCCAAGGCTTGGCGTTCAGCCCGCAGCTTGTCTGCGCGCAAGGTATTCATTTGATCAGCCAGGCCAAAGGCCAGCAGCAACACTTCCAAGGCTGAGCCAATTTGCAGGAAGTTCTCGGTCACCACGTTGGAGGGCAAGGCCCCCAAGACGCGCAGGTAATACAGCACCACGCCCACAGACAACAAGGTGAAGGCGATGATGAAATACCGGGCAGGCCGATAGCCCTTGATGAACAGCCAGATCCCCAAGGACAATGCCGCCCCCATTTCGGTCACGCCAAACGGGATGCTCAAGGCAAAGGGCAAAGCGTAGTATCCGAACAGCGCAGGGCTGACACACAAGGCATTGCCAAAGGTCGAAAATTGCAGCACCCGGTGTACCCACAAGGGGGCCAGACGCCGGGACTGCAGGTAGTCCATCACGAACAAACCGAAGGTGACATAGCAAGCAGCCGCGGCAATCGGCAACACCTGGTTGTTGAACAGCGGCTGCTCGGGCCACAGGTACTGAAAGGCATAGCCTCGGAAGGTGAAGCTCCACAGCAAAAAGGCCGAGACATAGGCTGTGTAGATGCCAAAAGAGCGCTGGCGCGTCGACAGGAACAGGAACAGGTTGTAGAGCAGCACGGTGATCAATGCACCGTAATACAGGCCAAAGGCCAGGGTCTCGGTCTGCAAGGCCTGCGTGTAGGCCACCGGTTGCCACAGGCGCAAGGCCACTGCCTCCTGCAAACCATCGTGGCTGGCCATGCGCACATACACGTCGACCGACTGGCCTGGCGTCAACTCAATCAACAGCGCCGGCACGTGGGTCAGGATGGGTCGGGTTGCAAAGCGCCGGCGATCTCCCGTGGCCACTTGCTGTACCACGGTGCCCTGAGCATTCAGAACGTAGAAGTCCAACTCATCCTGCAGGGGGGTGCCCACGTCGATGACGCGCTGAACCGTCTGCGCCCCGGTGTAATGCAAGCGAACGCGCGCCCACCAGACAGAACGTGAAAAACCCGGGTTGAAGGTGTCCGCATGGAAATCCACCCAGCCCTGAGTCCGTGCCTGCACGTCAGCCAGAGTCATTTGGCCTGCAGCGTCTTCCAGCACCTGTGCGTTGAGCCCCAGCATGATGCTGGGCTGAGCGCCAGTGATGTCCACCCTCAGCGGCACCGCCCTCGCTGGCGCCGCCCACAGCATCAGCCCCATCAGCAGACAGGCCCAAAGGCTTGCGAGCACGGAGCGACCCACGAAGAACAGCGAGCGATGCATCAGCAAATCATAAGCGGATGCTCAGGCCATGCGGCGAAATTCACCGGGGGATTTTCCCGTCCATCGCTTGAAAGCGTGCTGAAAACTGGTCTGGTTGGCAAAGCCCAGCATCAAGGCAATCTCGATCAAGGGCAGCCCCGGATCCTTGAGGTAGACCTCGGCCTGCGTTTTGCGGACACGATCCACCACCGCACGGAAGCTCAGGCCGGACTCTTCCAGGCGATTTTGCAAGGTGCGGGGGGACATATTGAGCTCAGCGGCCAAGCTGGCCAAGGTGACGTCACCCTGATCCAACTGCCCCTTGAGCAAACGTTCGACCTTGCCCAAGAAACTGCCCGAGCGCGCCGCCAGCTTGTCCATTTGCTCAACCGCTTGCTGCTGCAAGATGCGGTTGACCAGTGGCTCTTGCTGGGTCACCGGGTAGGTCAGGTAACGGCCATCGCCCAACAGGGCGTTGCGGCTTTGGCCGAAGCGGATCTGCCCCCCAAAGAAAGACCAGTGCTGGTCGATCATGGAGGGTTCCGGCTGGGTCAGGTCAATGTCAAAGCGCATGTCGTCGCGCCCTGTCAGCCAGCGGGCATACCAAACCCATGAGCCCAGGGTGAGCAAGGTCAGGCGAGGGGATGCGAAGTGCATGAGCTGGCGAATCTCCAGCACAAACTGGCGCCCTTCCTGTTGGGTCTGCACGGTCTCGACATCGTTGAGCAGGTGGTGAAAACGTACCACCACGCTGCCCACGTCACGCAGGGTGCCACTGGTCATGGCCATGAAGCCCATCAGGCCCGCATGGCGTGGCTTCAAGTGGGCCGACATCGACAAAGCCAGCCAGGGATCTTGCAAATGCTGCTCGGCAGCGGCCATCAGGGCATGCCACTCTTGTACGCCACAGCGCGCGTGGGTGTCTTGAGACATCAACTGCGCCACCCGATGGGGCGAGCAGATCACGTGCTCGGGCACCCCTTGTTGCTCCAAAAAATCAAACAAGGCACGGACGTAACCAATGCTGACTGTGTAGCCATCAGACCCGTCAACAGTGGAATCGTGAAACTGCATATCAACTCATTCAATCGAGCGCCCATCGTAGAGGGCGCCGTCACGCTTGTCTGTTCAGGCAAACGCTGATTCAAGGCCCCACGGCCAGCACTTTTTGATCTGCCATCCGCTCAAAGGTTTGCACGCGAGCTTGTTCGGCAGCTGAAAATCCAGCCACTCGCAAAGCCTGCACGCGCTCCTCTTTGGTGGAGTCGGCCAAAGTGGCATCGGTCAGGATGCCTGCACGCGCACGCAAATGAGCCTGGATGCGGGCATCCCATGCCTGGTTTTCGCGGTCCAGCGACTCCAGACGGTCGGCCGCCTCGTGGCCCACCACGCTCTCGCGGATCGTGCGCAACTCGGCCACGGAGCCTCCCCGTTGGCGCCACTCTTGCGTCACCGTTTGCAAACTCTGGGCAACCTCGGTCGCATCCAGACTGGCTTGCAGGTCAGCCGGCAGGGCCAATCGCAAGGCCTTGAGCTTGGCGGCCTTCTGCACGGGCGTCAGGCTGTGGTCGTTGAACACCGCCAGCTTGTCGACCGTGTAGTGGTCGTACAGCTGTTCCTGCCCAAAAAAGGCCTGCACCACCTCGGGCGTGAAACTGCGTGCCCGCAAGCGATCGAGCGCCACCATGCGCTCGCTGATCTCCAAAGTGGCACCGCCACGCGCCTGCGTTGCCAGCACATCCAGTTGCTGCAAGTAGCCCAGATAGGCATCCAGCAAAGCCAGTGCCTGCTGAGCGGCCGTCGCACCCAGACGGTGCTTGACGTAGGCCCGGATGCGCGCATCCAGCACCGCATCAGACTGTTCACCACGGCTCGATAAAAAATAGTCAAAGACGTCGCGCACGCCCTTGTTGACGATCAACTGGCCACGCTCGTCTTCACGCAGATCGCCTGCCACCTCGGTCCCGGCCAGGGACTTGGGCAAGCTCTCCAGCCCCGTTTTGAAAGTCGGCACGGGTGTGCTGATGGCATTCGCGCCCACGGAGGCGGACATCCAGCTCGACATCCCTTTGGTTTGCCCATCCTGCACCGCAGCTTCGCGAGCATGGCGCCCCACATAAGCCAAGCCGAACCAGACCGCAGCCACCACCGCCCCGCCAATGGCCAAGCGGCGGGGCCAGCGCCCCGTCTTGACATCCAGCATCACCCCGCCGACTGCCATGCTTACGCTCCGGCCAGCTTCAGACGGTTGGCGTGCTGACGGTACAAGGGCACAGGGTCAAAGAAACCACGGATGCCGATGGCCTGGTTCACGGCGTCGAAGTGGTTCATGTTGTAGTCATCGCGGATGACGGTACCCAAATGCTGTGCGCACTTGCCCACCAGGCCATCGTTGGGCGCGCCCAGGAACGCGACAGAGGTGGCCCCCACAAACAAATCCAGCGGGTCCAGCGGGTTGGTCAGCACGGTTGAGCCGCCCCAGGAGTAGTAGCGCACACCATTGACCACGGCGGCACCTTGGCCGCACGCCGTCGTGGGCACGCCTGCTGGATATTTTTGGTTGTAGGCCGCCACGGCAGGGGTGGTCAGCGAGTTCAGCATGGCCTGCGCATCTTGTGGCAAGCTGGGGTTACCCGACAGATAGGCTTCGATCTGGCCCAGGCCGTTGACCAGTGCAGCCACTGCGGCTGTGCCAACGGGCCCCACGATGTCAAGCAGACCGGCCACGACATCGGCAACGGGCGTGCCGGCATTGACGCCGTCCACCGTGGTCACGGAAGCGACCTTGTCAGGCATGATCGCCGCGACATAGCGGACCGAATGGGCACCATGGCTGTGGCCCATCAGGTTGTATTTGGCCGCACCCGAGATCGCCATGATCTGCTTGAAGTCGTTGAGGAACTGCTCGTTGCGCACATCCGTCGAGTTCATCGCAGACATGGACGTGGTGTACACCGTGGCGCCGTTGTTGCGCAGGTCGGTGGTGATGCCATACCAGTAGTCCACAGGGCCGATCTTGTCGAAGCCTGCCGCGCCGTGTGCCATCACAAAAGGGTATTTGGTCGCTGCGTAGGTACCGGTAGCCTGTGCCGAAACACCCGTCAACGCAACAGCCGAAGCGATCACCAGAGTCTTGAGGGAAGTCATGTTTTGTCCTGATTGCTTGTCGTAAGGAAGGCTCTTTGCACTCGGAGCCTGAATCAAGTGCCTGCTCATTGTTCAAAACCGACCCGGGGATTTCTTGCGCGAGCGTGCAGCTCGATTGCTTGCACATGCAAAACGAGGGTTAACACCCAGCGTTTAAGAGGCGTGGGCATACGGGGTTTCACTGAATCGGATGGCGCAACCGCAATCCCCCTACACTGGCGACCTTTAGACGAGCAAACACCATGGCAAACGGACTTTTCACCAGCCTGCCCGGGCTGGCCATCGAACCTGACCCGGCAGATCCCAACCCTTTGGTGCTGTACCACGGCAAGTGCCCGGACGGCTTTGCCGCGGCCTTGGCGGCGTGGCGCTTTTTTGAAGGCCGTGGTGAGTACCTGGGCCTGAGCCACAGCAAGGGCACCGCCCTGGCCGACTTGCCTGACTTGAGCAGCCGCGCGGTCTACATCCTGGACTTCTCGTTCGATGCGGAATTGATGTCGGCGATGGACGAGCAGGCCCGTCAGTTGGTGATGCTGGACCACCACCAAAGTGCGGCCGACAAGCTCAACGGCTTTCAATGCCGTTGCGGCGCGGTGCATTTCGACATGAGCCAATCGGGCGCGATGTTGGCCTGGAAGTTCTTCTTCCCGCAGCAGCCCGCGCCGGCCTTGGTGCGCTATGTGCAAGACCGCGATCTGTGGACCTGGGCCTACCCCGAAAGCGCCGCCTTCCTGGCCGCGCTGGACATGGAGCCCAATGAGTTTGCGCGCTGGTCAGCCATTGCCGACTTCACCGAGGCGCAAGTGGCCGAGTTCAGCGAACGCGGCAAGGCGATGAACGAGAAGTTCTTGTCGCTGTGCCAGGACATCGCGGGCAGTGCCGCGCCGGTGGTCTTCAATGGCCAATCCGGCCTGATGGTGAACTGCCCAGGCGCCTTCACCAGCGAAGTGGGCAACATCCTGGCGGCGCAATGCGGCAGCTTTGCGCTGTTGTGGACCGTGTCCAAAGAAAACATCGTCAAGGTCAGCCTGCGTGCGGTGAAAACCTTCAACGCCATCCCTTTGGCCGAGTCCATGGACGGGGGCGGCCACCCTCAGGCTTGCGGCTTCCGCATGGGCATCGAACGCTTGACTGAACTGCTGAGCGGCACGTTCAACGCGACGAGCGCGAGCGTGCCGACGACCGCGCCTTGAGCTGACGCTGCCAGGTGCTCAGCTCTGGGCAACTGGTCGCATCGGCACGCACCGCATCGGCCAGTTGTTTGAGCAGGGCTTTTTGCGCCGCAGACGGATGCCGGGGCGTGATGGTGTCGATGCGCACATGCAAGGGGCCCAGCGTGCCGTCACGCCGCGGAAAGCCCATGCCCAGCAAGACCTGCTGAGACCCATTTGCCATGCTCACTTTGGCCAGATGCCCATCCAGCGTGGGCACTTCCACGATGCCTTCGCCCAGCACGGTGTACAGGTCGACCGGAATGGTGCAGCACAGCTCGCCTTGGTCATCCCAATGGAAGATCGGATGCGGCTGGATGTGGACCGTCAATTCGATGTCGCTGACCTGATCGCCGCAACGTTGGCCCTGCCCTCTGAGCACGATGACTTGGCCATCGGGCAAGCCGGCCGGGATCCGCACTTCAAAGTGATACTCGCGCGCCTTGGCTGCGTGGCCCGAACCCTGGCAGGTTTCGCAAGGCTTGCGGTCCACCCCATCGCCACCGCAATGCGTGCAGCCGGCCCACTGGCCTGATCGCTTGCCAGGCACCCGGCCCTCGCCTGAACACACGCTGCAGCTGGTGCGCGGTGAAATCCAGCGCCCGACACCCGCACAGTCACCGCACAAATCGGTGATGAAGCCCTTGAGCTGGTGGACGCAGCCATAGGCGGCGGACTCCAACTCGACGTGCGCCTGCGCGGCAATGGCTTGAGGCACCACCTGCCCATCGGCCTCCCATTTGGCAAAGCCCCAATTGCGCTCCCACCAGGCACGCTTGGCACGTTGGGGTGGCTCGGGCGCCGGCTCGGGTTCCGGGGCCGCGTCGGGCTCGGGTGCGGGGTCGTCCGCAGGGGCGCCACCGCCTTCCAGCCATTCGCACAGGCGCTGATAGGCCTGATTGATGCGCTGCATGCGCCAGACGGCTTGCGGGTCGGTGTTGCGGTCCGGGTGCCATTTGGCAGCCAGGCGCCGGTAGGCCTTTTTGATGTCATGCAAACTGGCATCGACATCCACCCCCAATTCCTGGTGCGGGTCGTCGTCGAACGTGTCTGCTGAGATCAAAGAAATAGCCTCCTGGGTCGAAGGCTATTTTGCCGCAAGCCGATGCACTCAGGGCTGTATGACCAGGCGCTTCTTGAAGAAGTCGACGTAGTTCGCGTACGCCGCAGCCGGGTTGTCTGCAAAACTGGTGCTGGCCTCATTGAGGCAACGCGAGGTGTCGCCAAAGGCGTTGAGATAGGCGTTGCACAAGGCCAAGCCAAAGTCCGCGTAGTGGATGTAGTCCAACTGCAGCATCTCGTCATAGGTCAACAGGTGCTTGATGGGCTTGCTGTCGTAGCGCAGCTTGACGGCCGGGTCGGGCAACAGGCCTGCGTTGACACTTTTGATCGCACTGCCGAACTGCTGGTAGTAGGGATGCTGGGCGATGAAGTCAGCGTCGGCTTGCGGACGATCTCGCGGGACCAGGAACAGGCTGTCAAACTCCAGGCCATCGTAGGTGGTCTGCGCGTTCACGCCAAAGACCGCATTGACGCGGGTCGACTGCCTGGCGACAGGATCGCTGCTGTTGGGGTCGGCCATGTCATCTTGCAAGGCCGTCCACAAAGCCAGCGTCCCGCGCGACTGGCCGACAAAGAACACATTGGCCGGATCGATGTTCAAGGCTTGCGCATTGGCACGGATGTATTGCAGTGCGCGCGCCACGTCCAGGTGCGGCACCACCCCATTGTTGCTGCTCGCTTCCGACTCGTTGACCACGGGGTGGCGGAACTCCAGCGAGGCAAACGAGAACCCGGCAGCCAGTGCCGGCGAGACCAAGGCTTTGTACATGGCGCCCGAGGTGGGCAGCGCCTTGCTCATCTCGTTGGGGTGAGCCCAGATGATCAAGGGCGTGGGCTTGTTGGATGCGGCGGGGTAGAAGTCAAACCGTTGCGTCAGCTTCTTGTTGCTGAGCGTGGGCTCCAGCCAGGATGCCGTGCCATAGCAAATGTCTTTGCCGGATGTGGGGGTGGGCAAAACGATGGGGGTGCAACCGTCGGTCGGCCCCGCTTGTGCGGCGCCCACACCCAGAGCCAGGCAAGCCCCCAGTGTGAGTGCGCCCCATTGGGCCGCCAGGCTGGATTTGCGTGGGATGAACATGCAGGCTCCTGAGTGCTTGAAGTGGTCCTGCTACGAACAGCACCACGGCGGAAAGTTCCGCCCCTCAACACCCAGGCAGGGAAAGCCCGATCACCCAAATGCGTGCCCCACGTTCAACAGGGCCAACACGCCCATGATGGCGAAGATGATGGCGGCCACGGTGTGCACGATTTTCAAAGACACCTTCTTGACCAGCCAGTCACCCACGAACACGGCCGGCACGTCGGCCAGCATCATCCCCAAGGTGGTGCCCGCCACCACGTGGACCAAGTCCTGATAGCGCGCAGCCAGGGCCACCGTCACCAGCTGCGTCTTGTCACCCATTTCGGCCAGGAAAAAGGCAATGACCGTGGTGCCAAAGATGCCCAGCACATGCTGGCCGGTGTCCAGCTCGTCTTCGATTTCATCGGGGATCAAGGTCCACACCGCCATGCCCAGGAAGGACAAGCCCACGATCCAACGCATCCACTGCGGGCCGATGGCCGAGGCAAACCAGGTGCCCACCGCGCCAGCAAACGCATGGTTGGCCAAAGTGGCCACGAAGATGCCGAGGATGATGGGGATGGGGCGTTTGAACTTGGTGGCCAAGAGCAAGGCCAGCAACTGGGTCTTGTCACCCATTTCACCCAAGGCGACCACGCCAGTCGAGATCAGAAAAGATTCCACAACACACTCCAGGGCTGCAAAAAAACCATGACCACACCGCACCCCCAGCCCTAAGCGGGGGCAGTGTGGTCAAAGGTCTTGCCAGGCTGGAGCTGCTGGCGCCATGGTCTGCGGACCAAGTATGTTGACGCAAGCCCCTGCGGGTACAGGGCGGCTACTCCCCAATGACGGGCTGGATTTTAACGGGTTTGGCGCTCAGTTTGAGCGCGCCTGAAACCGCACGGTGAAACGCCCCAGGTCGCCATAAGCGAAGTGCAGCGTCTGGTCTAGGGGGCAGGGGAAGGTCCCGGCATAAGACCCCGTGATCACCACCTGCCCCGCCCGCAGGCCTTGCCCTGTGGTGCGCAGGTGATCCACCAACCAGTGCAAAGGCGCCAAGGGGTCGTCATTGGGATGCTGCCCGGACAAGGTCACCGGCGAGCCTTCGCCTGCAGACCATTGAACTGGAAACTGCCGGGCGGCTTGCGCCTGCGCCCAGGGTATGGACGGCCCCAGCCACAAACCTTGGTTGACCAAGCCATCGGCCAGCCGATCGGGAAAGGCCAGTTCAGCCTGCTCGTCGTAGCGGCTGTCGATCAGCTCCAGCGCCAGGTGGACACGGGCCACGGCGGACGCCACCTCTGCGCTGTCGTAAGCACGCTCGCGCGGCGGCAGATCGTGCGCCATCACGAAGGCCAACTCGGGCTCCACGCGGACTTGGCCTTGGGCCGACCACACGGCACAGCTTTCATCGGATGAGATGGTCTGCTGATAGATCGGGGCCACCACGATGCGCTCATCTGAGGGCGTTCCGCACTTCCAGCCGCCAATGGCATCGCCCATGTGCGCACTGACTTCGCGCTGAATGGCCAAGGCGTCCGCCAGAGTCACCGGGCGGCAGGCGTCGGCCAGTCGAGGGCCGTGTTGCCCGGCCCGCCGGCGCGTGGCCAGCTCAAGCGCCGCCTGGCGTACGGCATCCAAAGAAAGCGTCATGGTCATGTTGTCCATCGGAGGTGAGTCGATCAAGGTGTCGCTGCGGGCTGCGCGCGCACACCCAGGTTGCGCCGCAATTCTTGCAAGAAGGTTCTGGCGGCCAAGGATAAGGGCCGGTCTTTGCGCCAGACCAGGTGCCACATCCGTTTGATGGGAAAGCCGGCAACGGGCAAGACCGCCACCCCGGTCTGCGTCAAGTCTTGCGGCAAGGTGTGCCGCGACAACACGGCCAAGCCCAGCCCCGCTTTGACTGCGTGCTTGATGGCCTCGTTGCTGCCCAGGGCCATGCGCGGGGCCCATTGCACGCCCTGGTCCGCCATGAACTGCTCGCTAGCCAGGCGGGTGCCTGATCCGGCCTCGCGCACCAACAGTGGCTGATCCGTCAACTGGGTCAGCTTCAATCGCTTTTTTTGTGTCAGCGGATGGCCTGCCGGCGCGATCACCACCAAGGGGTTCTCCAAAAAGGGCCAACGGTTCAAGGGCAGGTGTTGGGGCGGCAGCATCATGGCCGCCAACTCGTCTTCACCGCGCTCCAGTCGCGCCACCACGGCATCGCGGTTTTGCACGGTCAACTCGATGTCGATGCCGGGATGCGCGTGCGCAAACGGCCCCAGCAGGTCGGGCAAGAAATACTCAGTCGTGGTCACAGCGGCAATGCGCAAGCGCCCGCGTTTGAGGCCCTGCAGTTCGGCCGACTGGTCTTCAAAGCGCTGCCAGGCGGCAAAGAGGTCTCGCACGGTTTGCAGCAGCACTTCGCCATGCTGGGTGAGGGTCAAGCCCCGCCCTTGCGGCTCAAACAAGGGCACGCCAACCGCCGAGCTCAATTCTTTGAGCTGCATGGACACGGTGGGCTGCGCCAGATGCAACGATTTGGCTGCCCGCCCGACACCGCCCAGCCTGGCCACGGCTTCAAAACTGCGCAGCTGCACCAAGGTGGCTCGGGGTGCCCGATCCAGTCCCGCAGGGATGCCTGAAAACTCTTTCATCGCCATATTTGATGAATTACATCAGAACATATCACTTTACAGCATGACCCGTTTGGCGAGACAGTGGCAGCCATTGCAGGCTCCACACGTACTCATGTCGTTTCAAACCTTTCTCGATCCAGCCATCTTGTTTTTCGTCTTTGGCATGGTGGCCGGGTTGCTGAAGTCCAATCTGGACATCCCCCATCCCATCTCACGTTTTCTGTCGCTGTACTTGCTGATGGCCCTGGGCCTCAAAGGCGGGTTTGCCTTGGCCAAGTCCGGCCTGACCTTGGAGGTCAGCTCCACGTTGGGGGCCGCCGTCTTGCTGGCCTTTGTCGTGCCCAGCCTGGCCTATCTGGTGCTGCGGCGTTGGGTCAACCGCTTTGACGCCGCCGCCATTGCCGCCACCTATGGCTCGGTCAGCGCCGTGACGTTCATCACGGCCACACAACAACTGGAGAACCAAGGCATCGCGTTTGGTGGACACATGGCCGCCGCGATGGCCTTGATGGAATCCCCCTCCATCCTCATTGCCGTGCTGCTGGCCAACCTGATCCGCCAAAAGCAGAACTGGGCCGCCGCCCCACACGCCGGGGCATCCCCTTCCAAGCTGAGCCACATCCTGCGCGAGTCTCTGACCGATGGCGCACAAATGCTGTTGCTGGGCTCCATGGTCATCGGCATGGTGACCGGCGCCAATGGTCATAAGGCCATGCAGCCCTTTGCGGGCGATTTGTTCAAGGGCATGCTGGCCTTCTTTTTGTTGGACATGGGCTTGCAAGCCGCACGTCACGTGGGCGGGCTCAAGGGGCAATCGCCCTGGTTGTTGGTCTATGCCCTGCTGGCGCCCTTGGTTCATGCCAGCTTGGCCTTGGGCCTGGCCTGGGCGTGCGGCATCTCGGCCGGCAATGGGGCCTTGTTGATGGTGCTGGCCGCCAGCGCCTCTTACATCGCCGTGCCTGCGGTGGTGCGCCACGCCATCCCGGAGGCCAACCCCAGCCTGTACTTCAGCCTGTCGCTGGGGCTGACCTTCCCTTTCAACATCTTGTTGGGCATCGGCCTGTACACCCGGATCGCCGCACAGGTGCTGGCCTGATCTGGCCGAGCCCCTTGAGTGAGCGCACCACAAGTTTGCGCACCACAATGGGCCTCATTTTGTACAAATTTGGGGCTTTTCCACAGACTCAGTTTGATGCACATCAGCGAATCGGACGATAAAGGAGGGGTTCATCAACCGGTTAAGAGGAGAAGCCGTGTTCAAAGACATGCGAATCGCTTTGCGTCTGGGTATGGGGTTTGGTCTGGTGACCCTGCTCCTCATGGGTGTGGCCTACATCGGCATCAGCCGCATGGCCAACCTCAACACCAGCATGGAGTTGTTGGTCCATGACCGCTATGCCAAGGTCGTGATTGCCAATCAGATCAGCACCGAGGTCAACAACATTGCGCGCTACATGCGCAACGCCATCCTCACAGATGACACCAATCGAGCCAAAGAGGAAGAAGACAAGATCTACGCCGCGCGCAAGAAGATCGGCGAGAACATGGCCAAGATCGAGCCGCTGATCAAGCTGCCCAAGGGCATCGAGATGCTCAAGGACATCAAGGAAAGCCGCAGCCAATTCATCGCGGGACAAAACCGCGTGCTGCAACTGGTGGACGATGGCAAGCGCACCGAGGCCTCGCACTACCTGCTGGGCGAATTGCAACCGGTCTTGCGGGCCTATACCGCCAAGGTGCAGGGTTTGGCCGATTTCCAGGGTGAGTTGATGGAGCAAGAGAGCGCGCAAGCCAGTCAGCAATACCTGGATGCCCGCAACAACATGCAGGCGCTGGCGGCCATCGCGATCGGGTTGTCCATCGGGATTGCGATCTGGATCACGCGCAGCATCACCGTGCCGCTGAGCAAGGCCGTGAGCGTGGCCAACCGTCTGTCTGAGGGGGACCTCACCATGGACGTGGTGGTCCCGTCCAAGGACGAAACCGGCCAACTGCTGCAATCCATGCGTGACATGGTGCGCAAGCTGTCCACCGTGGTTCAAGAAGTCAACAGCAACGCACAATCGCTGTCATGCGCATCCGAAGAAGTCAGCGCCACGGCGCAGTCCTTGGCTCAGGCCGCCAGCGAGCAAGCTGCGGGGGTAGAGGAATGCAGCGCCTCGGTCGAGCAAATGGCCGCGTCGATTGAGCAAAACTCGCACAACGCCACAGCCACAGACGGGATGGCCATGCAATCGGCCCATGACTCGATCAAGGGCGGTGATGCGGTCAAGGCCACAGTGGGCGCCATGAAGCAGATCGCCGACAAGATCAGCATCATCGACGACATCGCCTATCAAACCAATTTGCTGGCGCTCAATGCGGCCATTGAAGCGGCACGGGCGGGCGAACATGGCAAAGGCTTTGCCGTCGTGGCCGAAGAGGTGCGCAAGCTGGCCGAACGCAGCCAGGAAGCCGCGCAGGAGATCAGCGAAGTGGCCAGCCGCAGCGTGGACCAGGCGGACCAGGCCGGGAAGTTGCTGCACCAGATGGTGCCCAACATCCAGAAAACATCCAGCCTGGTGCAGGAGATTGCCGCCGCGTCGGGTGAGCAATCATCGGGTGTCGGCCAAATCAATGCCGCCATTGTCAGCTTGAGCCAGGCCACACAGCAAAACGCATCCAGCTCGGAAGAGCTCGCCGCCACGGCGGAAGAGTTGAGCGGCCAGGCGCAGCAACTGCAAGAGGCCATGACCTTCTTCAAGCTCAGTCCAGCCTTGAGTGCTCGCCCCTCTGCGGTGCCGACAGAGAAAACAAGCCCGGCCCCCCGGACCCGCATGAACTTGGGGCTGTCAGCGCAAAGGGCGTGATCCACCCTTGAGCGGGGTGATAAGCTTGAACAGATCATGCGCATCCTGCTCGCTGAAGACGACCCCTTACTAGGCGACGGCCTGCGCGCAGGCTTGCGCCAATCGGGCTTTCAGGTCGACTGGGTTCGCGATGGGGCGGCCGCCGAGCGTGAGTTGCGGGCTCAGCCCTACGCTGCCGCCGTGCTGGACCTGGGCCTGCCCATGAAGGATGGCCTGGATGTGCTGGCCAGTGTGCGCGCCCAAGGCCTGACCTTGCCCGTCCTGCTGTTGACAGCACGCGATGGCATCCCGGATCGCGTACGCGGCCTGGACCTGGGGGCCGATGACTATGTGGTCAAGCCCGTTGACCTGACCGAGTTGGCAGCCAGGCTGCGCGCCTTGGTTCGGCGCGCTCATGGCCAAGCCACAGAAAGCCTGCGGGTGCAGGACGTGGTGATGGATGCAGCCGCACGATCGGTGACGCAAGCGGGCCAGGCGGTCACGCTGTCCACGCGCGAATTCGACCTCTTGCACGCACTCATGCTCAACGCCGGTCGCGTCATGTCGCGCGAACAGTTGGAGCAGCATCTCTACAGTTGGGGGCAAGAGGTCGACAGCAATGCCGTGGAGGTGCACATCCACCACTTGCGCAAAAAGCTGGGATCGGCCTTGATTCAAACCGTCCGAGGTGTAGGCTACCTGCTGGTTCGCGACACCCCCCAAGCAGGATGACACTCCCCCGCTCCTTGCAAGGCCGCCTGTTGGTTCTGATCATGAGCCTGGTGATCGGGGTCTGGCTTGCCACGGCCACGGCGACCTGGTTTGACGCGCGCCACGAGCTCGATGAACTGCTGGACGGCCACCTGGCCCAAGCCGCCGCGCTGTTGGTGGTGCAACAGGCGCACGAATTCGGCGAAGAACAAACGCATGTGGATGCGCCGACGCTGCACCGCTATGCGCCCAAGGTGGCCTTCCAGGTGTTTCACCACAACCGGCCCGTCGCGCATTCAGCCAATGCGCCCGCGATGCCGATGGCCGGCACCGATCGATCGTTCCAATCGGGCTTCAGAACCCTTCATCTGGAAGGCCAGACCTGGCGCGTCTTTGCCGCTTACGGCCATGATCAGGACATCCAGGTCTATGTCGGTGAGCAGATCAGTTCACGCGCCTCGATCTTGTGGGCCCTCTTGCGCAGCGCCTTGTGGCCCATGCTGCTGGC
>JAGWTE010000021.1 GCA_028869095.1 Burkholderiales bacterium
CGGTCGACACAACAACACCACATCAGGGAGAAAAGATGCGCCCTTCTTGGACTCAATCCGGACGCGTATCACTGGGAGCGGGCCTGGCTTTGGCGGTGGTCTCGGCCGCATGGCTGACCCACGCTTTGGCGGTCAATGTGCAAACCATGTCGCCGCAGGGCGAGGTGGCCAAAGTGCGGCAGGCACGGGTCACGTTTTCGGATTCGATGGTCAACTTTGGCGACCCGCGTTTGCCGGCGCCGTTTGACGTGGCCTGCAAGGGCGACAAGCCGGCCACAGGCACCAGCCGCTGGGTGGATGACAAGACCTGGGTCTACGACTTCACCCAAGACGTGTCGGCCGGCACGCGTTGCGGCCTCACGCTCAAAGCGGGTGTCAAGTCGCTGGCTGGCGAGGCGGTGAGCGGCAACCACGCTTTCGCATTCAGCACGGGCGGGCCCGCAGTGGTACGGGCCTATCCCTCGCCTGGCGAATACAGCCGCATCGAAGAAGAGCAGATCTTTGCGCTCTTGCTCAATGGCGCGGCCACCCAGGCCTCCATTGAAAAACACGCCTATTGCGAAGTCAGTGGCGTGTCAGAGCGCATTCCCGTCGCGGTGGTGGGCGGCAAGGTGCGCACCGACATCCTCAAGGCCGTCGACCTGGTTGCGCAGCAAGAGCGAGCCGTGACCGTGCGTTGCGCACGCCCCCTGCCGCCTGACGCCAATGTGAGTGTGGTGTGGGCGCGCGGTATCGCGACGCCCTCGGGTGTGCCCAACTCCGCCAACCGTTCGCTGGAATACAAGGTGCGGCCCTCCTTCACGGCCAGCTTCACCTGTGAGCGGTCGAACGCCCGGGCCAACTGTTTGCCGATTCGCCCCATGCGCATCGAGTTCTCGTCGCCCGTGCCGCGCAAGCTGGCCGAGCGCATCGTGCTCAAAGCGCCGGATGGCGACCGCGCGCCCAAGGTGGAGCAAAACCGGGGCGATGTGAACGAGCGCCTGGTCGAGTTGGAAAGCGGGGGCCTGCGCAAATGGTTCTACTTCTTCACGCGCAACAAGGGCGAGGTCAAGATCGACCCGTCTGAAAGCGCAGTCAGCGCCGTCGAGTTCAGCGCGCCGTTTCCAGACAGTGCCGACATCCGGATCGAGGTTCCCAAGGATCTCAAGGATGACTCGGGCCGCAGCCTGAGCAATGCCAGCGCTTTCCCGATCCAGACGCGGACCAGCGAAGCGCCGCCCTTGGCCAAGTTTCCGCGTGCCACCTTCGGCATCCTGGAGTTGAACGCCGAGCCCACCTTGCCGGTGACCGTGCGCCATGTGGAGGGCGATCTGGCCGTCAAGTCTTTGAGCCCCAAGGTATCGGCCAATGGCCAGCCCCAGCCCCACAGCGCGGTGCGCGACCTGAAGCTGAGTGACGATGCGGCCATCATCGAGTGGCTGGCGCGGGTCAAGCGCTATGACGAATCGCGCCTGTCGCGCGCGGAGGTTGAGTCTGAGTTACACATCAAGCTGCCCAAACCGCCCACCAAGGCGGCTCTGCGCGGCAAGCGCAAAGCCAAGCGTTATGGCGAGGACGAGATCGAGCCCGAATCGGGCTATGACCCTGATCGCGCGGACTTGGTGCAAACACGTGCTGTCAGCCTGCTCAACCGAGAGAAGGGGGCCAGCAAGGTGGCCCTGCCCAGTCAGGCCAAGACCGACCCGCATCCCTTTGAGGTGATCGGCATCCCCATGCCGCAGGCGGGCTTCCATGTGGTGGAGATTGAATCGCCCCGACTGGGGCAAGCGCTGCTGGACCGCGATGCCCCCATGTATGTGCGCACCAGCGTCTTGGTGACCAATCTGGGCGTGCACTTCAAATGGGGTGCGGTCAACTCCGGTGTGTGGGTGACCACGCTGGACAAGGCCAAGCCGGTGGCCAATGCGCAGGTGCAGGTGTCGGATTGCCACGGCAAGCTGATCTGGAAGGGACAGACCGACAAAACGGGCTTTGCCATGGTCAACGAAGAGTTGCCGCAACTGGGCTGGAGCTATTGTTCCGAAGGCAATTCAGGCCGCGAAGAGGGCTACTTTGTCAGTGCCCGCAAGACCGACGAACAAGGCCGCGCCGACATGGCCTTTGTGTGGTCCAACTGGAACGAAGGCATCGAGTCCTGGCGCTTCCATGTCAGCACCACCAGCCGCGATGAGACCGACAAGGCCTTGTTCCATTCGGTGCTGGATCGCACTTTGCTGCGGGCCGGGCAAACCGTGTCCATGCAGCATCACGCGCGGGCCGAGCAGCTCAAGGGCTTGCGCCTGATGCGCGATGAGGAGTTGCCCACCGAGGCGCGCATCGTGCATGAGGGATCGGGGCAGGAGTTCAAGTTCCCGCTGGCCTGGCGCGGCCACCGCCATGCCGAGACGGTTTTCAAGATTCCGGAAGACGCCAAACTGGGCGTCTACAACGTGGCGCTGCAAGATGGCGCGCGCACCTACCAGACGGGTTCTTTCCGCGTGGAAGAGTTCCGCCTGCCGGTGATGACCGGTCGCATCATCGGGCCAAAGGCCGCCTTGGTGCAACCCAAAGACGTACCGCTGGGGCTGCAGATCAACTACGGCAATGGCGGTGGTGCGGCCGACTTGCCGGTGAGGGTGTCGGCCCAGTTGGGCGATGCTGATGTAACGAGTGCTTTGCGCACCGAACGCTACCCGGGGTTCCGTTTTGCGCCCCCGCGTGAGCCGACGGACCCCAATGCGCGTGGCTACTTCTCGGAAGACTATGTGGACGAGGACGATGGCGAAACGTCCGTTCACGTGCGCGAAGGCAGCGCCAAGCTGGTGGCCGACAAGTTGGCCGTCAAGCTGGACAGCAAGGGCGCAGGATCGGTCACCTTAGCCAAGCTGCCCGAAGTCAAAACGCCCAAGCAGTTGCTGGTGCAAGCCACCTACGCCGACCCCAATGGCGAGGTGCAAACCTTGAGCCAGACGCTGCCTGTCTGGCCATCGGGCATCGTGCTGGGGGTGCGCACGGACTCGTGGGTGTCGGTCAAGCAGAAGGTGGCCACGCAGATGGTGGCCCTGGACACCAATGGCAAGCCACAAGCTGGCGTGAGCGTGAAGTTGCGTGCTGTGGCGCATCGCACCAGTTCGACCCGCAAGCGCCTGGTGGGCGGCTTTTACGCCTATGACAACCAGAACGCCGATCAGGATCTGGGCGAGGTGTGCAGCGGCACCAGCGACGCGCGCGGCCTGGTTTTGTGCGAAGCCGAGATGAACAGCGTGGGCGAGATTGAACTGATCGCCGAAGCCAAAGACAGCAGCGGCAACCGCAGCCAGTCTGCCGCCACCGTGTGGGTGACGCGGCAAGGCGAGGTCTGGTTTGGGGGCGACAACCAGGACCGCATGGACGTGATCCCCGAGCAGCGCAATTACGAGCCCGGCCAGGTGGCCAAGTTCCAGGTGCGCAGCCCCTTCCGCCATGGCACGGCCTTGGTGGCCATCGAACGCAACGGCATCCTGGAGACGATGACCGTGGAGCTCAATGGCAAAGATCCCACCATTGAGGTGCCGGTCAAAGCCGAATGGGCACCCAATGTGTTCGTGTCGGTGTTGGACGTGCGAGGCCGCATCCGCGAGGTGCCTTGGTATTCCTTCTTTACCTGGGGCTGGCGTGCCCCCACAGAATGGTGGAAGGCCTATCGCGATGAGGGCCAGCAGTACCAAGAACCCACGGCCGTGGTCGACTTGTCCAAGCCGGCCTTCAAATACGGCATCGCCGAGATTGAGGTGGGCATCAAGGGCCACACCTTGAAGGTGGACGTGACCCCGGACAAGACCAGCTACCCGATTCGCGCCAACAGCCAGGTGCGTGTGAAGGTCAGTTTGCCCGATGGCTCGCCTGCACCAGCAGGTACCGAGGTGGCCTTGGCCGCCGTGGACGAAGCCTTGCTGGAGCTCAAGCCCAATGACAGTTGGGACTTGCTGGGCGCCATGATCCAGCAGCGGGGCTATGCGGTCGAGACCGCGACCGCGCAGATGCAGATCATCGGCAAACGCCACTACGGCAAGAAGGCCGCGCCACCCGGAGGCGGCGGCGGGCAGTTCCCCACCCGCGAGCTGTTTGACACGCTCTTGCTGTGGAACCCGCGCGTGGTGCTGGATGCCAAGGGCGAGGCCGTGGTGAACGTGCCGCTCAATGACTCGCTGACGAGCTTTCGCATCGTGGCGATTGCCGATGTGGTCAAGGGTGGGAACGCGGCCTTGTTCGGCATGGGCCGCGCCAGCATCCGAGCCACGCAAGACCTGCAGATCTTGTCCGGTGTGCCGCCGCTGGTGCGTGAGGGCGACCAATACCGCGCCATGTTCACGCTGCGCAATACAACGGCGCAAGCCATGGACGTGGTCGTCAATGCGCAGGCAGGCGGCAACTTGCCCGAGCAGAAGGTTCACATCGATGCCAATGCGGCGGCCGAGGCCGCTTGGGATGTGACGGTGCCCTACAACATCAAGCAGGTCGATTGGCAAGTCAGCGCCAAATCGAGCGGGGCGCAGGACCGCATGAAGTTTGCGCAGAAGGTGGCCGAAGCCGTGCCGGTGACGGTGCAACAAGCCACGCTGATGCAACTGGACAAGGCCATCAGCCTGCCCATCGCGCCGCCCCAAAAAGCCTTGCCGGATGCGAATGGCGCTTTGCGCGGCGGCATCGAGGTGGCCTTCAGACCGAAGTTGGCAGACGGCTTGCCGGGTGTGCGTCAGTTCTTTGAACGCTACCCCTGGTCCTGCTTGGAGCAAAAGGCCTCGATCGCCATTGGCTTGCGCGACACCGCGTATTGGCAAAGCATCGCCAGCCAGATCCCCTTGTATCTGGACGAAGATGGTTTGGCCAATTACTTCCCGCCGGGCGCAGGCTGGCACAACACGGGCAGTGACTCGCTGACGGCCTACTTGCTGTCGATTTCGGAAGAAGCCAGCAAGCTGGGTTATGACTTTCACATTCCGCCTGACACGCGTGACAAGATGGAGCGTGGCCTGATCGCCTTTGTGGAAGGGCGCATCAAGCGCGATTTCTGGATGCCGACCTTCTTGAAGAATGGCGATCTGGATGTGCGCAAGGTGGCGGCCTTGGAGGCGCTCAGCCGCAATGGTCATGTGCAGGCCCGCATGTTGGGCTCGATCCAGGTCTTGCCCAACCAATGGCCCACCGGCGCCGTGATTGACTGGTTGATGGTGCTGGACCGCGTCAAGGACATCCCGGATCGCGACAAGCGCATCAACGAGGCCGAGCAGATCTTGCGCGCCCGCTTGAATGTGCAAGGCACGCGCCTGGGTTTCTCAACCGAGCGCGATGACAGCTGGTGGTGGCTGATGGCCAATGGCGATGTCAACAGTGTGCGCATGATCTTGGGCGTGCTGGACAAGGCGGCCTGGAAAGACGACTTGCCGCGCCTGGTCACCGGCACGCTGCAACGCCACCAGTTGGGCCGTTGGTCCACCACGGTGGCCAATGCCTGGGGCACGGTGGCCATCGAGGCGTTCTCCAAGCGCTTCGAGCGTGATCCGGTGGCCGGTAGCTCTCGCGTGGCCTTTGAGCCTGGCGACAAGGCCCAAGCGCTGGATTGGAGCAAGCAGCCAACGGGTGGTTTGCTGGCCTTGGGCTGGCCGCAGGGCTTTGCTGTGGGGGGCAACAAAGCGGCCACGGCGGTGAAGATCAACCACGAGGGCACAGGCAAGCCTTGGGTGACCTTCACCAGCAAGGCGGCCGTGCCGGTGCTCACGCCCTTCAGCTCCGGCTACCGCATCACCAAGACCGTGACGCCGGTGGAGCAGAAGGTCAAAGGCCAGTACAGCCGAGGCGATGTGCTGCGAGTGCACCTGGACGTGGATGTGCAAGCCGATGCGACCTGGGTGGTGCTCAACGATCCCGTTCCAGGCGGCGCCAGCATCTTGGGCACGGGACTGGGCCGCGACAGCCAGATGGACACAGGCAGCGAGAAGGAAGACGACCGGGGTTGGCTGGCCTATCAAGAGCGCAGCTTCGAAGCCTTCCGCGCGTATTACCGCTACCTGCCCAAGGGCAACTTCAGCGTCGAGTACACCGTGCGCTTGAACAACCCGGGCACCTTCAACCTGCCGCAAACCCGCATGGAAGCGATGTATGCGCCCGAGATGTTTGGCGAGTCGCCGAATGCTGCGGTGGTGGTGCGGCCTTGATGTGCTCTCGTGATGATGAAGGCCATGCGAAGTCAGCCTTGATGGGGGTGGCGTGAACGGCGGGTGTCTGGGGGTGAGGCAACTGGTGCGGGTGGGCGCACTGGCATGGGCTGCCACCTGGGGCGTGGCCCATGCGCTGCCCAGCTTCGAGCAGGTCCGTTCGGCCTATCGTTCGTCAGACACGGTCTTGTTGGACCGCCATGGCTCGCCCCTGCAAGCCCTGCGCACCGACAGCGCGGCCTTGCGCGGTGAGTGGGTACCCTTGGCCCAGATCTCGCCGGCCTTGCGACATGCCTTGCTCTTGTCTGAGGACAAGCGCTTTTATCAGCATGCTGGGGTGGACTGGCAAGCCATCTCGGCAGCGGCTTGGTCCAATGTGTGGAACAGCCGCACGCGGGGTGCATCGACCGTGACCATGCAGTTGGCCGGTTTGCTCGATGCGCAGTGGGCAGGGCCCAAAGACGGAAAAGGTGGACGATCCTGGGTGACCAAGATCGGGCAGGCGTCCACGGCCTGGCGTTTGGAGCACAACTGGCGCAAGGACCAGATCTTGGAGGCCTATCTGAACCTGGTCGGTTTTCGGGGCGAGGTGGTGGGCATTTCGGCCCTGTCGTCTCGCTTGTTTCACAAGTATCCCAGCGGGCTGAACTTGGAAGAGGGTGCCATCGCTGCGGCACTGGTGCGGGCCCCCAATGCCTCAGCAGATCGGGTGGCAGTACGGGCCTGTGCCGTGTTGACAGAGCAGCGCCAGGCAAGCAGTTGCCCCATGCTCAAGACTTATACCGCGCAGGTGTTGGCCAGCAAGAGCGCAGAGCGTCTGGATGCCGATGCGCAATTGGCGCCGCATCTGGCGCAGCAGGTGGTGCGCAAATGGACTGGTACAGGGACGGGTAACGGGGCCGGCACGACGTTCATGCCCACCACGATCCGCACCACACTGGATGCCGGTGTGCAGCGCTTTGCCCGCGATACCTTGCGTCAGCATCTGGCCGAGCTGCGCGAGCGGCATGTGCAAGACGGTGCGGTGATCGCGATCGACAACGCCAGCGGCGACGTGTTGGCCTGGGTGGGCTCCAGCGGGGCGTTGTCGCAAGCGGGCGAGGTGGATGGGGTGACCGCCTTGCGGCAGCCGGGCTCCACCCTCAAGCCCTTCTTGTATGAGATCGCGATCGAGCAACGCTGGCTGACGGCGGCATCCTTGCTGGATGACTCTCCCGTGGGCCTGAACACGGGTGCCGGGCTGTACATCCCGCAAAACTACGATCACCACTACAAGGGCCATGTGTCTTTGCGCACGGCGCTGGCATCCTCACTCAACATCCCCGCAGTGCGCACCTTGGTCATGGTCACCCCTGAGCGATTCGGTCAGCGCTTGATGTCGCTGGGCCTGCCGCTCAAACACAACGGTGATTACTACGGCTACAGCCTGGCTTTGGGTTCAGCCGAGGTCACCTTGGCCTCATTGGCCAATGCTTATCGGGCTCTGGCCCAGGGCGGGATGCTCACGCCTTTGCGCACCCTGGTCACCGATCCCCAACCCTCAACGGTATCCGCGCCGGTGATGCGCCCCGAGGCCAGCTTCATCGTGGCCGACGTCTTGGCTGATCGCGAAGCCCGTGTCCCTACCTTTGGATTGGACAATGCACTGGCCACCCGCTACTGGTCTGCCGTTAAAACGGGCACGAGCAAAGACATGCGTGACAACTGGTGCGTGGGCTTTTCCAAGCGCTTTACCGTGGCCGTGTGGGTGGGCAACGCCAGCGGCGACCCGATGTGGGATGTCTCAGGTGTAAGCGGGGCGGCGCCAGTGTGGCGATCGGTGTTGGACGAATTGCATCGGCGTCATCCTGATCGAGAGGCTGGGTTGGCGCCAGCTGCGCCCACCGGTGTGCTGACGCAGGCTGTACGGTTTGAACATGATATGGAGGCGCCTCGCAGCGAATGGTTCATCCCCGGAACGGAGCAGCCCTTGATGCGTCTGGCCAGTGCCAGAGGAGCGGCTCGCACCTTGATCCAGGCGCCGGCAGACCGCACCGTTGTCGCTCTGGATCCTGACATCCCTCCTCAAGCGCAAAAGCTGCAGTTCAAGGTGGTGCCCGGTGTATCGCGTAAGTGGTCGTGGCGTCTGGATGACAAGCGTCTGGGGCCGGCGGTGAACACACAATGGGCCATGTGGCCGGGGGCGCATCGGCTGGCATTGCTCGATGAGGTGGGCAAGGTGCGCGAACTCGTCAAATTCGAGGTGAGGGGCGCGCAAGCCAAAGAGCAGCCAAGGCGCCGATAATCCAGCCCCATGACCTCAAACAGCCAGACCAACAATCCCCTTCACGGCATCACTTTGGCCCGCATGGTCGAAGACCTGGCCGAGTACTACGGCTGGGAAGAGTTGGGGCAGCGCATTCCCATTCGATGCTTCACGCATGATCCCAGCGTGGCGTCGAGCTTGAAGTTTTTGCGCAAGACGCCTTGGGCGCGTGAAAAGGTCGAAGGGCTGTATCTTTACACCCTCAAGCAGTCTCAGCGCCGCTCTTGAGCCAGTCGGCGAGGTAGCCAGACCATGCGAAAAAGTCGACTGATCAGACACATTGCCGCGCGGCCCCGCTTGTTCATCGCCGGTGCGGTTGGCCTGCTTGTGGCGGGGTTGCTGCCACACAGCTGGGCCTCGCGAGAGATCACCCGTTTGATCATCGGGTGGAACAGCGGGGCGTGGCTGTATCTGGCCTTGGCAGGCTGGATGATGGTGCGTTCCGACCAAACGCAAATTGATCGTCGTTGCCGCTTGCAGGACAGCGGCGCGATCACCATCCTCACCTTGGTGGTGCTGGCGTCGCTGGCCAGTCTGGGGGCCATCGTGGCCGAGTTATCGGTGGCCAAGGACTTCAATGGGGCCGCCCGCTACGCACACATTGCCTTGGCCGTGGTCACGATTTTGGCCTCGTGGGCGTTCACGCAGACGATGTTTGCCTTGCACTATGCGCACGACTATTACGCGTCGCGGGCACGAGGCCAGGCGGGTGGGCTGATCTTCCCGGAAACCGAGCACCCAGACTATCTGGACTTTCTGTACTTTGCCGCCGTGATCGGGACCTCGGGGCAAACGGCCGATGTGTCCATCGGCAGCCAGGCCATGCGTCGCGTGGGCTTGCTCCACTGCGTGCAGGCATTTTTGTTCAACACTAGCTTGATCGCCTTGTTGATCAACGTGGCGTCGAGTTTGTTGTGACGGTGGCTGGTGCCGCCCGTTCGCGGTCCAGCAAAGCGCGTTTGCGCTCGATGCCCCAGCGGTAGCCAGACAGATCGCCGTCCAGCCTGACCACGCGGTGGCAGGGAATGGCCACGGCCAGGTGGTTGGCCGCACAGGCCTGCGCCACCGCGCGCACCGCCTGGGGTTGGCCGATGCGTTGCGCGATCTCGGTGTAGCTGGCCGTGCTGCCGGGCGGGATCTCACACAACGCTTGCCAGACGCGTTCTTGAAACGCTGTGCCCTGGATGTCCAGGGGCAATTGGCATCCCAGCTTGGGGGCTTCGATCAGGCCGACCACTTGCGCCACCACCTGCTCGAAAGCGGTGTCGCCCCCAATCAGTTCGGCCCGGTTGAACTGCTTTTGCAGGTCTTGTACCAAGGCATTCGGATCGTCGCCCAGCAAGATGGCGCAAACCCCGCGCGCGCTTTGCGCAACCAGGATGGATCCCAATGAACACTGGCCCACGGCAAAGCGGATCACGGTCTGGGCACCGCCCGCGCGGTAATCTTTGGGACGCATGCCCAGCACACGGTCCGAGGTCGAATAAAAGCGGCTGTTGGCCTGGAAGCCCGCGTCGTAGATGGCTTCGGTGATGGACGTGTCAGGATGCTGCAACTGCGCCCGCATGCGTTGGGCCCGATGTGCCGAGGCATAGGCTTTGGGCGTCAGGCCCGTGATGGCTTTGAAGACGCGATGAAAGTGGTGCGGACTCAGCTTCGCTTGCTCAGCCAGTTCGTCCAGGCTCGGAAGGGCCTCGCTGGACTCGATGCGGCGACACGCTTGGGCGACCAGGTCGGCATGGGGTGTCTGGGTCTTCATGATGGGGTGGTTAGTCTGTGTCCGACGGGGATCACTGTAGACAAGATTCGCGGGCCCCACACTCCGTTCCTTGCGGTTCTCAGACGCCGTGCAGAGCGTGTCAGCCCGCTTTGCGAAACGTGAAATTGATGCGTTGCGCACCGAGCAAAGGGTGCGCGGCTTCCTTGAGCGGCACGATGCCGTGGTAACGCATGCGGTCCACCCCGCCCCAGACCACCACATCGCCATGGAGCAGGGGCACGCGTTGAGCCGGGTCTTTGCGTCGCAGGCCCCCAAACAGAAAGGTGGCCGGGATGCCCAGGGACACGGACACGATGGGCTGCGTCAAATCGCGTTCATTTTTGTCTTGATGCAGGCTCATGCGCGCACCCGGCCGGTAGCGATTGAGCAAGCAGGCGTCGGGATCAAAGCCTTCGAAGCCCGCAGCCAGGGTGGCCTCTTGCACCAATTGGCGAAACGCCGCTGGCATGGCTGGCCAAGGCTCTTGGGTGAGCGGGTCGATCGAGGTGTAGCGGTAGCCGCTGGCGTCGGTGGTCCAGCCCAGGTCGCCGCAATTGCTCAAGGCGACGGACATGGTGAAGCCGCCCGGGGTGACCATGTGCCGAAACGGCGAGACGCGTTCGATGCTGGCAATCGCTTCCACCAGGACGTGTTCCATCGGCAAGGCCAGGCCTCGCAGCACGCAGGACTGCGGCCCCAGGACTTGGCGTCCGCCGGTCTGGGGTGGGTTGTCAAACAGGTCAAGGGTCATGGTGGGGCGTGTGGCAGATCGCGCTCGATGATGGCATTTTTGCTTGACGCAACGCAAAGTCATCCGCTTAGCAGGGATTCTGCGCCGAGGGGCTCTGTCGGGCCGCTACCATGCAGAGATCTGTCCTTGCCCCAACTGGATTGCGACATGAACGAGCAGCCTCCCTTTGAATACATCGGTGACGAGTCTTTGCGCGAGCCCATCACGCGGGCCTTGCAAAAGGTGGTGGACCCGGAAGTGGCCTTGTCCATTGTCGATGTGGGTCTGATCTACACCGTCACGGTGACGGCGGACAAGGTGCATGTGCTGATGACGATGACCTCGGCGGCGTGCCCGGTCACGGATGTGATCATCGATGACGTCCAAGCCGAGTTGGACCCGGTGGTCCCACCAGAGATGAAGATCGAGGTGGAGTTGTGCTGGAACCCGCCGTGGACCCCTGAGCGCATGAGCGGCCGGGCACAACGGGTCATGCAATGGTGAGTCGCACGATGTGGGTGACCCGGCCTGTGATGATGGGCCTGGTCCTCATCAGCCTGGTCAGTGGGGTGTTGGGCGGGCTCTTGCGCGCGGGCGTGTCCATGCCGGCGGTGGCCCAGTGGGATTGGGCCTCGCAAGCGGCGGGCTTGCATGCGGCCTTGATGATCGGCGGCTTTTTGGGCACGGTCATTGGCATTGAGCGGGCGGTGGCGGTGCGCCAGGCATGGGCCTTTGCGGCGCCCATCGCTTCGGCCTTGGGCGCCTTGTGCCTGCTGTTGAAACAGTACACCTGGGGCGTCGATTTGTTGGTGTTGGCCGCGGCGGTGTTTGTGGTGGTCAACATCGTGATCGTCAAGAAGCAGTCGGCGCCACACACCTGGTTGTTGCTGCTGTCGGCCTTGGTGTGGCTGTGGGGCAATGCCCGCTTCATGATCATGATCCTGAGCGATGAGGTGCTGGCCTCGTGGTTCAGTTTTTTGGTGCTGACCATTGCCGCTGAGCGACTGGAGATGTCGCGTCTGACCCGAGGGCATCCGAAGGCACAGCCCTGGTTGATGGCCGTGGTGGCGGCCTTGCTGGCCGGGGTCTGGCTATCGGGGCGCGACCCCATGATGGGCGGCGTGGTGCTGGGCCTGGCTTTGACCTCGCTGGCAGTCTGGCTGGGCTTGTTTGACATCGCACGGCACACGGTGCGCACCCAGGGCTTGAGCCAGTACATGGCGGTGTGCCTGCTCAGTGGCTATGTTTGGTTGGGTGTGGCCGGGCTGTGTTGGGCGGCCCATGCGATGGGGGCCCCGGTCCGAGATGCGGCCTTGCATGCCTTGGGGCTGGGTTTTGTCATCAGCATGGTGATGGGGCATGCGCCGGTCATCTTGCCCGCCGTGGCGCGCGTCAAGCTGTACTTTGATCGTCGCTTTTATGGGCCCTTGCTCTTGCTGCAGCTGTCATTGTTGTGGCGGCTGGTGGCTGGGTACCTCAGCCCTGAAGCGCGGGCCTGGGGGGCAGCACTCAACGCGATCACACTGGTCGTGTTTGCCCTGACGGTGGTGAGTGCCGCCGTGTCCTGGCAGCGCCACCATCCGCCCACGCGCAGGCGCCCTCGGTAAAGACGCCGTCTTATTCGACCTGCTCGCGCACATAGCGCAGCAGGCGGCCTTTGTAGGCGGGGTCTTCGCCTTCGGCGGCATGGCTCAGGTCGATCTCTTCGAGCTGAAAGCCATCGTTGGCCATGCGACGGCTGAAGGCCGATCGGTTGCCTCGGTTGGGGTCCACGATCAGGACTTCCACCTGCTGCTTGGCATGGCGGCCAATGAAGCCGGGCAGGTGGCCCGGCTCATCACGCTCGTAGAGCACATCGCTGCCCATGATCACATTGAAGCGGCCTTTGACCGTGGGATGCTGACTGTGCACCTGGGCCTCAGGATCGGCGCCCCAGTCGCCATGGCGATAGGGCAGGGGGCTCATGTCATTGAGGCCCGTGTTAGCGATCAGAAAGCTCGATGCCAGAGGGTGGCAGTCGGACGCGGTGACGTCTGAGCCGCGCCGGTGGCACACCAGGCTGGCCAGGGCCAGGCCGCAGCCCACTTCCAGAATGCGCTCATCGGCCAGCACGGGCCGGGTGGCCATGTAGGCGGCCAAGTGGCGCGAAGAGGGCCACAACAGGCCGAACAGGGGCCACATGGCGCTGGAGATGCCCAGCGCCTCGGCTTCGCCATGCGGGTCGGCAAATTGCTGGCGATCCAGCAAGGATCGGATCCACAGCTTGTCGACACCGTCGACCGAGATGTGTTCTTGTTTGGTTTGGTAGCCCGGCATGAGCCCGCCCGCGTGAGGGTGCTGCACCAGAGAGGTGGCAGCCGTGTGAATCGGCGCAGTGCGGCGAGATCGTGATCAGATCGGCCAGGCCGAGAGCGCAGTCACACGGGGCAAAACGAAGGGTTTGCTTCAGTGTAGCTCACCCACTCGTGTCTGTGGGCTCATTCGTAAGCGGCCAGTCGCAGCTGTTCCTTGGGGGTGAACAAGGTGCCTTTGAGCTGTTGGGCTCGGGTGGGATCAGCGGCCAGCGCCTCTTTGTATTGCTGAATGCGGGTCTTCCAGGCGGCTTCTTCCTGGTCCAAGGCAGCCAGCCGTTTGGCGGCATCGGCCCCGACCAGGTTGGTGCGGATTTGCTGGATGGCCTCGGGCGAGGCGCCCTCCCGTCGCGCGGCTTCTTCCTTGGCGGCCAGCGTCAGGTGGATCACGGGTTGTTCCACATTGGCGCGGTTCTCCGGGCTCAGTGTGTCTTTGAGCCGCTGCAACTGGGCTTCACGCTCCGTGCTGCTCAAGCCCGAGTTTTGCGTGATGGCCAGCTTTTTGGCCGTGTAGTCATCGTATTCGTCGCTGTTGCCGAACAGGGCCTGGACCTCATTGGGCTGAAAGTACTGCGCGCGCAAATCGCGGACGGATTTGAAATGCTGCGCCAACGAGGCGCCACTGATCTCGCCCAGCTTGGGTTGTGTGACCGAACCCAGGGCGGTCTTGAACTTCAGATACGCATCCAGGATGCGCAAGGCTTCTTTCTGGCCCCTCTCGTTGAGCTCGGCCGCGATGTCTTGGATGATGGCGGCTTTGATCTGGGCCTGGGTCTTTTCGCCGACGGCCGTCAGGTGGTATTCAAAGCGCTTGATCAGGTCGGGGCTCAAGACCAGATCGCGACCCGAGGTGGCCAGCTGCCCGTCTGGTGAGGTGCCGGCAAACGAGCGTGTCCAGTCTTGGGTGGCCGTGGCCTGAGCTGTCTGCGAAGCGGACTGGGCCGAGTGGGCCGCATCCTCACCGTGTAGTGCATGGCGTTGATAAATGGCCAGGGCGAGCAGGGCGCCCACACAGGCCGCCACGGCCCAGGCGATTTTGTGTGGGCGGCGTGAGGTGTGCAGCAGGATCTTGTTGGACATCTTGGACTCCAAAAAAAGACCGCCGAAGCGGTCTTTTCAGGGGGAGGGCTGAATCACAGGCCCGCCGATTTCAGGCGGTTGGCATGTTGGCGGAACAACTCCACCGGGTTGGTTTCCCAGATGCTGACCAAGCCGACCGTCTGGTTGACTTCATCCAGGTGATTCATGATGTAGTTGGTGCGGATGACCTGACCCAGGTTCATCGAGCAGGCCGACACCAGACCATCGTTGGCCTTGCCATTGAAGAAGGCGCTGGTCAGCAGCAGGGGGCCGTCGATGGGGTCAAACAGGTTGGTGTAGGGCGTCGATCCACCCCAGGAGTAGTAGCGTACGCCGTTGACGAGGGTGGCACCGTTGCCGCAACCGCTGGTGGGCACGCCGTCAGGGAACTTGGCGTTGAAGGCGGTGGAGCCTGCTGTGCTCAGCGAGGTCAGGGCGGCGTTGGCGTCTTTGGGCAAGTCGGGTTGGCCGGACAGGCCTTCGATCAGCGCGGTCAGCGTGGCGTCCACCGTGGCGGCAACGATGCTGGTCAGGGGCGAGCCATCAGGCAGCACGCCACGCACGGCATCGGCAAAGTCCGAGCCACGGTTCACGCCGCCCACGCTGGTCACGGAGGCGACCAGTTCAGGCGCCACGCCCGAGATGTAGCGGGCGGTGGGGCCGCCATGGCTGTGGCCGATCAGGTTGACCTTGGTGGCGCCGGTGATCGCCATGATCTGCTTGACCTGGGTGAGCAGCTGTTCGCCACGCACTTCGGTGGAGTTGGCGGCTGACACTTGGGTCACGAACACCTGGGCGCCGTCTGCGCGCAGGGCTTCGGGGATGCGATACCAGTAGTCGATGCCCAGGATGCTGTCAAAGCCGAACAGACCGTGCACCAGCACGATGGGGTACTTGGTCTGCGTGTAGCCCGCAGCCATGGCGGGTTGGACGCCAGCCAGCACACCCAGGATGGCGAATGCGGCGGTGATCAAGGTCTTTTTCATGGGCTTGTCCTTGTCTCAGTATGTCTTTTGTTGAACGCCCCTCATTTGAGGGTGTTGACATGGTCGCTTCAAAGGGGAAGCGCGGACAAGGGAGAAAAACCCGAGCATGCAACGTCAACCGGGTGACGTTGTGGGGAGTTGGCAGCAGATCGCTGCGAATGGCTTCAGGGTTTGTGCCTGGGCGGGCTCAGCGCACGGTGTCGAGTTCGCTTTGCAGGTACTCGCTCAAAGCCTCGCTGGCGCGTTGATGCGCGCCGGGCAGTTGCGGCGCCAGTTGCGCCAGCTGATCGGTGTCAGCCGCGCTGCCTGCGGTTTCGATGCGGCCCAACAAGGCGGCCAGGTCGGTGGCGCCAATCGACAGCGAGCTGCCTTTGAGGTGGTGGGCCACCCGGCGTGCCGTGTCGTGGTCGCCGTGGTTCATGGCCTGAGCCAGTTGCCGCACCTTGTCCACGGCCTCGCTCAGGTACATCTGGGCCAGTGGCGCGTAGTCCTCTCCCAAGATGCCATGCATCTCCTGAAAGCCTTGGCTCTGGCCTGGGGACGGCGCTTGGGGTTGGGCGGTGGGCTTGTGGCTCACGGCGCGGGGCAGGCGTTGCGCCAGCTTCTCGTAAAGCGCTTCGGGGCGGATGGGTTTGCTCAGGTAGTCGTCCATGCCAGCGGCCAGGCACTTTTCGGCATTGCCTTCCATGGCATTGGCCGTCAGGGCGATGATGGGCAGTCGGCGTGTGGCACCTTGGTCTGTTTCGCGTTGACGGATGGCACGAGAGGCTTCGTAGCCGTCCATCTCGGGCATCTGGCAGTCCATCAGCACCAGGTCATAAGGCAGCATGTTGACCATGCTGCAGGCTTCGATCCCATTGGCGGCCACGTCGACCATGCAGCCATAACGCTGCAGCATCACCGAGGCCACCCGTTGGTTCACCGCGTTGTCGTCCACCACCAGGATGCGGCAGTTGAGGAAGGGGTGCGGATGCTGTGCGTCTTTGCCGTCATCCTCAATGGCAGAGACCAAGCCATGCCGGGTGATGAAGTCCAGCGGCCGAGGCCCGGTGGCCAACACCGCTTCAAGGATGTTACGCACGTCACGGCGCCGGATCGGGCTGCACAAATAGGCCAGATAGCCTGCGTCTTTGAAGGCCTGTTGATCGGACTGGCGGGACGAGGGGCCCAGCACCACCAGTTGGGTCCGCTTCAGTTGGGGGTCTTCTTGCAAGGCCGTGGCCAGGGTGAGGCCGTCAATGCCCGAGAGATTCAGCGCGAGGATGGCCACGTCAATCGGGTGCCCGGCATCTGCGGCTTCCTGGATGGTGTTGAGGACGGCAAAGCCGCTGTCGCAAGCGACCGGATCGAATCCGAGCAGGGCCAGCTCTTCGTGCAGGACTTGACGGGTCGAGGCATGGTCTGCCGCAAACAGCACCCGCGAGCCCGCAAAGCGGCTGCGGCCCGAGGCCGGCTTGGTCTCAGGCGGGTTGGGGTCGGTGCCTACAGGCAGGTCCAGTGTGAACCAGAAGGTGCTGCCTTGGCCGGGCGCGCTGGTGACCCCGATTTGCCCGCCCATCAGCTCAACCAATTGCTTGGAGATGGCCAAGCCCAGGCCGGTGCCACCATAGACGCGGGTGGTGGAGGTGTCAGCCTGGCTGAACTTTTGGAACAGGCGTTGTTGTTGCTCGGGTGTCAGGCCAATGCCGGTGTCCGTGACCTGTACCCGCAGGTGCGCGCGGCTGTCCGTGGGGGCCACGCGCAGCATCTCGATCAGGATCTGGCCTTCTTTGGTGAACTTGATCGCGTTGCTGACCAGGTTGGACGTGACCTGGCGGATGCGGCCCGGATCGCCCACCAGATACTCCGGCAGATCGGGGTCGACACGCAGGATCAGGTCCAGGCCCTTCTTCTCGGCCGCCAGGAGTTGGAAGTCCGCAATCGATTCCGCACCCGCGCGGACGCTGAAGGCAATGGGCTCGATGGTGAGCTTGCCGGCCTCGATCTTGGAGAAATCCAAAATGTCATTGATCAGGCCCAGCAGGCTTTCGGCACTGCCACGGGCCACTTCGGCAAACTCTTTTTGTTGGGGCTTGAGTTCGCTGCCCAAGAGCAGGCCCAACATGCCGATCACGCCATTCATCGGGGTGCGGATTTCATGGCTCATATTGGCCAGGAATTCACTCTTGGATTGGCTGGCGATTTCAGCGGCGACTTTGGATTCGCGCATGCGCTTGCGCAAGTCGCTGCTGTAGCCACCAAAAGCCGCAAACCAGGGCAGGACGGCGCCCAGCACGACCAAGTGCAGCAACTCCACCCGTTTGTCTAAACCTTGGTCGCCCCTGTACAGGCCCCAGCCCGTGTCGATCGCATAAAGGGCACTGCCAAACAGGGCGATCTCGATCATCTGGCGCAGGTTGAGCTTGAACATGCCAAAGCTGATCGGCACGATGTAGAGCATCAGGAACATGCCACGTGCTTGCGTCTGCGCGTAGTGGACGGGGATCATGCCGGCCAGACAGCAGGCAAAAATCTGGAGCTGCGTCAGGCTGGGGTCGCGAAACTTCAGGTTCCAATTGGAGCGGATCAGGCTGTAAAACGTCACGTTGATCAGCAAGATCGCCACGCTCATGTAGCCGACTGCCTTCCACTGCACAAAGCCCAGTGCCGAGGCCAGGCTGGTTAGCACGATGGTCATCAAATACGTCGCCCCGGCCATCAAAAAGCGGGACATGCGCAGCGCCTGCTTCTCGTCATCGCGAGGCAGGACGTAGGAAAGCCATGTGGGAGCGGGGCGGGCCATGGCCGGATTTCGGTTCAAACCCCTGGTCACTTCAGTGTTTTTGCAGGCATGGGGTGTGGACTTGGCACGGAATGTCTGACTTCCGGGTGTTAAGCCGGTTTTAAGGTCGGGCCCGAACAATGGGCACCCATGGAGGTGCACATGCGCTCGATTTTTGGGATGTCACACGGACTGGGTGGGGTGCTGCTGGCCCTGGCCTGTCAGCAAGGGGCCTGGGCGGCCACCCCCTCAGACTTGCTGTCGGCCTACACGACGCAGGCCGGTCGGCCGGCATCGGCGGCCCGAGGGCAGTCGTTTTTCACGTCTCGCCATGGCGGTGAATGGAGTTGTGCCTCCTGCCATGGCAGCACGGCGTCACAAGAGGGCAAACATGCGTCGACCGGCAAGGCGATTCGCCCTTTGGCGCCGGCTTTCAACCCTCAGCGTTTCACGGACGAGAGCAAGGTCGAGAAGTGGTTCAAGCGCAATTGCCAGGACGTGTTGTCGCGCGAGTGCTCGGCCGCCGAGAAGGCGGACGTGTTGGCTTGGTTGATCACCGTCCAACCCTGAACAGGAGAGCCTCATGCGCAAACGGATCCCCCTTTTGATTGGACTGCTGAGCCTGCTGACGCTGGTGGGCGGGCGCCTGGCCTGGGCCGATGACGACGATGACGAGCATGAGTGGAGCCGACCTCGCGTCAGCACACGCGTGCCCATGCTGCCCGCTTATCAACAAGAGTGTGCGGCGTGTCACATGGCCTATCCGCCCGGTATGCTGCCGGCCGCTTCATGGCAATCGATCATGACCGGGCTGCCGAAACATTACGGCAGCGATGCCTCGCTGGATGTGGCGTCGGTCAAGAAGCTCACGACCTGGTTGACCACGAACGCGGCGCCGAATCGAAGCATGTCCAATCGCCCGCCTCAGGATCGCATCACCCAGTCAGCCTGGTTTGTGCGCCAGCACGACGAGATATCGGCTTCTGTCTGGAAGCGTCCCGCCATCAAGAGTGCCGCCAACTGCATGGCTTGCCATGCCGGGGCAGAACAAGGAGACTTCAATGAACACCGCGTCCGCATTCCCCGCTGAGTCGGGTTCTGCGCAAGCCACCCGTCGCATGGTGGATGCGCCTACTCGCGTCTTCCACTGGTTGCTGGCCCTTTGCTTTGTGGGGGCCTACGCCACGTCGGAAGGTGAGCGCTGGCGCCTGGTCCACATGACCTTGGGCTACACCATGATCGGGCTGGTCGGCTTTCGTGCGGTCTGGCTGTGGGCGGGCCCCCGGCCTTCACGTTGGCCGGCCTGGGCGGCGCGCTTTCGGGCCTTGGGCCATTCGGTACAAGCCCTGCAGGCCGGTCAGTTCAAGTGGCCAGCCTTGAAGGCAGGCTTCAACACAGTGGCCGTGGCAGGCCTGTTGGCCTTGGTGATGGCGACGACAGCGTCAGGCTATGTGCTGGACCAGGAATGGTGGGGTGACGGGTTTGAAGACGTGCACGAAGTCGCTGGCAATGCCTTGTTGGGCTTGGTGCTGGCTCACGTCGGCTGGGTGCTGCTCAGCCTGTTGCTCAAGTCCAGCAACCCCTTGCGCTTGATGCTCACGGGCCGGGCGCAAGGCCGAGGCCCCGACTTGGTCGAGCGCAATCGACTCTGGTTGGGCGCGTTGATCATGGCGGCAGTGCTGGGGTTTTGGTGGACCCAATGGCAAAGCGCGCCCAAGCCTCAGGACTGTTCAGGCCAATGCACCACCACCTTCAAGCCGCCCAAGGTGTCAGACGATGAGACTTTGACATCGGCTTGATGGACGGCGGCAATGCGTTGCACGATCGACCACCCCAAGCCACTGCCGCTTTGGCCCGTGCCCATGACCCGAAAGAATCGCTCGCCGATGCGAGCGAGATCGGACGCGGCCATGCCGGGCCCACTGTCTTCCACCGCCAGGGTCACGCCTGAAGCCTGAGCGCTCAGACGAATGTGGATCTGGGCTGAGCTGGGGCTGTATCGGATCGCGTTGTCAAGCAGATTGCGAATCAGGACCGACAGCAAGGTGGCGTCACCTGCCACCCGGCAAGGCGTGGAGGCGTCCAGTTCCACGGTTTGATGTTTCTGGATGGCTTGCGGGGCGATCTCAGCGGCCACGCGGTGGACCACGCTTTGCAGGTCCAGGGGCGTCAAATCCGGTGTGGCGCCGGTTTCCAGGCGGGACAGGGTCAGCAGTTGCTCGACCAGCCGGGTGGCCCGATCGCAGCCTTCCAGCGTGGCCTGCAAGGCGTGCTGGCGCAGGGCATCGTCCGTCTCTGCCATGGCGACTTGGGCCTGGGTGCGAATGGCGGCAATGGGGGTGCGCAACTCGTGGGCCGCATCGGCGGTGAAGCGGCGCTCGGACGCCATCAACTCGGCGATGCGTTGGAGCAGGCCATTGAGGGCGTCCAGCATGGGCGCCATCTCGGGTGGTGCGCGGTCCAGCCACACCGGTTGCAAGGCCTGGGGTTGACGCGTGCTCAAGGCACGCCCCAGGTCGTGCAGCGGGGCGACACCTTGTCGGATGGCCCACCAGGTGGCCAAGGCCAGCGCGGGCAGAGCCAGCAGCATGGGCCACAAGGCGCTGCGCAAGAGGGCCCACAAGATCGAGGCGCGTGAACTGATCTGCTCACCGACATAGACCTGGATGTCCTGATCATGACCGTAAGCGGCAAAGACGCGCCAGGTCTGGCCTTCCAAATGAAGGGTTCTGAACCCTGATTGAAACGATCGATCGGTGCCGGCCATTGGCATGGCCGGGGCATTGGCTGAATGCGCGACGGGCCGGTTGTGATGAAACACCTGGAAGGCCACCTTGGGTGCATAGCGGTGCAGTGTCGGCGCATCCACATGCATTTGTTCTTCGTCGAATTCGTGCGCTTGTTGCACCACCAGCAGCGCGGCGGCTTGGGCCAGGTGGCCGTCCAGCAGTTCATCGAGTTCGTGGCGAGCATCAAACCAGGTCGCCGTGGCCGTGGCGAGCCAGACCCCGATCACCAGGCTCATGACCCAAACCAGGAGGCGGCCTTGCAAGGAGCGGGGGAGTGTCATCTTGCTTTGGGGGCGTCGCGAACCAGCAAGTAGCCGACACCTCGGATGGTTTGAATCAAGGCCGATCCCAGCTTTTTGCGCAATCGGTGGATGTGCACCTCTACCGCATTGCTGTCGACTTCTTGCCCCCAACTGTAGAGATGCTGCTCCAGTTGTTCGCGCGACATGACGCGACCGGCATGGAGCATCAGGGTGTGAAGGAGATCGAATTCGCGCGTGGAGAGCGTCACGGGGTTGCCTGACTGCGTCACGGATCGCGCGGCGGCGTCTATCACCACGTCCTGTACCCGCAGGCTTTCTGTGGGTTGGCCATGAGCGCGTCGAACCAGTGCGCGCAGCCTGGCTGCCAGTTCGGTCAGGTCAACGGGCTTGACCACATAGTCATCGGCCCCCAGGTCCAGGCCGCGTACGCGATCCGGGATGCCATCGCGTGCTGTCAACAGCAGGACGGGCAA